>JBBTCX010000241.1:0-14341 GCA_038043045.1 Planctomycetota bacterium | reverse complement strand
ACTTGTGGAATCGCGCTTGAACGTCCAAGTATTCCTTGAATGTCTCGGACGCGCGTACGTCGTCGACGGCTTTGGCGAGCGCTTCGACGCTATCGTCGATGCGTTGGCGCAGACCTTTCGCCTTGTCTTTCGATTCACTTCCGTTGTCGCGCGCGGGAAAAGATGATACGGTTTGCATTGTTCGGGACTCCTGATTAGTCTCGGACCACGACCCCGGACGTTAGCGCGTCGCGGGGTCACTTCGTCGATGCACATTGCATCGAACTATGTACAACATATACCATAATCTACACAGTGTCAATAGATGACGCAAAAAATTCTACAACGGGTCCGTTGTAGAAAAACAGTGTCATCATACGGCACGCGCTTCGATGCCTATTCTTTACAACATGTTTGCGATGCGTTTTCGGCTTGTTTTCAGGCGGTTTTCGAATCGTTTCCGCGCAACTTTCGGCGCGTCACACGCGATGCCAACACGTGACACTCGCTAAGTTGGGACTCCAAATGCGAAAGCGAATTGTGGAACGACCCCAAGCGTTGGTCGCGCGACGACATGTACTTAACCCCGTTCTCATTACATGGGACCCATTTTCACTACGTTTTTGAACCCAAACCCGTCGAATATGCGCGGGTACCGGTTAAGATAACCCTCTCCCAAGCAAACCGTGGTTTTGCATGTCCATGACCAAGCATGGGACCCAATTTCGTTCTTGTTTTTGCCCATGCCCACCCCAAAAATCGCTCGCACGCACGATGCTATCCCCCTTCGGAGTTTCGGGCTTTTTTTCGGGGAGTCCGCGACCTCCGACCGGAGATTCCAGGCTAGAGTCTGCCAGAATGCATGATACATTATCAGTGGCGGTTACATCGCGTTGGTTTCGTCGCTACCAACATGACGGGTGGCTCGGTTTGGTGATGAAGCATTGCAACCGCGACGGACGCGCGAACAACGGATTGAGGGGAGGTAGGTAGCCATGAATTGCAGTCGACTGTCGTGCGGGACTCTCATGGGCAATCAGGCATTCTTAGCTGAGTTGCTTCTTGATTTCGAACATGGTCAATTTCCAGTAGATTAACGGCTGACGACGGTCAAAGGGAAACGTCGGATGAGTGCGCCCTCCGTGTAAACGCTTTCATCCGCACACACCGATCGTCCAGCGCGATGCGTACACGACAATGGATGCCATAGGAATCGCCAGACACTATCACGAAACCACGAAGCACCATCCGAATCGGCATGCGCGCAGTCTGGGGTATTTGGACTGGGCTACCCAGCCTGACCCATTCCGTCGCTTTCGTGGTGCGCCGTGTGTCCCTCTGCTGCTGACGGAACCCGTCAGTATACCATCATACGACGCTCTTTATGAGTCAGGATCAATCGCGTCGCAACCCGTGTGCCTGGAAAGCATCTCTGAGTTTCTACAGTATTCACTAGCTCTGTCTGCCTGGAAGGAGTTTCAGAGTTCTCGATGGGCACTGCGAATCAATCCATCAAGTGGCAACTTGCATCCAACGGAGGGGTATCTTGCAGTCGGCTCCGTCCGAGGGCTGGCCGATATTTCAGGCGTGTTTCACTACGCGCCAATGGAACATGCTCTTGAGCGACGGTGCGATATTCATGTTGACGTATGGTATGAATTGATGAACGCGCTGCCTTGCGGTACTTTTCTCGCCGGATTGTCGTCCATACATTGGCGCGAAGCTTGGAAGTACGGAGAAAGAGCCTACCGGTATTGTCAGCACGATGTCGGTCACGCGCTGGCGGCTTTGTGCTTTTCCGCTGCATTGCAGGGCTGGCAGGTTCGACCGCTTACCAGCATGGGTGATGCGGAAATCGGTTCGCTTCTCGGTTTGAACCGCGACGACGACTTTAAACAAGCCGAGCGAGAGTACCCTGACGTCCTCATGGCGATCATTCCCTCGACTGACTCACGAACCACCGACGCGCCTTCTATGCTATCGATTGACGCGATTGAAACGATTCGACAAGGCAAATGGTACGGAAAAGCAAACCGTCTCAGCACCGATCATGTTGAATGGGAGTTGATCGACGCAGTTACCGACGCGTGTGTCAAACCGTCAACATCTGAGTTTCCAAGATTACAGCCAACTATGGAGTTCCCCGATCGATTCCCCTCAGAACGAACTCCCACTCCGGCTCGCAGAATTATCCAACAACGACGGAGCGCCGTTGCGATGGATGGGCAAACGAGCATAACCGCTGATCAATTCTATCTGATGATGGACCGCGTCTTACCACGATACGAATGTTCCCCTTGGAGTGCACTGGGACCGCCGGTCTTCGTCCACCTTGGTATCTTTGTACACAGTGTAACGGGATTGGCCGCCGGACTGTATTTTCTCGTTCGCGCGCCAAGCGAAATGTTGATGCTACGTGAGTCCATGTTTCCGGCATTCGACTGGGAGAAGCCAAACGGATGCCCGCAGTCTTTACCCTTGTATCATCTAGTGTCGGGCGACGCCCGCGAAATCGCCGGACAAGTCAGTTGTGGCCAATCCATCGCCGCCGACGGTGCGTTTAGCCTCGGGATGATCGCAGAATTTGAGAACCCGCTTCAAAACCTCGGCGCCTGGATGTACCGCCGACTATTCTGGGAAACGGGCATGATTGGCCAAGTGCTCTACCTCGAAGCCGAAGCCGCCGGCATTCGAAGCACGGGAATCGGCTGCTTTTTCGACGACTCGGTGCATGACCTCTTTGGATTCAAGGGTCGGAAATACCAGTCGCTCTACCATTTCACCGTGGGAGGCCCCGTGGAGGACACTCGCCTCACAACCTTGCCACCCTATCCACCCGAAGTCACCGCCCGCGCAACCCGACCGGCGTCGACATAAAGGCGTGAACGTTTGCGACAATGCGCGGGAATCCGCCGACCGCCAATTGTCCATGCCTGCATCCCGAAACCTGCCCTTAACGACTATTGGCCAAGTAATGACTCCAACGCATCGCGCGTTTCCGATCGAGTCAAAGCGTCCTTACCGAACCCGCGCTTGGCGCCCAATGCAACCGCGGCATCCTGTGCGTCCGAGTAGTTGCTTACGAGTGCCAAAGGAGTGGTTTTCGTTTCGTCGTGAGATTGTAATCGTCGTATGAGGTCCAAGCCTGACGCACCATCCGCGTCGAAAACTCGGTTGATCAGAACGAGGTCGAAGCGGCCCTCTCGAACGGCTTGGAAGGCTTCTTCGCCTGTGCCAGCTCGCACCACGTCCGCCCCAAAGTCCGTGGATAACATGCGACTGATGTTCCCGTGGTCAAAGTCGCACTGTCCTACATCCAGCACGCGTGGCTTCTTGGCATTCATGGCCCATGACTCCCGAAACAATTCCTCAACCTCGGACGCATCGGCGCCGTACAAACACATCGGCGTTTATGGGGTATAGAGAAAAGGCAGCGAGAACGCCACTCGTTGCCCTTTCCCAGCACGTTTCGCCCAATTCGCCCGGCTAAAGACAAACTTCCCATTACCCGGTAATTACCGGATTCCAACAATCAATACCGCGTCTGCACGCTCCAAAACGCTATGGATTGCGAGGACTTGCAAAAGCGACTGATATATGCTAAACACCTACAAATAAGCGGTTTTCGGTGCTTTTTGGCGTGTTTTCAGGCGGTGTTGCCAACGTGAATGTCGAGGGTTCAAGTCCCTTCACCCGCTTGTCTGGACTGCCGGTGTCAGCGAGTGACACCGGCGTCTTAGTCTTGACCGGAGCGCGAGTTACGACGATCCCGCCAAACGATTCACACGACTCCCAAACATAGTCCATTTTGCCAATGCTTGACCAGAAATGACGCCCGTGGACGCGCGTACGTGCAAGGTTTAGTGCAAGGTAAACTCGAGGTCACGTGGCAGCACCTTCGCCTTGGGCTGCGAAAGGCCGTCCTACGACGCCAGTTCGGCCGGTCTTTGGAGGGTCGGCGACGGGAATGTAAGTGCGGGCAGCGCGTTGATCGCGCCGGCTATGTCGAGGAGTTTTGGATCGGTGTAGATGTTCGCGGTCAGCTCGGGTTTGGAATGCCGCATCGCGGCTTGGGCTGTGCGAAGCGGAACCCCCGCGGCGCACAAATGGGTACCGAAGGTCACTCGCAGCGCGTGGACATCGACGACGCGGTTTCGTTCATCACGCTTGGGAATGCCTGCGGCGGCCAAGTCTCGGTCGAGGATGCGCGCCAATCCAGAAGGAATGCAAAATAGGGGAGTCGACGCAGGGAGGCGCGCAGGTATTGGGTTCCCGGATTTTCTAGCGTCTTCCTGCAACTCGTCGAGTTGCTCCTCGATCCACGACGACAGTTCGATAACGAGGTCAGCTCTGAGAGGTATGTTGGAACCTTGCCGATTCTTCTCGTCGGCAGGATTCAGAACGGCGTAGGCAACAGGACCGTTAAGATCGAGTTGGCCCACCGTGAGTGAGGCCAGCTCACCCTTGCGCAAACCGGTCAGTACGAGTGTCTTGTACATCAACGCACGTTCGCGTCCGGTTCGTTCGCCGCCCTTTCGAAGCAACTTAAATGATGGCCTCGCGGTAAAGCATGGTGTTGTTCGGCGTATGTTGAATTGGGCAACTTGGGCCGGGCGGGAGGATAAAGTGTCACTTTCAGATGGGTTCGTTTGGTTATTTTTTTGTTTTGGAAGTGTCATGACTTGGCACTCGTGGAAACGCTTGAAAACAGGGCGTTTCTCAAAGAAGGCGGGGTATTCGTGAACTGTACCAGTGGCCATTTTTCGTCTCAATTTGTCACAAAAGTCGTCAATCGGCCCCTGCTTGTCTCGTTCTTGAGGCGCATTGTAACGATCCGAACCATTGCCATGAAACTCCCGTTCGCCAGCCTTGACGCTTCGCGTAATGGGCGGGCGGTTGCGGCCACCAGATTACCGTACAATAGCTTAACATGATGCGTTCGAAAAGTCAAGGACAAGAGGAAGCAATGTTTTGAAGGACGTTTTCCGATCGATGATCGGAAATGCGATAGGGCACGAGGGTTCTATGATATTTAATAAGGCCCCGCTTCTTGGCCTCAGCATCGACTTGCTTCCAAGGAATGGACCGATGCAAATCCCGCAAAGTTTTACGTCGGTTAGGATTTACCCAAGATATGAATTGCACTCGTCCCCACATTTGTCCACTCGTATAATATGGTCCGACAAATAGACCGCCGTTGCCAAGATTTCTCAGGTCGACTAAGACACGGCAAACCTCGTCAAAGTACTTGCGTGAAATGTCGAGGTGGCCTCGATTGACGCGGAGCTTTGTAATCAGAACTTCCGGATCGCCGAGGCTGCCAAACTGGTCTTTCGCGTCGTTTGTCGAGAATCCGTGTGTAGAGAGAATTCTCTTGATCGTGTCGGGAAATCCGCTTTTGTGAAGGTCGAAGGGTCCAGAAATCGTGATGTCGTCGACATATCTCGTGTATTTGAGTCCCACCGATGAGGCCATTTGGGCGATCCTGAAATCAACCGTCGTGAGGGCGTGATTGGCGATAAGGGGGCTTGTGATCAGTCCCAACGCCAAATGGTGATTATAAGTGCAAAGTCGAGTCAGCAATCTCGCTACGTCTGGAGAACATCCTTGATTATCCGAAAAAAAGTTGTACACACGAGACGAGTGAATGGTCGGATAGAAGTCCGTGATATCGCAACTGAAAACGAACTGGGAGTTTTTGTGTGCTTCTGCGTTCATTTTGATATTCCGACCGCGCACACAACCAAAGCTAAAATCGGATGGCAAAAGGCGAGGGATCAAAATGCGCTTCTGAATTCGCTGTTGCGCTTTTCGTAGTGCTCCCCTAACATCCAAGACAATCCTGTTTTTTTGGGGTCTTGCGGGATCATGAAGTTCCAATTCTTCGCAGAATGACTCCGGAGATTCGGCTAGGGAACGTATTTCCGAAACACTGGAGCTTAGTTGATTGGCGAGGTGCTTTTCTTGACGAATGTTGAGCAATCATGCCCCTCCAAAACACCTGACTTAGTTTCCTTTAAGAATCCCTTTCATTGCAAGCTCAGATCGCCATGCCTTGGCAAGCTGTTTCATTGGGTTTCGGACAGCCTTTGGAAGCTGGTCTACGTCACCAAACAGGCACCACGACAGAACATAGAGATCAACATTCCATTTGTTAGAGAATATCTCTAGCAAGTCAACGGAAGGACGTGCTTTGTCGTGTTCGAGATTGCAAAGATGAACGTCGGAAATTCCCAGAACTTCAGCCGCTGCACGCTGCGTCAGTCCCTTGGTTTCTCGAACGTACTTGATTGTTTGACCTAGCTTTATCATAAATGGCTCTCGCCAGTCGTTTTTGCAGGTAGGAGGCTCAAGATTGTTTCTTGAGCGAAATCATCAGAGCAGCTTTCGCCGTCAGCGATTCCGCCAGACATAAGTCTGGTGGCCGCTTACGGAGGGCCGTCGTGACTCGATCGTTCATTCGATCGAGAGCCTCCCATGTTGCCGCGCCCGCATCCGCGCCGTCATAAAGAGCGTGCCAAAACTCATTAATGAGTCTGCGCCTTCGCTCATACGACGTCGCATTTTCGAGCGACGATTCGCGTGGCGTACACATTGTGTACCTCCTTTTCCGGAGCAAAAAGCTCCTGTTCCTCGGTGATTGCGGCATTGCATTCACCGCCAAAGCAAACGACCACACAGAGGTCGTTTCAGGCACACACGTCGACGCCAGCTCACATATGGCCGGGTCTTGGTGTCGGCATCCATTGGACGCCGTTTCAGCCCCCGAAGGGGAGCGCATTTCTGCGTGCCCGAGGAACGCGAATCGTCTTTGGGAATTAAACTGCGAGATTAAGCCCTGTCAAGAGGGAAAAAGTTTTTTTTGGGATCGAATAGACCTCCTGCACCATGATCAGCAGCGTCCAAGTCAATCCCCAGCCATCGACATCGCCCGTCGGCGGCTGGGCAGAACGCAGACAACGCTACGGGATCGACTTTCTCCCTCCAAGGATCGCGACCTTCCGCCTGGAATTCCAACGTCGAGGGGTTGCCGCGAAGATGGGCATCAACAATTGCCGTCCGGGACTTAGGATCATCAGGCAGGTGAATACGACACGGCTTGCCATTGCGGCGGATCGCATTTGCGAATATGGCGCCGTCCAATAGAGCGAGCAACGTTTCCGCAGTGACTTCCCATTCCCGCGGTATTCGTGATCGATTCACCGTATCGCTCGTCGTCACGGACCAGGCGCCTTCGTAGGCCAAGTCGCCGGACAACCGGCGGAAATCCATTCCTCAATCGACGCACGCGACCACCGTACCAGGGACCCGAGCCGCACGGGTCGCGGCATTCGGTCAGCGTCGGAGAGCCTGTAAACGTGTCGCGCACTACAGTTCAAAAACGTTGCGACTTGGCGAACGTCGAGCAAGACTGTGTCTTTGTCCGCAATGGTTTCCGTTAGCGTTTGTTGAGCCAAGGTAGTTTTCTCCGTCCCATTCCGCGGATGTGCCAGGCGAGGCCGTCGCCTGTCCAAACACGCCCGCTATAGAACGGAAACCGGAAGGGGCGGAAAAGGCGGAAGCCTTTGCGCCTTCCGGTTTGATTACGAAGAAAACAGCAGTGAAAATGCACGAAACAGTAGGTAGTTGGGGTTAGCGAAAATCTTGAGGCTTCCGGTTGCCTTCCGCTTTCAAGGGTTATGCCTCGGCCGAATTCGAGTGGGAAGTGCATTGGGTTCGATTTGATCCGGGCGGACCATCGACCCGCCCTGTACCTTTGCATGGGTTCCGTACTTCTGTTGGTTCGTCAATCTTCGATATTCTCTGAGATTGCGCTGCCACGTTGGGAAGGTCGGAAACGACTCGCCTGCTGTTTTGTGGGCTTTAGCCAGTTGGCCATATAACTCTCTGTCGGTTGCTGCCGTTACTCCCAATGCTTCAATCGCCTGTTTGTATTGTTCACCGGCCTTCAAGGCGCGGGGCGGAATGGTAGGTTTGCCGGTCTCGCCCCCGCCATGCGCCCGAGCATTGTGTTCGATGGGCATTTCGGTCGCGGGTGGCAATAATATTGATTCTTCGGGAGACTTTGGCTTCACTTTTTCCGAAGCAGTTCTTTCATCATTCCGCAATACATGAGCACCTGTCGGGGCTTGGGCCGACCCCGCCGTTGACTTTCCCCTTTGCGCCTCGACAGCAATTTCGATGTTCAGCAACGTGTCGATCAAGTCGACGGAGGCTTCGAACAGATCGGGCAACTCACTGATGAAATAACCGGGCAGCCGCTCAGTCCATTCCTCGGGAAAGTTGAACGGGAAGCAAGAATTCCGCATCGCACGGAGCTGTCGAAGAACATAAGGCAGAGTAATAACTTCTAACTTAGAATCCGGAATCGGTTTCGGATGTCGGAACCACGTCTTGCGTTCTGCTCGCAGCGACGGATGCCGCCCTTGCCATGCAAGATCGAATATGGACCAGACCCAGCGGTATTCATCCGTTTGCGTGAATAGCGTGTCATGTGGAATCCAAGCGATAGTGTGTCGCAACGTGCCAAGAAGCGCTCGGCCGCCTCGCTCGGCAAGTTCGCTAAGCCGTGTGCCCGCCGGAGCCTCTCCACAATAGCTCCATTGCCGAAAGGCTGGCTTCTCGCACATCCAACCCCGGCATTGCGCAACAATGATGGGTTTGCCGTCATCATCAATGATTGGATAACGGAGATAGATTGGCATACCGTCCGATGAAACGTGCATTCGGAACTGATGGTAAAGCGTGGTATGGGAGCTCACACTGCCCGCATGCATGTCAAACGGCGGTTCCTGAGCGTCGGACTTGCCGGTGCCGTACTGAAACAGTGGGCAACGTAGCGGGCCGAGTTCCTTTCGGGCGGAGAGGAAGTCCTCGCGAAGCCTCTTCAGGCTGTCTCGCCAAAGCACCGGCGACATACAACGGAGCCGGACCGGTTCCAGGAGGCTCGCTTCAACGGTTGAACCCGAAAGGATGTTTTCAAAGTCGAATGACTCCATATTTCATTTCGCCTGACTAGGTTTCTCCGAATTGGCCAAATGCAGTACGTATACTTGGATCGCTTCGCACTATGCGTTTCGAATCGTGCAAGAAAGCGCTCCTAACAAAGAGTTCAACAGTGATCAGCCGCTTACCCGAGTGCAGGCTACTCGATTTGTATGCCCAATCAAGCAAAACGGCCGTGATTGGTGATTAACTAGTAATATGGGGTCTCACAATGACTTGGCGAAGGGCGCCGGCATTGGGCGCACGCTCCAGGGCTTTGAGGGCCAGCAGGTTGTCGCTGAAGATGAGCCGGTTATCGAAGATGTCGTGATCGCTGACCCGGCGCTTGGCGTGGTAGCTCCTTCCCGGGTCCTCCAACAACACGCGCGGCTCCAGCCTCGGCCGGTTCTCCTTTCCGATCCACGTCAACTCCAGGCGTGATTTGCTCTTGGACATCAAGTTGGGCACTCTGCCTGTTCAGGAACCGTAGGTGTTGGAATCGGCACTTGCAACTTAAGGCAGCTCTTTCGCCAAGTGACGGACACCGCCTTCACGATGATCTTCTCTAGGCTCGCGGGGACGACTGGGGGTGTTCGCGATGTCAATTTGCGAGCGATGTACCTTGCAATCAGCGGCTTTCCACTGTCGCTGATCAAGCCGAGTGCTTTTCGCGCCTCGGCGGTTAAATCGTCCATGTCTGGGATTTCCGACCGCAGGTGGGTTTCCCAGGTATTAGGGAAGCAGGCGACTGTATCATCTAGGAAGAGAGTTACTGGGGCATTCGTAGACTTTCCGGCCAATGTGAGGAGTTCTTTGGATTTTTCGATAATGTTCTTGTCTGTATTCGTTTTGTCATAGTCGAAGAGGATATAACAGGGAATGTGGAGTTCATTGAAAATCCTGAAGAGTCGGTCCATCACGCCTTTGCCTCCACATTCGACAACGCTGATTCCTTGTGGGTCGAAAGCGCAGTTAGGCAGGGAGTCGGCATAGATTGGCAGGCTATACTCTTCAGTCAACCCCTCCACTAGGATGATCTTTGAAGCGAAGAATCCCTCGTTACGACGTGGATTGTACGCATGAGAATACAAATCTCGCATTGATTCGGTTGTTACCTTGTCCTTGACACTTGGAGTTCTTGCTTCGATGTCCTGAATCAGCTTTGTCATCGTGAGCTGCCATGCGGTGCATTCCGTGACTCTCTTACTCCCAGTCGTTTGGCATGCAGTCTCCATTCGAATGATTTCATCGAAATAGGCCACATCAACGAGTAGCGATGAGTGCGTCGAGAACAACACTTGATCATTGGTCTCCGATATTTTCCGAAAAACGCGCCGAATGGTACGTTGGGCTTGCGGGTGCATGTAGAGTTCCGGCTCTTCAACCGCAAGAATCAGATTGCGCCTCCTGCCGTCCGGTGCAGACGTCATGTATTCCGCGTAACGTCGAAGGATGGTGAAGATGACGGCCCTCTGCAGTCCGTGCCCCTTGTTTTCAACGGCGGTTCTGAACCCATCGTCGATATAGAGTTTCGGCGTGGTGAGAAGAACCTCCAGCGTTGGGGTTTCAAACTCGATTTCAAGGTCGCACCCCGTGAAAAAATCATTAAGCAACGAGTTGAGTTGCTTTTCCGTCTCGGCGATTAGCGGAACGCGTTCATTTCCACCGGAGCGGTTCATCTGCTTTGCGACCTCGCCGAGAATACCTTCGATCTTCGCTCGCTTCTCTTCGGTGACAGTGTCGAGAATAGCGTACAGGAGCTTTCCGAACGGGCTGCTCTTTGTGCCTTTGGATTCTTCAGTAACATCTCTGACTGCGGGAACAAGTACGAAGAAGGGCAGTGTTCCCTTGAGGACATTGGCATAGCCCTTAGGGTTATCCACCCATGCATCTTGCATCGGAATCTTGTCGGCGTTGGCCGTGATGAACTCCTTGGCCTTTTCTTTCCAGTCTCCAACTGTAGGCGCCTTGGTGCCGTTGACAAAGTTGGCGAAACTAACGCCGCCGACTACCAACTGATCCTTGTTCTTCCACCATTCCTTGATGTTGTTGCCGATAATCCGTTCTTCCTGCAGCCACTCGGGTTCGGGAATCGGTTTCTTGTAGTGTTGCCCAATCCCGATCTTGTCTTCGCTTTGTTCCGCCCCAGTATCGGAGTCGTCGCTCTTGCCGCCCATTCTCGCGGAACGCGCCATGTGAAACGCGCCATCCGGCTTAAGATAACCGTTGAGCGCTTCTTTCTCCCTGTCGGTAAGTGCCGAAAAGATTGCTTCGACACGAATCTCCAGAGTCGTGTCCTTGTTCCAGAACGATTCCTCGTGGAGGGATTTTGTGCTTGGATTGAAGAGGAAATCCAAGGCTCGGAGCACTGTTGATTTGCCGGCATTGTTTGCACCGACCAGTGCGTGCATGTTGCCAAGCGTCAGACTGACGTCGCGGCATGAGCGAAAATTCTGTATTCGGAGTGTTGATAGCTGCATTGTGAATTTCTTCCGTTCACTTCTAGTTCTGGGCACCAGAGACACCGGATTCGAGCATCTTCACGTCAAGCCCTTCGATTTCCTGCAACGACTTTCCAGCGATTCCCTGCAAGTCGCCGTACATTCCGACCGTCGCTTGCATGACCCGGTCGAGCTGTTCGCGGCGCTTTTCCCACTGCTTCATAATCGCCTTCCGCTCTTTGTCCAAGTCCTCTTGCATGGTGGAGAAGGCTTCGACGATAGCCTGGACACGCAGGCGGAAGCGCGGGCCGGTTAGATACTGGTAGACCAATTCCGTCTTGGTTTGTTGGCCTTCGCTGGCCTGGCGGGCGGTAGCGACCTCGACGAGCAAGTGGCGGACAGCCATCCCTACCGGAATCGCGGATCGCGGATGTGCGACCCAGACGCCTTCGATCATGTCGAACGCCTCAACGCCCTTGGGCATCGTCTGTGAAACGATAATCGCGGCCTCGGCCTTTGCCGCGCGCTGGTCCTCGCGGAGTTTGGTCAGCCAGCCGTCGCTCCAATTCTTGGTCCGCTTGGATTCCCAGAGGATCGTGCCGCACGGCTGGGCCAGCGGCCCGATGATCCGGTGGAGCACGTCACCGCCGAACGCGCCCTTCGGCACCGGCTCGATCGTGTCGCGTGGGAAGTTGCTGCGAAGCAGAGCTTCAAGCTCAAGTTCCAGCACTTCGCCCTGGAGTTGCTGAGAACCTTGTTCCGCTTTACGCAAAGCGTCCTGCAATTTGACTTGCAAGTCGGTGATCGTTTTTTCCTTCTCGGCAATCTTTAAGCGCGCTTGCTCGTCCGCATCTTTGACGGCGGCCTCGCGAATCTTCGCTCGCTCGGCATCGATTGCACGCTGCTTGTCAAGCTCGAACCGCTCTTTTTCCTCCTGGAGTGCCTGGCGTTCGCGGCGTAATTCGAGCTCGTTTTTCTGAGCCTCGGCCAGTTTCGCTTCGCGCTGCTTTAGGAGTTGCTCAGTGGCAGTTTTTTCCTGTTGAGCCTTCGTGATCTCGTCTGCGACCGAATCGCGAGCCTTTTTCGCCTCGGCTGCCGCGATGGCCGGGCGCTCAGTGGAAAGTCGTTTGGCAATCTCGTCATCGACGGCCGCTCTTGCTCGCTCGGCTGCGGCTGCTTTCTCGGCAATCGCTTTCTCGCGTGCATCGAGTTCGGCCGTCCGTCGATTGGCATCCGCGTCAACCTGCTGACGCAGCTTGGCCTCAATGGCGGAGGACATCGCAGCCGTTAGCTCAAACGAGCGGTGGCAGTGTGGACAAGTAATCGAACTTTCTTCCATTTCCAAACTCCACATGACAAAGGGCCGTTTGCCACTTTCGTCGAGTTCTACCGCTCCCGCAAAGTTGGATGATTCGGAGGTCGCGAGAATACAGATTCCAGCCCGAACGGACAAGGAATGGTAACGACCAGTTCCGAGGCGATTGCAAAGATCACTTCGATGAATCGTCCCGCCCTTTCATCTGGTCGACACACTGCGCCGCAGACAAAGTTCACATCGACGGCGGCATCCCGCAACGCGGGTAGGCGTCATCAATGCAACAAGGGATTTAACGTGCCAACGTTTGTGACAAAGGGAATGATCAGTCCTGTTCTTCAACGCGGACCGCTTGCGTCAAGGGTGTTGAGCGCCCAGTTTTCCCGGATACGGTTAGACAATTCGCCATCGGTGGTGTCGGCGTGGTTTCCCGCGTCATCCCCATGACGAAAGTTAAAGTCGTCAGATTCGGCCAATGGGGGCCAGCTCGATTCCCAGAGCCATATTGCGTGGTTGATGCCGCGTTCCTCAAAGAGTTCGGTCTGGTCGCGGTAATACGCGCCCGCCCCCGGCGACCAGCGTACGACCCCAAATTCGTTAATGGCCACCGGTACCGCGTGCGCCTGCTGAAACTCATTAATGATGGAAAGCTGTCTTTGAAGCCAAGCGAGATCGACGGTCACAGATTGACCGTCGATGTTGATCTCGCCGGGATAGGAGATTTGCTCATCTTTGCCCTGATGAGTGAATGCGAACGGTTCGTAATGATGAACGGTGTACACGACCCTCGAATCATCGCTGACGGCGAGATACTGCAGCCAATAGAGGCTGCCATAGGCCATGGCGCTGATCAGGATCGGCGTGTCGACGTCGACTTCGCGAATTGCGGCCACGATGGACGGGTACATCTGATTCCAATCGGCCAGCGAACCCTCATGTTGGGCATAGAACTCGGCTGGATCGAACATTCCGAAGATCGTGCTCGCGCCGTTTGGCTCGACCATTAAGTCGTATCCGACGACGTTCGCACGGTTCTTGTAACGGTCGGCTGTGTAGCGCCACATTTCGGCCCAGGCGAGCTGCGCCTCAAGGTTCGTCCAGACGGTGTTGTTGATCAAACTCTGTGGAAACCAATCCTGCCCTTCGAAAATGGCGAACTCGCTACGGCCGGGGCCAGTGCGGAAACAGATCACGCAGAAGAGTCCGACGTCTTCTGCGAGTTGCACCAATGCGTCGAGGTTTGCTTCTGCACCAGGGTCTACAACATAGGGAGGTGATTCCGTGAAAAGGCCGGAATGCGAAATATTTACGTAGTTGGCACCCAGGGCCGCAAGTGCGGCGAAGTCTACGGCGGTGAATGGCGGACCAAGCGGGCCGGGGCCCAGAAAATCCGTCCCGTCCACCTCCGCATAGACTCGACGTTGATAGATGTTCGCTCCGCGCAAGTTCGTCCCATTGAACCATAATGCGAATTTGTCGATTGCCTCAGGGACCGGATCCTGTTCTGTGTTTACATCCATGACAGTCCGTTGCAAAAGTCTCTTGACACGCAGAGTATAATGATCGCGTTGGAGTGACGCGAGTTGGTCAGGGAGGATGTGGGATGGCGATGGGACGGGTT
>JBBTCX010000240.1:0-4730 GCA_038043045.1 Planctomycetota bacterium | reverse complement strand
ATCATCCGGCTGTCAAAACTGTTTTCCGTCTGGCAAAACTCTCCGCGCCCTTATAACCTTCCACGAACTTGAAGTCCCCTATCGGCGCCCATTCCGTCACGAAATCTTGCTTTCCTGTTTGCCTTTCGGCCCCGATCTTGCATAGTGAATCCTGTAAGAGGGCGTGTGAGAAGACATTTCCGAGCCGCGCCCGTAAGGAAGCGGTCCTCGCTATGGCTGGAAAAAACCGCTCCCTCACGGTCGCGGCTCGGTTCCGGCAAACAGTTTCTCACACACCCTGTAAGGCTGAACGCCGTTTGGTCGGTGGCGACAAAGCGCACGACTACCCTCCGGTGGGGAGTCGCTGCCCGTAAAGGAGTGGGCCATGAATGCCAGGAGGACGGTCAATTCCCGGTCAGAATCAAAGGAACAAAGTCCTCCGTTGATCGGAGCGGCTTTGCTGCGCGACCCGGTGATGAACAAGGGCGCCGCGTTTTCTTCGGAAGAACGGAGGCATCTCAAGCTCGATGGTTTGTTGCCACCGCGAGTTGTTTCGATCGAGGAGCAAGTGGCTCTGGAATTGGAACACGTCCGCGCCAAAGCCGACGATCTCGAAAGATTCATCGGACTCGCCGCTCTTCAAGACCGCAGCGAAACGCTTTTCTACCGCGTCCTGGTGGAAAATCTCGCGGAACTGATGCCCATTGTTTATACCCCCACCGTGGGTCGTGCATGCCAAACGTACAGCCACATCTTCCGCCGACCGCGTGGTTTGTGGATTACGCCGGTGGATATTCACCGTATTTCCGACCTGCTGCGAAACTGGACCTACCAGGATGTGCGCCTCATTGTCGTAACCGACAATGAACGAATTCTCGGCCTTGGCGATCAAGGGGCCGGGGGAATGGGAATTCCGGTGGGCAAGACCGCCCTGTATTGTGCGGCCGCAGGCATTCACCCGACCCAATGCCTACCGATCAGCCTCGATGTCGGAACGGACAACGCCGAACTTCTCAATGATCCGTTTTACGTGGGGTACAGGCGACGTCGGTTGCGCGGTCAAGCCTATGAGGATTTCATCGAAGCCTTTGTGGAAGCCGTTCGAGACGTGTATCCAAAGGCGCTTTTACAATGGGAAGATTTTCACAAAGAGACGGCGTTCCTCTTGCTCGATCGCTATCGGAAACGGCTACCGAGTTTTAATGATGACATTCAAGGCACCTCCGGAGTTGGTTTGGCGGGGATTCTCTCTGCATTAAGGATTACCGGCGGAAAACTGTCTGATCAACGAATTGTCTATCTGGGTTCCGGCGCCGCGGGATGCGGAATTGGGCGCCTTGTTCGATCCGCTATGATCGAGGAAGGCGCCTCGAAGGAACAAGTCCGCCGTGCCCAAGTCTTCTTGGACAGTCGCGGTCTCGTACACCACGGTCGTTGCGAACCCGAGTCTCACAAGACCGAGTTCGCCCTCGGACCGGCGGACATGGAGTTCTATCGTTTCTCATCCGATGCGCCTGCCCAACTCCTTGAGGTCGTTGCACAAGTGAAACCGACGGTGTTGATTGGGACCACGGCCAAAGCAGGCGTTTTCACCGAAAGTGTAATCCGGGAAATGGCCAAGCATGTGACACGACCTGTCATTCTTCCGTTTAGCAATCCGACTTCCAAGGCCGAGTGCACACCCGCGGAAACCATGACGTGGACCGCCGGTCGCGCGATTGTCGCCACCGGAAGCCCGTTTGCACCGGTGTCTTTTGGCGGCGAAACGAAAGTCATCGGTCAGGGAAACAACGTGTTCATTTTCCCGGGAGTTGGGCTGGGATGTATTCTGGCCGAAGCGCACGAAGTTCCCGATGAGTTTTTCCTTGTGGCCGCAAAAAAGTTGGCGTCCTGCGTGTCCGCAGAGCGACTCCGTCAGGGCGCTATCTACCCGGATCAAAGCGAGCTTCGCGATGTCAGTCGGCAAATCGCCTGCGCCGTGATTCGTGAAGCTCGACGACAGAACATCGGACGACTGCTATCCGACGATGCCGTGGAAAGCTCAGTCGCCGAGTCCATGTGGTACCCCGATTACAAGACGCACGAAGTCTGAAATTAGAATACGCGGACGGGTTAGGGCTGACGCTCGGCCAACACGGGGTATTGGTCGGCACCGGATCCGAGCAGTATGGTAATCAACGGGGCGAGGTCGGCGGTGTAACCAAAAACACCCTCGATACGACCGTCCGCCAAAGGTCCCCAGGCATACACGACCGCAGTGGCGGATGGGATGCCGAAGAGTCTGATTTCCACATGAAGAGCTATTCCAACTTGATTCCCTGCCTCGGTTCCATAGGAAGTAGCCGCGTACGACAGTCCCGCGAGCGGCGCGGTATGGAGTTCACTGTCAAGGTTGATTGTGTCTCCTAAGAGCTGAGGAACATAGAAGGCGTTCCTCGTAGCCAAGGTTGCTCGACCGCTCTCATCAAAATGAACTCGGACCATGCGCTCGCCTGGGTCAAGACGATCCAGAAATCCCCCGCCCAGTAATCCTCCGTATGGGCTTTCATCCGGGCTGGCACCTCCATCAACGACTCGTCGACTAATATCCCACTGGGCATCGGCCATGGATGGCGGCCCGGTGTTGACTTGCGCCGTCATGGAAGTTTCTTGGGTCAAGAAGACTTCCATTTCCTCCGGAAATTCTGGGGGACCGAAACAACCGCCGACCAGGAACATCGTTGGCAAAAGAACCGTCACCATGACCATCCATGATTGTCGAATGCCGGGATTTGGAAGGGAGAATCTATTCATCAACCTCAAGGCCCAACATGGTCTTAATCTCAACGCATTCATTGCAACTCCTCAATCCGTGGGTGGAAACAGCACTCGGCGAATCGCATCGCGCGCATGGGAACACTGCCCTGGCTCATAACGCCGGCTTCCTATAAAGCACTTTATGTCAGATCAATGACCTGTCAATCGCGTTTTTCTGATCGTTCTCAAAGGAACAGAGCATTGGGGTCACCGGTCTGATGAAACGGCCGTTGGTGCGGATGAGGGAGTGAAAAGGTCCAGCGATTTCATGTAGTTCATGCGTTCAAAAGCAGAAGGATCTCCGCAGCCGCGATGGTTCATGCTCCCTTGCATCTGATGGACACTTTCATAATCATGCTCATACATCCATCGCTGCACATCATGCAGAATTTGTCCTACGGCGCCGAAACCGTTTCGAAGCAAGACGGCCACCAGCATGACCGCGTCGGCGCCGACCATGAGCAATTTCAAAACATCGGCAGCCGTATAGACCCCCGTAGCCGCGGCGAGACTGGCTTCGATCAGCGGATCCAAAACCGCTATCCACCGAAGCGGCAGTCGCATTTCATGGGGCGAACTAAGGGTCAATTCGGGCACAACATCCAGGGCCTCCAAGTCCACGTCCGGCTGATAAAAGCGATTGAACAAAACGAATCCGTCGACTCCCTTTTCATCCAACTGAGTGACAAAGTGTGGCAGCGAACTGAAAAACGGACCAATTTTCAAAGCCACCGGGATATGCACAGTTGCCTTGACCGCCTGAAGAATATCGACATATCGCCGCTCGACGTCGGCCGCCGTTTCGTTCGGGCTCGTGGCCATGTGGTAGACATTGAGCTCCAAGGCGTCCGCTCCGGCCTGTTCGAGCATTTGGGCGTACAGGGTCCATCCGCCCAAGGTGGACCCGTTCAAACTGGCCACGATAGGGATGCCGACTATTTCTTTCGCTCGAGCGACATGTCTGGCGTACTCCTGAGGTCGGTTGGGGCGAAGATCGACCTGCGGCAAGTAGGTCAACGCCTCGGCGTAACTATGCGTACCCAGTTCCGAGTAATGTTGATGGGCATGAAGCGTGCCCTCGATCTCTTCTTGAAAGAGAGAGTACAGAACGATGGCGGCGACACCGGCATCTTCCAGCGATCGAATGTGATCCACGGATCGAGAAAGCGGAGACGCCCCCGCGATCAGCGGGTTTTTCAATCGCAAACCCAAGTAATTCGTCGACAGATTCATGTCCATGACAATTCCACCGTCATGTTGACGCCGCGGGAGCCAACTTCGGCGTGGATTGTTGTTCCGCGGCTTCCACGCGGGCGAGTTTCGCGTATTGCTCGAATCGTTCTTCCGCGGCGTGCTGCGCCTTTTGCATCAGTTGTGCGGCCCGTACCGGGTCCGCCTCCATCAACATCTTGTAACGATTCTCCCGCTCCGCGTAGGTTCGAACGGAAATCGTCGGTTCGTGGGAATCCAATTGAAACGGATTCTCCCTTTGATCGGCGCGTCGAGGATCAAATCGGTAGAGAGGAAAATGTCCACAGTTTACGGCGGCTTGTTGTTGAGCAAGACCGCTGCGCATATCGATGCCATGCGCAATGCAGTGCGAATACGCGATGATCAACGACGGTCCGTCATAGTTCTCGGCCTCGACAAACGCCTTCACGGTCTGATTGTCGTTCGCTCCCATCGCCACCGTAGCCACGTAGACATTTCCGTAGCTCATTGCCAGCCGACCGAGGTCTTTTTTGTTGGAAGGCTTCCCCGCCGCCGCGAATTTGGCCACGGCACCACAAGGCGTCGCCTTGGACATCTGACCGCCGGTGTTGGAATACACTTCGGTATCCAGTACAAGAACGTTGACGTTGCGCCCGGATGAAAGCACGTGGTCCAACCCGCCGTAACCAATATCGTATGCCCATCCGTCGCCGCCCATGATCCAGACGCTCTTCTTCACCAAC
>JBBTCX010000239.1:0-15506 GCA_038043045.1 Planctomycetota bacterium | reverse complement strand
CGACGAGACCACCAACACCAAAATGACTTTTCTCAAGAGCGCGATCCAGCGGGTCTTGTCGGATGAATCCGGAAACACCGCCGGCAAGAGCGCGGATCGAAAACCGTGAATTCGGGTTGCCCGGGTTGTAATTCCGCGCCGGCTTCCGAGTGTAGAATCTCGAATCGGGAATGGCGAATGATATCGGGTCGATGACTACATAGTCCCCTGGCGGCACCGCTCCCCCACCTACCAAACTCGGGGGTTATCGCCCAGTACCAAGGCTCAGAAAAACTCGGCAATCGATTTTTCCAAAACTCTGACGGTCGCTGTTCTGATCGGAGAATGAGCTCAGTAGGCTCCCGGTCGCGGGTCGGAAATACGCGTCAACGACAGGGAGTGGCGTCGCGTTTGCGTCAATGAGGGGCCAATGAATAATGAGTTCATGGAAACGCATATGGATCAGCGGGTCGGTTCCTTTTCGTCCGGTTCGGCGATGATGGTTGATGTGGTTGAGGCGCAGGGAATCGTGCTTCGGAACGTGAGTGTTGGGACGACTGAAGAAGTGGCGTTGAAGGATGGGCTATTTCGTACGATAGCGCGGGACATTTGTTGTGATCGGGATCATCCGCCGTTTGATCGGGCGTTAATGGATGGGTATGCGGTTCGAGCGGCGAATGTTGTGAGCTCTCCTGTAGTTCTTCGCGTGGTCGGGCAGGTTGCCGCCGGGTATTTGCCCACGAGATCGGTTGAGGTCGGAGAGGCGATACAAATCAACACCGGAGCGCCAATTCCTTCGGGGGCGGATGTGGTGATTCGGGTTGAGGAAACGGAACTTGTTGAGAATGGGACGAAGGTGAGAATTGGTTCATCGGGGTCCGTGGGTCAGTTCATTACGAAGAAGGGGGCGTATGCGAAACATGGTCAAGTTGTCTTGCGGGCCGGTCAGAGGTTAACGCCTTTGGAGATTGCGATTGCGGCTTCTGTGGGGGCGGATCGGGTGAGTGTTTATAAGAGACCTCGGATCGCGGTGATTTCGACGGGTGATGAGTTGGTCGAGGTTAATCAGACGCCGCTGGGAGCGCAGATTCGAAATTCGAATGGGGCATTGTTGGAAGCATTGGCGGTGAGCGTGGATGCGGAAGCGGTTTCGTTGGGATCAGTAAAGGATGATCCGCGGGCGATTCGCGCGATTCTGCAAAGAGCAATGGAATGCGAACTTGTTTGTCTTACGGGCGGAGTGTCGGCGGGAGAATTTGATTTTGTACCGAGGGTGTTGGAGGAAATCGGGGCGACGGTGCGGATACGGAAGATGGCGATCAAACCGGGTAGGCCTGTGGTCTTCGCGACGGGGCCGAAGGGGCAGTTGATCTTTGGGCTGCCGGGGAATCCGATCAGCGCGTTTGTGGGGTTCGAGCTGCTGATTCGTCCGGCATTGGCGGCGATGCAAGGTCGATCCGGAGAGGTGCGGAGAGGATTTCGTGCAAAGCTGGTGGGGGCGATAAAGGCGACGACGGGTCGGCGGTCGTATTGGCCTGGGCGGGCGTTCGTTGGGGATGATGGTGGATGGCGGGTAGAGGCGTTAAGCTGGATGGGATCGGGTGATCCGTTTGGGATGTCGGGGGCGAACGCGTTGATTGAGAGGGAACCGAATTCGGTTGAGGCGAAAGACGGGAATGGGGTATCGGTGATTCTGTTGAATCGGGGATAGAACTTTGCCGTTCCCGTATAAGTAGATGGAGGCAAGGGCTTGAGGGCTGTGGCAAGTACCACTCACGTGGGGTGGCGCTCAAGATGTCAGGTGGTTGCACAGGGATGGAATCGAATCAGTGAAATCTCCGGAAACCAGTGTTTCGGTTCTTTCCAAAACGAAGCGCGGTGGTGGCGATCGCGACGAAGGAAATCGCGCGAATGATTTGACCCAACCCTCGGACGGGTCAACTTCCCGAGGGCGCGCTTGTCGGAATCACGAGCGAGAATTTCCATTTTCCTGTCGTTCGTATGGCGTTTTGATTCTGCTCGCGGTTTCGACGCTGCTGTTAAAGAGTCTAATTTTTGAGCCCGTTGGGTTGTGGCCGATTGCCTTTGTTTGTCTTGTGCCGTGGCTAATCTTGGTATCGGCGGCGACGTTGGCGCGGCGGGTGTATTTTCTCAGCTATGCGTGCGGATTGGCATTCTTTCTGGTCAACATGCGCTGGCTGTATGAGGCCACGGGGTGGGGATATCTGGCGTTGTCGGCGTATCAAGCGGCGTATTTTCCGTTGATGGCCATGGCGGTTCGGCACGCGGCGCGACGGCGGCGTTGGCCGTTGGCGTTGGTGTTTCCGCTGGCGTGGGTGGGTAGTGAAATCGCGCGAGCGGTTTTCTTTTCGGGGTTTCCGTGGTTTTTCTTATCACACAGTTTATACAGAGTATTGACGTTTATTCAGGTGAGTGATCTGGTCGGAGCGTACGGAGTAAGTTTTGTCGTCGCGGCAGTGAATGGAGCGGTAGTGGATTTTCTTTTCGCGAGAGCGGACAAGGCGAAGGGAGAGTTGGCCGGTGCCTGGCGGGGTCGAATGAAATGGAGTGCTGTATTTGCCGGGGTCGTGGTCGCGGCGACGATCGGGTATGGGCAGGTGCAGTTGCATCGGGACACGATCAAGCCGGGTCCGAAGATCGCGGTGTTGCAGGGTGATTACTTGAGTTTGGTCGACGGCGACAAAGAGGACAATCGCACGAAGATGCGAGAATACCTGATGAAGTTGGATGCGGCGTCGAGCGAAAAACCGGATGTGTATTTGCTGCCGGAATCGCCGTGGACGATGTATCTGAATCCGCAGGCGCGGGGAATGTACGCCCTATCGCGCGATAGCTATGCGGTGTTGCAAGACCGTGCCACGCGATTGAGTTCGACCATTGTGACGGGTTGCGCGTCGTTGGAGTTGACGCCAACGGACATGGTGGACAAGGAACGGCGGTTCAATTCGGCGTCGGTGTTTTGGCCGGACGGATCGGAATTGGGACGATACGACAAGGTTCACGTGGTGCCGTTCGGGGAGGCCGTACCGTTTCGCTATGGTCGGTTGAGGTTTCTGTATTTGTGGATGAATCAGATCATGCCGTTCAGCGGGCCGGATGGAACGGACGAATTCTCCATTGCTTCGGGCGAAGGGTTCGGGGTGTTTTCGATGCGGGCGGCTTCGCGGAACAACCAGGAGTATCGATTCGGTATCCCGATTTGTTATGAAGACGTAATGCCGTATGTCAGCCGGGCGTTCGTGTCGGGGGGAAAGCCGGAAAAACAGGTGGATTTGCTGCTCAACATCAGCAACGACGGCTGGTTTGGGCGGGGACATCAACAGCCGCAACATTTTGCGATCTGTGTATTCCGAGCGGTGGAGAATCGGGTGGGAATTGCTCGGGCTGTGAATACAGGGATCAGCGGATTCATCGAGCCCGATGGTCGAAGGCACGATCTGGTTTATGGAGATTCGCTGAAGCGATGGCCCGGATTGCAGGGGTATGCCGTGGCGTCCGTGGGGGTTGATTCGCGGTATTCGTTTTATTCGCAACATGGCGATTGGTTTGCGTGGGGATGTGCGGCGGCGTGGCTGGTCATGGGCATGGATTATTGGGTGTTTCGAGTACGCGGTCGGGAATCAACTTCATGACGATACGACGAGCGGGGGCCATCCTGTTTCGTGCGGCGACGGCTGTGGTCGGATGCTTGGGATTCATGGCGAGCGGGTGCAAGACCGTGTCACCCGGCGTCGGATCAGAATCGTTACGTAAGGAGGCTTACTGGACGCTGAAGTCGGCGTTGGCGTACAAGGTCAACCCGGTGGTTCGCGCGGAAGCGGTGGAGGGATTGGAGGCCCATGATTCGCCGGAGGGTCGTGCGTGGATTCGAACGGCGCTGCAGGATGAGCATCCTGGAGTGCGGTTTGCGGCGTGCGTGGCCGTGGGGATGTTGAGGGACGAGCGCGCCATTCATGAAGTCGAAAAGTTGGCCGAGGATGGGAATGCGAGCGTGCAAGTGGGTGCGTTGTTCGCCCTTCATCAATTGGATCGAAAGGGAAACACGGGCAAGCTTCCGACTTTTGTTCTTACTCATTCTGATCCGGTGGTTCGGCGCAACGCTGCGTTGGTGATGGGCCGTATGGGGGAATCGTCGGCGGTGGTCATTTTGGCAAAGGCGATGAAGGACCTCGATGAGGGCGTGAGACATCACGCCTTGGAGGCGATGGCGAAGTTGGGGAACCGAGAAGCGCAACAAGAGCTGGCGTTTATGACCAGCAGCGGCGTGGGGTCGGAGGAGGTGTTTGCGATCAACGCGTTGGCGGCGCTGCGTGATCCGCAATATATCGACACGTTTCGGTATAAATTGGAAACGGCGATTCACCTCGAAACGCAGCTTGCCGCCGCGCGCGGGCTTGGGATGTTGGGGATTGAGGACGGGTTGCCGATTGCGCGCAAGGCGTTGCAGATCAAGAATCCGCCGAGGGATGATCCGAAGGATCCGCCCGAAGAGCAACTTTTCCGGATTCGATTGTTGGCGATCGGGGCTTTGGGTGCGATGGGGAATTCACAAGCGCTTTCGGCGGTGTCGGCGGAATGGAAAAACGGAACTGATCCGCGGATACAGGTAGCGGCGGCAGCGGCGATTCTCGACATGCACGACAGGCCAAAACACGATGCCACCCAAGGACATTTGAAATTACCGGGAACCAACAGTCAGCGGACTGCTCCGAGATAAACCGTCATGCATTGGGTGGGTCTCATTTTAGGCGCGGGCGTATTGGCCACTTTGCAGACGAGTGTGGCGCCCTTGGTGTCGATTTGGGGAACGGGCCCGGATTGGATTTTGGTCGCGGTGGTCTTTGCGGCGTTGCATACGACGGGGAGTTGGGCGGTGGTCACCGGTTGGGTGTTGGGGTTGACCGCGGATTTGCTCACGGTGGACACGATCGGACTGTTGGCGGTGTCGTACGGGTGTACGGCATGGATGGTGTCGACGGTTCGTGAGCACGTCTTTGCTCGGCGTGCGGTAACGCTGGGGGTTCTGACGCTTGGAGTGGGAGGATTACTGCGGTCGGCGTGGCTGGTGATTCTATGCGTTCGGAATGATTGGGATTTGCTAAGCGCGGCGGGATGGGTTCAGGAGGCCATTTTTCCAGCGATGTATACGGGTTTGTGGGGGTTGGTACTGCATTTTCCCGCGCGTGGGGTGTTGAGCGTGATGCGATCCGGTGGGCACGTTCGAAGGGATTCGTCCACGCGAGGAAGAGGTCGGGCCGATGTTTGAGCATCGTCTTCGCGTGCTTCTTGGTGTCGTGGTCGTTATTTTTTTGGCCTTGGTGGCGAGGCTGATCGAGCTTCAGGTCGTTCGCGCGGACTACTATCGAGATCAAACGGAAAAAGCGGTGGCCTTGAAGCCCAAGAGCTTGTTTCCGGCGCGAGGCGGGATTTTCGATCGAGGTGGCGAGGTCTTGCTTCACGATGGGGCGAGCTGGGACATTCGTGTCGACTATGACGCGATTGCCATTGAGTTTGGTTCGGATCCCTCTGTTCTTGAAAGAGAAGTCCGTCGTCAGAAACCGATCGGTCGCTATGCGCGCGAATTAGCAAACGAGGATGTGGGACGGGCCGTTGTCTCGGAAATCGCCCAGTTGTGGGAGCGAATCGCACGGGCATCCGGTCGTGAGGATTGCGCGGCGGAAGTCGTGCGTAGTCGGGCTCAAGAGGTGTACGAACGAGTCAGTGCCTTGCGAAAGTCGGTGGCCGGTCGAAGGGGGTTTGAGGGACCGGTGGCTGAGGAACGTCAATCGCACGCTCTTGTGGAAGACCTTGGTCGTGATCAGCAGATCGTAGCCCGGGAGATGCTGGCGGATAGTCCGTGGGTTTCCGTGGAGGCGTCCATGAAGCGGGCGTATGGAGCGGACTGCGCGCCGTTTGTACATCTGTTGGGGCGAGTCGGACGTGTCGATGCGGATGACTTGGCCGGTGACGCCAATGAAGAGGATCCTTTTCGTCGGTATTTGCCGGATGAGGAGATCGGCATCAGCGGAGTGGAACGGTTGGCCGAGGAATCGCTTCGAGGTCGACGGGGTCAGATTGTTTACGATCGAGACGGAAATGTTCTGGGGGACGTGATTCAGCCGGAAAATGGTAGCGATGTTTCCATCACGATTCACGCGGAATTGCAGCGGCGTCTATACCGATTATTGGGTGAGCGATTGGAGTCGATTCCGGAATCCTCTGGCGGGTCGATTGTCGTGTTGGATGTGGCCTCGCGCGAGGTCTTGGCCTTGGTTTCGTATCCTTCTTATGAGCCGGACGCTTATGAAAAGGAATATGGGAAACTTCTTGATGACACCGAACGATTGCCGTTGACTTTTCGAGCCGTGGCGTCGCGTTATGCACCGGGTTCGATTGTTAAGCCGATCGTCTGTTTGGCGGCTTTGATGAATCATCGCTTGGGGCTGGATATCCGCGAGGAATGTAAAGGGTACTTATTGGAGGATCATCCCGACCAATGGCGCTGTTGGGAGATTCATGGGACGAATATCCGAAAATCGCATGGAATGGTCGATGTTGTGGAGGCATTGCGAGGAAGTTGTAACGTCTTCATGTTCAAAATTGGTGAGCGGGTCGGCGTGGATGGTCTCTGCTCGGCGTTTGACATGGCGGGGATTGGAAGAACTTCGGGAATTGGATTGCGCGAAGAAAACATGGGGATCAATCCAACGCCGGAGTGGTTGCAGCGGGAAAAAAAAAGCAGCGTGTATCCCGGACATGCCAGGAATTTTGCCATCGGTCAAGGTGAAATGGCGATTACGCCGTTGCAAGCGGCGAATTTGGCCGCGACGTATGCCAGCGGACGGTATCGCCCGGTGACGTTGCTTCGAGACGGTAAAGAGCGACCGGAGTGGATTCTTCCGGCGTCGGCGGCTCAGTGGCGGGCGATTCGACGTGGAATTTTCGAGGTGGTGAATCATCCGGATGGAACGGCGTATAAGTTCGCCCGATGGAGCAATGATCGGTACGCCCTTTGCGGGAAGACCGGAAGTGCAACGGCGCATCCCTGGCCGACGAAATACCGAATCCGACATGCCAGTGATTCCGGAGAAATGACAAGCATCGTCATCCCGGCGGGAAACAAGGCTTCGGCGATTCGGCGGTTCGAATTGGAATTTCCTGGTGCGAAGCTCGATGCCGGCGAAGTCGAATTGGCCGGTACCTGGCCGCGAAATGCACCGGTTGACGATAACTATTCCCATGCTTGGTTTGCGGGGTATCTCCAAGAAATCGATGGGCATGGCGAACCGAAGGAGTCGGTGACACCGCGCGTCGCATTTTCGGTGCTTGTGGAATTCGGCGGTAGCGGTGGGCGCACGAGCGGACCCATCGCGGCGGAAGTTGCGGAAGAACTGGTCCGTGTCATGAATCTCGATTAAGGGGAGAACGGACTCCAAGGAAAACGCGGTGGACCGGCGAACTTTGGTACAGTCCACCGATCATGACTATAATCGCCGCCCATGATCGCAAGGCTACAGAGCGCGGCATTTCACGGCATAGAGGCCATACCCGTTGAAATTGAAGTCGACGTCTCTTCATTCGGTTTTTCAGGACCGGTGGTCGTGGGACTTCCCGATGCGGCTGTGAAAGAGAGCATCGAGCGCGTTCGTAGCGCGATGCAGAATTCGGGATATGATTTTCCGCGAACCAAGGTCATCGTGAATCTCGCGCCGGCGGATCTTCGAAAAGAAGGGCCGCTGTTTGACTTGCCGATTGCCTTGGGTATCGGGTTTGCCAGTGGTCAGATCGTGGAGCAGTCGAACGGGTATTATGTCGCCGGAGAGTTGGCGCTGGATGGCCGTGTTCGTCCGATCAAAGGCGCCCTATCTGCGGCCATGCTTGCGAAAGAGCAAGGCGCTCGGGGAATCATCCTCCCGACAGAGAACGCTACCGAAGCGGCCGTTGTGGAAGGTCTCGACGTGATCCCGGTGACCTGCTTCACCGAAGCGGTGGGATTTCTCTGCGGACAGCTTCCTTTGGAACCGGTCGTGATCGATATGGAGTCGGTCTTTTCACGGGCGTCGGTCTATGAAGTGGATTTCGCCGATGTTCGTGGTCAGGAGCACGCCAAACGTGCGCTGACCATTGCCTGCGCCGGCGGACACAACGTCATCATGATGGGTCCGCCGGGAGCGGGAAAGACCATGCTCGCCAAGCGCGTCCCCACGATCTTGCCGCCTATGACCTTGCCGGAATCGTTGGAGACAACGCGGATTCATTCGGTGGCGGGTGAATTGCCGCAGCGGACGGCTCTTCTGGCGACACGACCCGTGCGACAACCCCATCACTCGGCCAGCACGTCGTCGATGGTTGGCGGAGGGTCGATTCCCAAAGCCGGGGAAGTTTCATTGGCTCATCATGGCGTGCTTTTTCTCGATGAATTCCCGGAGTTCACGCGGTCGACGTTGGAGGCCTTGCGGCAGCCGTTGGAGGATGGCGAAGTTACAATTGCTCGGGCGCACGCCACGGTTCGATACCCGGCTTCGACTTTGTTGATCGCGGCGATGAATCCTTGTCCGTGCGGATATCACGGCGACACACGACGAGCTTGTAAGTGTTCGCCTCCTCAAATCGAAAAATACTTGGCTCGGATCAGCGGTCCGTTGATCGACCGAATCGATATTCACATTGAACTTCCGGCGGTTCCTTTTGCCGAACTTCGCGGATCGAAAGAAGGCACGTCATCCGAGGTGATGCGTGAAAGAGTAAATATGGCCCGGCGTCGCCAACGACTTCGGTTTGTCGACAATCCGATGATGTCCAATGGACGCATGAACGGGAAACTTCTCAGAAAGCATTGCCCTTTGCCGTCCGATGCGGAGGTCATTCTTCGACAAGCGTTGACAGAGTTGGGATTGTCGGCCCGCGCTCACGACAAACTTTTACGGATCAGCCGAACGATCGCCGACTTGGCCGAGCGGGATGAGATCATCGCGGATGACGTTTTGGAGGCCGTGCAGTATCGACGGCTTGATCGACGACCCTAGTCATGGCTGAGTCGGAATGGTCCCGGATGGCGCGGATTGGCCTCCGGCTAGAATTGGGTAGTGGTTCACTTTGGTCTTGCACGCTACTGGCCCGGCCTACGATGGACCTCTTCTGATCGAACCGTACATTAGTCTAACCACTGGTCTTGGGTAAGTCAAAGGGCGGGGAATGCAGAACCGCGAATCGAGAACGGTGAAGGATGTCGGGGCGATGACCCGACCTACAAACTTTGAATCGTGGGTCGAACCTCCTTGGGCAGCGTCTCAATCGCCGCCGCGGCCCCAACCGAGACGCTCAACCCGTCCATCGATGGCAACAATCGTACCGGCTTCGTTCTGCTTCCTACCATTCTGCTAATCAATGGCCGCCACCTTAAGGCCTCGAAAGAAGAAATGTACCTGACGATTCTTGCCCTTGCGATGGGGACGCTCAACGAGTCGGAGTTGGACACTTGGATTCGTTCGCGTATCCGAAGAATGAAACTGGATGAGTGATTGATCAGTTTCGTGGGCCCAGAAGTCGAGTTTCCGTTTCGAGCCAAGGCACGAGCGACTTTATCCATTGCCGTGACTTCGACCGGATTTCGGCGTATGATGATGATGGCCAAAAGTTCGCGGAGACGCCTGATGAAAACAACACAGTATTTTGATTTCCGACGGCAACTTCCCGACCGCGTCGACATTCAGGACTCCTGGATCGAACAGGTCATCCGCGATCCGATAAAGACCGAGATGCAATCCGATGGTAGAATCAGGGTGTGGGCGAGAATCGAACAGCCGGGCGGGAGGGATCTTCGCGTGGTGCTCCTGGAAGACGGAGAAACGATTCACAACGCGTTCTTTGATCGCGGCTTACGAGGGTAATATCAAATGAAAGTAAAGTACTTCACCGAAACTGACACGCTGTTTATCCAGCTGAACGACCGCGAAACTGTGGAGTCCAAGGAACTCAATGAGAACATCCTTTTGGACATCGACCGCGACGGCAAGGTCGTCTCCCTCACCATCGAACACGCGATGGCGCAATCCGGAAAACCGGAGTTCTCCTACGAGACCTTGAAAGCCGGAAACGTTAATTGGCAATCCTGCTGGGATAAATAGTGATGATGAAAATCAAGAAAGGAAACGAGAAAGAGGAAAATGAAATACGGGTTGCCCAAGAATATTTGCGCTTTCGTAAGATCGAATTCTATGACATTGAATCACTGAGCCAATTTTGTCCCAAACACGCGAATCTTGGGATAAGTGGTCCTGATGTAAAGGTCTGCATAACAGATGGATGGCACAACAGATCCGTTGGAATCGAGTTGACGGAATACAACTTTGATGCTGCCGGGGGCGGTGGATCGCCAGGAAGTCAGTTGGCCGATTTTCGCAAGAAGCTCTCAGATTACATTATGGATCAGCATCTCCCCAAAGACGCCAGACTCGGCCATTGTATAGTAAACGCCGAATTCAAAAAGGCCGTGCAAAGAGGCAACTCAGACATAGCTCCACTCGGTGACGAAATGGTCTCGTTTCTTATTCCTCGGCTCGAAGGAATCAAGAGTGATGACTCGTTTTATGATTTCGACGGATTTCCCGCCCTCAAAAAACAGGTATCAACCTTAAAGGTTTTCCGTTGTGGTTCGGTGGAGATTCGAAATTGGTTTACTTCCAATGCTAATAATTTCCCCGCGATCAAACCCGCTGTAATCATCGAGAGAATCAATTCAAAAGCCCAAAAAAAAATGAATTACGATTCAACTCAGATTGATGAATTGTGGTTGTTGATCTATGCGTACGGCAGCGGACGACCGTCATCCGTCACGGCCCACAAGAAAGCTGTGCAACCGTATCTATGCTCAGAGGACGTGATCCAGGCATCCCGTGTGTCCAGTTTTGATCGAATCATCTTTTGGGAGCGGGTCCTTGAATGGGATCATGAAATCTGGCGGGGGACAAAGTCCTCCAGTAGATTGGCATGTTGAAGCCATCACAAAGTCGAACCTGGGACGAGATTAATCATGATCCCCCTCATCGAAACCAAGCGATCAGGCATTGAGGATTTGTGTCGACGATTCCACGTCGCGCGACTCGAAGTCTTTGGCTCAGCCGCAGAAGGAACGTTTGACCCGTCGAGAAGTGATCTGGATTTTCTCGTCGAATTCCGCCGCACGCCGGAAATGACCGCTGCCGACCAATACTTCGGCGCACTCGAGGCGTTGACCAACCTGTTCAACCGAAAGGTGGACCTCGTCGAAATCGGCGCGCTTCAAAACAGTTACTTCATCAAAAGAGTCAACGAAACTCGAAAGCTACTTTATGCCGCATGACCCGGAAAAATACCTTGAGGACATACTCAGCTCGTGCGACTTCCTATTGGAATTCACGGCGAATAGGACGGTTGTAGATTACGGGAAGGACCGACCCTTTCGATCGGCCGTGGAACGCGAACTCCAAATCGTGGGCGAGGCATTGATGCAGCTTGAGAAGGTATCACCCGTGATCGCATCGCAAATCACCGCCCATCGCCAAATCATCAGCTTTCGCCATGTCCTTGTTCACGGCTATCACAGCCTGAACCACGATACAGTTTGGTCCGTTCTGCGCGATCACCTCCCGAAATTGCGTGATGATGTTTGGAAGCTATTGTCAAAGCGGTAAAAGCTGTCGCAGGCGGGTCATGGCCTCGACATCTCGTAGCGGAGTCGCCTCTACATCGTCAACTTCATCGCCTGCGACAGTCGTTCACCCACGTTGTCCCAGTTGATCGTGTTCCAGAATGCCGCGACGTAGTCGGGGCGTTTGTTTTGATATTTCAGATAATACGCGTGTTCCCAGACATCGAGGACAAGCAGTGGCACGCAGCCGAACATCGTCAAATTCTGGTGTTTTTCAGCGGAAAGGACGATGAGCCGGGCGCTAAGCGGTTCCCAAGCGAGTATGCCCCAACCGCTGCCTTGAACGCGAGTGGATGCCGTGGAGAAATGCGCTTGGAAGGCTTTGAAGTCGCCGAAGTCGCGGGCGATTGACTGCGCGAGCGCGCCCTTGGGTTCACCGCCGCCGTCTTTTTTCATATTGCTCCAGAAAACGACGTGCAGCAGATGTCCCGAACCGTTAAAGGCCAATGCGTCGGTCAACCCCCGAACTTTGTCGAGGTCTTCGGGTTTCCCACTCTTGCGCGCCGCCTCCAAACCCGCCAGCGCCGCGTTCAATCCGTCTACATAAGACTTATGGTGCTTATCGTGATGAAGTGTCATAGTCTGCGCATCAATATGCGGCTCGAGCGCATCCGCCGCATATGGTAACGGTGGTAGCGTATATTCCTTCGGCGTTGCACTCGCGGCAGGCTCGGCGGCGCGCGTTTCGCTTCCCGTCAAACCAATCCAACCACCAGCGGCCGCCAAAGTTCCTAGCGTCCCCAGCACTTCTCTTCGATTGATCTTCTTATCTGCCATCGGTTGTCACTCCTTTTTTTCTTGCCGTCACTCATCTTTAGTCCAGTCAATTGACCTAAGACACTAACCGACTCCACCTCTCGCAACAACGAGCAGAAAACTCTGAAAGAGTCATCCAAATTGCGGATACGCTGTAATTCGGAAAATGCGAAAAAACGAGTTCTTATAAGACATTCGCATGGTCCAATAACTCGAAAATCACCTCAAAAACAACGGTTATCGGACTTAAAAGGCGACTTCTTTTTAACAGAGCGTTTGGCGCGTTTTATGTAGTTGACTGTTGGATTGTTGTCCGCTTCGCGGAGGCGGGCTCCTCGACTAGCATGCGATCGGGAGAAAAGACCATGGATGCAAGTTGGACATTGGTCGGGTTGGCGGCGGGGATTGGAGCCATCCATACGTTGGCCGGGCCGGATCACTATGTTCCCTTTCTGGCCATGTCCAAAGCGGCGCGATGGTCGCAGCGAAAAACGCTTTGGATCACGGCATTATGCGGGCTGGGACATGTGCTGGGTTCGGTGATTCTTGGGCTGTTGGGATTGGCGGTCGGGTGGGCCGTGGGGAGTTTAGAGTGGTTCGAAAGCGCGCGCGGCCAATGGGCCGGGTGGTTGCTTTTGGTTTCCGGGCTGTTGTATCTCGTGTGGGGAGTTCGACATGCGTGGCGGAACCGCCCCCATACTCACGTGCATGTCCACGCTGATGGCAAGGTTCATGCTCACGAGCACGTTCACAAATCTGAACACGTGCATGTGCACGAAGTCGCGGGTCACCGCGTCGACATTACTCCGTGGGTTTTGTTTACGGTTTTTGTTTTTGGGCCTTGTGAACCGTTGATTCCGTTGTTGATGGTTCCGGCGGCGATGCATAGTTACTGGGTCGTTGGATTGGTTACTTTGATTTTTGCGGTCTGCACGATTGCCACGATGACCATCATCGTTTGGATCGGTTACGCGGGCCTGGATCGGTTGAAATGGCCGGGTTTGACACGTTACGCTCCTCTGGGCGCGGGATTGGCCGTTACGCTGTGCGGCGTGGCGATGACACTGGGATTCTGAACGTTGCATGGATCGGCATGAGATGGAAACATGAAATTCTTGATTGAATGTGACGGTCCGATTTTTGATCTGGCGGCGGGGTATGGACGGATTCACCGAGAAAGCGCGAAGGCGGTGGGTTGGTCCTCGCTCGATACGGTCACGTTTTGGAGGCTGACACGGACGAAGGGGAAAGATGCCGTTTTGCTGCCCGGGGCGAAGCCGCTCAAGGTCAAGGAATATGATGAGGAGTTTTCAAAACGGGTGGAATTGGACGAGACCGTTTCCACTCTAACGGCGCAGTCTTGGGCACAGGCGTCGATGGCCGCGCTCATGAAGTTGGGAGCGTGTCATGTATTGACACTTCGGACGAATGTTGCGGCGAGAAAACTGGCGCTAGAGCGTCTCGGTTTGGCGCGAGGCGTGGCGGGGATCGAGGCGATATCGAGCGATCCGCGACAACGGGTGGGAGAAATAAAGAAGTTGGCGGCGGGGGATCGACGATCGATGGTTCTCGCCGCAACGGATGCCTTGGTTCGGTCGGCGAGAGAGGCGGAGGTATTCTGCGTGGGAATTTCTTCGGGCGTTTGCACCCCGGCGCGGCTTCATCAAGCGGGTGCTGACGCGGTTTATCCAAGTCTGACTGAGCTTGCGGAATGGTTGAACAATGACGCGAGTGATTTGATCCGCGCCGGGTTGCCTCCGGCGGCATTGCCGTGATGTTGATGAACGATCCGAATTGGAAACCACGACCGATTGTCGTCGTTGCCTTGTTGTTTTTCGCCTTAGTCTGCTCCTTGGGCGGAGTTTGGGGCGGGCCGGCGTTGGGGGATCATGAGGCGTTGGTCGCGGAGTGTGCGCGACAGATGCGCATCACGGGTGATTGGGTCGTACCGCAGTTTTTGGAAACCCCTTTCATCCGCAAATCGCCGTTGCCGTATTGGCTGATCGCGGCCTCGTCGTATTTGTTTTCAAATGATTCGGTTACGGGATTGCCGGTGACCGCAGCCGCAGCGCGGTTTCCGTCTGCGTTGTGCGCGTTCGGGTCGATTGTCTTGTTATGGTATTTGGCATCGCGGATGTTTGGAGCTCGCGTCGGCGTGGTGACAGGGCTTGTCGCTAGCTCCAGCGTCGCGTTTTTGCTTTACGGCCCGAATGCCACGGCGGAAATGCCACTGACTTTTGGATGCGTGTGGGCGTATACTCATTTCTGGTTCGCGGCCACCACCAAGTCGAAGTGGAATGCGTTTCTACATAGCATGGCGTTTTACGTGGCCTTGGGTTTTGCAATGTTGGCGAAAGGACCTGCGCCGGTGGCGTTGGTCGGATTTCCCTTGGCTGTGTGGTGGTACGTGCATCGACCGTTGCGAATTCTCGCGCGGAGCGGACTTGGCGCGTGGAAAAAAATCGCCGTGTCGTTTCTTCGAGGACTGCTTCCCCGGACGGTCAGTGTGTTCACGCGGTTTTGGATTTTTCCCGGTCTGTTGATTTTTGCATTGACGTTTGTTCCCTGGATGATGGCCGTTGCGGAGCGACAGCCGCACGCTTGGGAACTTTGGAATTGGCAATATGTACAGCGTGCCAAGGGCGACTATCCGGACACGCGGAATCGAACGATCGTGTATTACATACCTATAGTTGGTGGGCTGATTCTGCCGTGGACGTTTCTGGTTCTTGAAGCCGCAATCGCGCCGTGGGTACAACGGTATGCGAGGATGCATAAGCCGTTGTTGTTTGCGGGATTGTGGACATTGTTGGGTACTCTGAGCATGTCGCTCATGGAATTTAAGAAGCCCTATTATGTTCTGGCGGCGGTACCGGGAGTGATTTTACTCGTTGGGGTAGCGGCGGAACGTGTTTTCTTTTTTGTTCGGCGCATGGACACTTCAGCAGAGTCGTGGTTACTTCGGGTCGGAGTCATCGTGCAGATTCTGGCGTTGTTCGGCGCGGGATGGATGTGGATTGCGGACGCGGAATCGACTGAGCTGTTCAAGCCGATCATGGCG
>JBBTCX010000238.1:0-2075 GCA_038043045.1 Planctomycetota bacterium | reverse complement strand
TATGACACTTGTTCGGTTCACCCGGATTTCTATTCCGCCGTCACGGAACTCGCCGCGTTTTCGACTTGGGGGATGGCAGCGAACGGCCTATTCCCAAACCGTAATCGGTGGTTGGCAGCAATCGCCGGATTACTCTTCGCCACGGCGACCTCCATGCGACAGACCGGATGCCTGGCCTTGCTCGTCATCACTATGACGGTTGGACTCTTTGCATTAATTCGTCGCGGTCGGGAAACGAATCTCGCAATCGCGCTGGCCTGGACATGGTTGGGTTGGCTCGTTGGCATTGCCGGCGTTGTTGGAATTCTCGCTTATCAAACATCTCTGGCCGCCGCCTATGAAGCCATCGTCACCTTCAATGAATCATTCATCACAAGTGATGCCATCGTCGGGGCTTTCCATTCCTGGTTCCGCGCAAGGATGGACCTCGCTCCGGTGTCTCTCCCGCTGTGGCTCGGTATGGTCGGTTTCGTCAGCGTTGTATTCCGCAGGAAAACAGAACCGCGGGACCGCCTGGTCCTATTGATTCTCATAACCTGGTGGTTCGCGGCAATATTCCTTGCACTTGCAGGTCCAAGCAAATCCACGCGTTACTGGCTCGGCGCATTTCCCCCGATGATCTGTGCGGCGGCGATCGGACTTCACGAGCTGCACCGCGTTTTGAAAACCCACACCGGAAACAAGACGGCCCTCGTGCTCATCGCCATCACGCTCACGGTGATGTTAGGCCGACCTCTTGCCGAACAACATATTCACGGGATCGCGCAAACCTATCTGGACGCTCAACGAAATCCTTCCGAACGTGATCGACTCCGAGAATTGAGCGAGACCCTTTCGCAAGCCATCCCCGAGGGAAACCGCATTTACGTCTGGGCCTACGACCCTGGTTTGTACATGGTTTCGAATCGTGCCAGCGCTTGCCGCTTTACCTATCCTCGATCGGAAGTCCAAATGAATGAAATCTTGCAGGCCATCGAAAACGCAACGACAAAGGCCGTCGTCACTCGGTCACCGCCCGCGCCGGAATTTGTCCAATGGTGCACCGATGACTGCGCGACCCGTCTCGCGGCGGCGCTAGTTGACTACCGAAAAACCACAACCATCCACGGTTATACGATTTGGCTTCGACCTTAATCGATCTATCCAAACCGTACGCAGTGAATCGGCGGCAGGTGGTGACTCAGCCCCTGCCAATGATCGCCGCCGTCCTCGGAAACCCACAACGACCCCGTCGTACTTCCGAAAGCAAGCACTTTCCCCGTGTCATCCACGTCCAAACCATGACGAAAAGTCAGGTCGTAGCTGTTTTCCTGCGGCAACCCCGCGCGAATGACCTCGCATGTCTTTCCTCCATCGCGCGTCCGGGCGACGACCACTTTGCCGTCGACGGGAATTCGTCGCTCATCACTGATCGCCGGAACGAACCACGCCGTATTCGCATTGTGTGGATGTACCGCCACCGCGAATCCAAAGGTCGACGGCTCAATCGTGGTTACTTCGTGCCATGACTTGGCACCATCCGTCGACCGAAACACGCCGTTGTGATGCTGCACCCAGAGATGATCCGGCTGGACCGGACACTGGACCAAACAATGCGGGTCTTGAATTTCCGGCGTACCCTTCTGCTCCGGCGGCATGTACGCCGCCCACATGCCATCGGCCCGACACGCCCAACTTTTCCCGCCATCCGTCGTCAACCACGCCCCGCCGCAGGAAACCCCGACCATCACCCGCTTCGAATCCCGCGGATCGACACAGATCGAATGGATCCCCGGATAATCCATCCCTCCACCGAACCAAGCCTTTCTCTTCGGTTCATCCCACAGCGATCGAACCAACTCCCACGTCGCCCCCCGATCCGTCGTTTTAAAAAGCCCGCCCGGAATCGTTCCACACCACAGCACCCCGGGCTCATCCTTACCCCCCGGCACCAGCGCCCACACCAACTCCGTCTTCCAAGGGATCGGGGTCTTGCGCATCGGGCACAAATCAACCTGTCCCTCCGGCTGCGGCGGATATTGTGGAGCCGCAATTTCCGTATACGTTTGCCCGCCATCATCCGATCGATGAACTTT
>JBBTCX010000237.1:0-12714 GCA_038043045.1 Planctomycetota bacterium | reverse complement strand
TGCGAATAGTCCTCGACCCCAGAAAGTCCGAGAGTTCAAGTTTCATCCAAGGGGGTGTGTCGCCAACGCACCCTTTTTTCTTGGACCGCCGACCGCTCAATTCTCCACCGTGCTTTCCGACGATGTAATCCGGTGACACTCGTTGTTGACTCAAATCAACGAGGAATTGCGCTTGTCGTATTTTCGGACCCCAAAGGACTGGATGATGCAGGTTTCAACGTCAAATCCGTCCGCCCCGAGCGCGGAACTCCAACCCGACTCATTCACTCGATCCGTCCTGAACGCGCTCGGTTGCCCTGTATTATTGGTAGACCGAACGGGTACGATTATCTATCGCAACGCCGAATCCGACCACCTGTTTCCGGTGGGCAACAAGATCGAGCACATCGTGGCCTTGTTGAGTATTCATGGCGAGCCTCGAAAGTGGGAACAAATCGCGAGCGAAGCCTTGCATCGGGACCAATCCGTACCGCTTGAGATTCAGGCCCTGCCCAATGTCGACGCCAATCATGTTGAGGTAACCGCAAAGGGTCACGCTGTGGCACTCGGGCATGGAAATCCGCAGGGTTGGATTCTCGTGCGATGCGAAAAAGACCTACCGTTTGACTTGTTCGCGGACCCGTTGTCCGTTTCTAAGCGGCGAGCATCCTTGCGAAAATTGGCGGCGTTGGTAGCACATGAGTTAAATAATCCATTAGACGGCATCTTGCGTTATGTCAACCTGGCCATTCGAGCGTTGGCGGATTCTTCGGACGCCAAACTCAAATCCTATCTTTCGGAATCCCGCAACGGCCTGATACGCATGACGCAGATCATCGGCGATCTTCTCGCTTTCGCGAAAGACACGGAAGGCGAATTTGAGGAACGGACCGTCAACGATGTCGTGGAGGAAGCGTTGCGGGTGACCACGGACGGCTTGGAGGTTCCGCGAATTGTGGTTGCGGTCGATTTTCAAACCCCCGACATGCCACTCGTTCGCGGCAGCCGTCTCTATCAAATATGCTGCAACCTTATTCGCAACGCCGTCGATGCCATGCCCAACGGCGGAAGGTTGCTCGTCACCACCGCGATGGTGAAGGACGACGTCGTGATTCGCGTGGCCGACACCGGCGAGGGATTGCCCAAAGATCCGACGGTTCTATTCAAACCTTTCTACACCACGAAACCACCGGGAAAAGGAACGGGACTGGGATTGTCCATCTGCAAGGACTTTGTCGAGGAGATGGACGGAGCGATCACGGCTACGCCGGGTGATGAATCCGGGGCGCTTTTCATCGTGCGAATTCCCGCGACGAGTTTTGCAAGTACCGGAAAACGGCGAAAAGGACATTCCTCGCCGATGGGATGAAGGACACCAATCATGCCTGATGAACCACAGCAAAAAGCACGCGTGTTGATCATCGACGATGACCGGATCATATTGGATTCGCTCGCCGAGCTTCTGCAGAATGCGAAGTACGAAGTTTTGACGTTGACCTCGTTCGCTGCGGCCCTGCAAACCATGGAGCGCCAACCCGCCGATATCGTTCTGACCGATGTCAACATGCCCGGGGGAAACGGATTCGAGCTGTTGCACGCCTTGCGAAAACGCTTTCCCGACACTTCCGTGATCATGATGACAGGCTTTGGCACTATCGAGAGCGCCGTCGAAGCCATCAAAATGGGGGCCTTCGATTATCTCACCAAACCGATCAACGATGACGAGTTGATCCTTTGCATCGATCGTGCTCTCGCTCAACTCGCCATCATCCGCGAAAATCGTTCGTTGAAGGAACAACTCGACGAACGCTTCGGTTTATCCGGGATCGTGGGTCACGATTACCGCATGCAAAAAGTGTTCGACCTCATGGAATCCGTGGCCAATTCCAAGGTCAACGTTTTGGTTCTTGGCGCTTCTGGAACGGGAAAATCGCTTTTAGCGCGGGTCATTCATCAACGTAGCCCGCGCCGAGACAAGCCCTTTGTCGAGGTCAGTTGCGGAGCCATTCCAGAACCCTTGCTCGAAAGCGAACTCTTCGGCCACGCACGCGGGGCATTCACCGGTGCCGTCGCCAACAAAGTCGGCAAATTCAAAGCCGCCCACGGCGGAACCATTTTTTTGGACGAAATCGCCACCGCTTCGCCGGCACTTCAGGTGAAGCTGCTTCGCGTGCTCCAATCCCATCAATTCGAACCGGTGGGCAGCAACAAGACCGAAACTGTTGACGTTCGCATCATTCTGGCGACCAACGTCGATTTGGAGACCGAAGTCAAATCCGGCCGTTTCCGCGAGGATTTGTATTATCGCGTCAACGTCATCAGCATCGAGCTACCGAATCTCTGCGAACGCATCAGCGATATTCCGTTGCTGGCGAAACACTTCCTGCAGCGCTTCGCCAAAGAAGCGGGTCGCGTGCTCTTGGAGTTCGATGACGAAGCCCTTCATGCCCTTCAACGATACTCCTGGCCCGGAAACGTCCGAGAGCTTGAAAATGTTGTCGAGCGAGCGGTGGTGCTCAGCAAGGGACACCGCGTGACACTCAATGAACTTCCCCCGAAAATGCTTGAATCCGTCCAATCGACAACCATCGAATCCTGCGACCCCGCGGAGACCCTCCGGGAAGCGCTCGAGGAACCGGAGCGCCATATCATCGAATCCGCCCTACGAGCCAACGGATGGAACCGACAAGCCACCGCCGCCCAATTGGGAATCAACCGCACGACCCTTTACAAAAAGATGCGGCGGTTCGGCCTCCTTTCCGAACCGGCCATCGCGAGCTAGAGCAGACTTACCTTTTGTAGTCCGTGTTGCCGATAATCCTCCCGCCATCCTGGCAAAAGGACTACCGGAAAACAGGCCCACAAAAGGTAAGTTTGCTCCAAGGTGAGTCATGAGCGCACCGTCATCCGCCGCCTGGAGAAACTCCTGGTGGCATAAAATCGGTCAGTTTGAGGATTCATTGAGAAGGAAGGAAGACCCACCCATCGACGACTTGGTGAACTGGTGGGTACAGTTGCCGCTCTATGCTGTTGCGGCCAAGACCATGTCCGACTTGGTGACCCGTGCGATTTCTTCAATGGTGGTGTGACCTTGGCGGACTTTTTCCCAACCGTCTTCGCGCATCAGTTGTATACCGGCTTTTCGCGCGATCACCAACATGTCCGTGGCCGACTTCCGCTGCACGATCATCTCGCGCAATCTATCGTCGATCATTAGAAGCTCATAAATCCCGAATCGCCCACGATATCCGGAGTTGCGACAATCGCGGCAACCCGTCCCGCGCCACAGTTTCACGACCTTGCCCATGTTAAGGTCCGGTGGAATCTCGTGCGGTTCAGGCGTAAACTCTTCGCGACAATTCTTACAGATTTTTCGCACCAATCGCTGGGCCAACACACCGCTAATCGAGCTGGAAACCAGGAACGGTTCCACGCCCATGTCCAGCAATCGCGTCGTTGCGGTGACGGCGTCGTTGGTATGCAACGTACTGAACACGAGGTGACCGGTCAGCGAGGCGTTGATGGCCACTTCCGCCGTTTCCAAATCACGAATCTCGCCGACTAAAATCACATCTGGGTCATGACGCAAGAACGATCGCAATCCCGACGCAAACGTCAACCCGATATGCGGTTTGATCTGCACCTGCTGAATGCCGTCGAGGTAATATTCGATCGGATCTTCGATCGTCAGAATCTTGATGGTGTCATTGCGAATGCTATTGAGCGCGGCGTACAGCGTCGTCGTTTTTCCAGAACCAGTCGGTCCGGTCACAAGAATGATACCATACGGTTGGGAGATGAGATGATTCACCCCTTCCAGCGCCGGACCCATCATGCCTAACTCGCTCAACGACATCAACGCCGACTGTTTGTCTAGAATTCGCATCACCACCGCGCCGCCGAACGCGGTCGGAATGATGCTGACCCGGAGATCGATGTCCCGGTTCTGGGCTTTGATCTTAAACCCGCCGTCTTGCGGCAAACGCTTTTCGGCGATGTTGAGATTGGAAAGAATCTTGATGCGGCTCACGATGGCCGCGTGAAATCGTCGAATCTCCGGCGGAACATTCGTCGTGTGAAGCACCCCGTCGATGCGATAGCGAATCTTTAGATCATTTTCATACGGTTCAATATGCACGTCGCTGGCCCGATCGCGGATCGCTTCCAGCAAAATCTCATTGACGAGTTTGACAACCGTGGCCTCTTGGGCCTGTTCAATGAGGTCGGCGTTGTCCACGTCGGCATGTCGGATCACCTCAACGTCGTTATCGCCGATCATGGCCTCCACCGTTTGGCCACCGACACCGAAGTATTGTTTGATGATCCGCGAAATCTCCTCGCCCGTAGCGAGCACCGTCTCAATCTTCGCCCCCATGAGCATTCGAAGTTCATCGAAGGCGTACAGATTAAACGGATTGTTCGTCGCCACGCGGATCGATCCGTTGTGACGGTCGATCGGAATAATGCGGTCTCGATGGACAACCTTCGAAGGCGCCTGCCGCAGGAGTTCCTGATCGATTTTGATTTCCGTCAAATCCACAACCGGAATCGAAAGCTGCTCCCCGTAGATTTCGAGATAGTCGCGTTCGTTGATATACCCCAACCGCGTAAGGCAGTTTTCTATACGCTCGTTCGACTTCCGCGCGGTCATCGCCTGTTCAAGCTGTACCGCCGAAATCTTGTGCCGAGCTAAAAGGACTTCACCGAGACTCAAAACCAACTCCCTGCTTTCTCCAAGCGCGAACCACAGCCTCACGGCCTATTCCCACTTCCACACCCTTATACACCTACAACTCAACGAAAGATTCAAGCCATTGAAAAGCTCGTAACCTATTCAATAGTAATACTTTACAGAACTATTGTTTGGCTCCGTCTCCCTTGCCGCGCCCTATTTGTTTATCGTATTCCAATCCATTTGAATTGGAGCGAAATACGCGTCCTCAAATAATCGAGCGTGACCTTCACCGCTCTTTTCCGCAAAATGCCTCCATGAACCAAGTGCCGAACCACCCAACCGCTTTTGAATCTTGCTCCGCCATCTTAAATCAGATCGGGCAATACCACCTGCTCCAATGGTGGACAGAGCTTTCTACCGAAGAACAACGTGAACTCCTTGCCGACATCAACTCCGTTCAGTGGAACCTCCTCCAGGATATCCTGGAGACCGTCGTCGCTCGACGATCCAGCGCGAATCCAACAGCTTCGGCCCTCGACAACCTTCAACCCGCCAAAGTCTTCCCTCAAAAGCCGACCACTGAACTCATCGGCCTATACGATGAAGCCATTGAAGCAGGCCGATCTCTCCTTCGCTCTGGCAAGGTGGCCGCCTTCACCGTCGCCGGCGGGCAAGGAACCCGTCTCGGCTTCGACGGCCCCAAAGGCATGGTTCCGGTGACACCCGTTGGCAGCAAATCACTTTTCGAAATCTTTGCCACAACCGTCCTAGCCGCTCGACGGAAGTTCGGCGCCAACATTCCCTGGTACATCATGACCAGTCCGGCCAATCACGAACAAACCGTCAACTTCCTTCGTACCAACCGCTGGTTTGGCCTACCGGAACAAGATGTCATCTTATTCAGCCAGGGCATGTTGCCCGCGTTTGATTTTCAAGGCCGAGCATTGCTCGCCGCCAAACATCGCCTCGCCCTCGCCCCCGATGGCCACGGCGGATCGCTCGACGCACTAATTCGCAGCGGCGCACTGGCCGACTGCCAACGCCGTGGCATCACGCTGCTTTCCTATTTTCAGGTCGACAACCCGCTCGTGAAACCCTTCGACCCGCTCTTCATCGGCCTTCATTCAATAACCGGCTCCGAAATGTCCACCAAAGTCTGCGCCAAAGCCGACGACCTCGAACGCGTCGGCAACGTCTGCCTTCAAAACGGCAAAGTCACGGTCATCGAATACTCCGAATTTCCCGAAAAACTCGCCCGCCAACGCGACCTATCAAGCCGCCGCACCTTCGACGCCGGAAACCTCGCCATCCACCTCCTCGACATCGCCTTCATCGATCGCGTCATCTCCAAGCAACACAAATTGCCCTTCCGTCGCGCGGAAAAAATCGTCCCCCACATCGACGAACAAGGCCGGCTCCACCAACCCGCCAAACCCAACGCCGTCAAACTCGAAAAATTCATTTTCGACGTGCTCCCATTCGCCACCAATCCGCTGGTTCTCGAAGTCGACCGCGCCGAGGAATTCTCCCCCGTCAAAAACGCCACCGGCGTCGACTCCCTCGAAACCAGCAAGCGCGACCAAAACCTCCGCGCCTGCCGCTGGCTCGAATCCGTCGGCGTTCGCATTCCCCGCCACCCCGACGGCACTCCAAACACCACCGTCACCATCTCCCCGCTCTTCGCCCTTGACCCGGAAGAGATACGATCACACGTGCAACAAATCCCCGCCATCCAACCGGGTCAGCATCTCCACCTGGAATGAAAAACCACGACGTGGTAGAATTCGTCGTCTGAAGAAAGGACGACACCCATGCGATTCAAGTGGTTCCAACCGCGAGTATGTGTCCTTCTGACCTTTTCACTCGGTCTTCTTGCGATCAATGCATGTTTTGGAATCGGAGCTCATTATGGAATCTCGAAGCCCCAAATTTTCATTGGGGAGGGGCTGATTGAATACAAGGAACTTTTTTCAATTCAGCCATCGCAAAACGGTGGCAGATTACAAATCTACGATGTCCTTCCAACCTCTCAACCAACAGAACTGGCAGTTGCTTCGTCTGAAAGGTCGAAGGAGGGCAGGTATATTGGAGGGTTCTTGCGCATCGTGGATTCCGTGACTGGTGCAGTTCATTCCTTACAGCCAATGGAGTGTTCCCCAATCGATCTCAACGGAGATGACCGGTTTGAAGCCACATGCAATGGCGGCGGGTTCAGCGACGTCGCTCTCGTCGATGCCGACGGCAACGACGTTTGGGTTTTCGATGGCGGCGGTTATGAAAAACGAGGCGGCGCCGCAAATGACCTTGCTGTGGGAGATATCGACGGGGACGGTGATTTGGAATTCTGCATTGGATTTTCTGAATCTTTGGGTTGCTTTGATGAACGGGGCGAAGAGATTTGGCGCGAGAATGACAAGAGTTTCGGGTACAATCAAGTACTTATAATCAATGGAACTTCTTCTCTGGTTTTGGCGGTCCGCTACCCGTACCTATCTCGTGACGATTATTCTCTGATTGTTCGAACGGGTTCAGGTGAGCTTCTATTCAACCGCACCGTTTCAAGGGGATTTCACTTTGATCTTGCCCAATGGCCGCCGGATCAAACCGAGCCGTCTTTGGTTACGGCCACAGATTCGTCGTTTGCTTTTCGGAACCTGGAGGGCGAACTCAAGTTGGAATATGCGATTCCAGATGCATTAGTGGCAGACGAAGATGTCGACAGCTTTGCCTGCGAATATGTTGTTTTGGAAATGGATTCTCAGAAATATCTTCTCGTCAATTACACTGCGGAATACGTGCAGCTTGCCTTTTCGCCGAGCCCCGTTCGTTCTGCCATTCTACTATATGACACAAGCGGAAATCTGGTATATTTCGAAGTACTAGATGATCTCGTCACCATCGTCTCGCTTGCTGATACCCAGACAGGAGTCAAGAAAATACTGATGCTCAAGAGGGGCACGATTTTCGAAATTCTCGCCCCATCCCAACCCCCGCCGGTTATCATGGCCCCATGAGACGAAACGTCGACAAAGCCAAACTCGCCGAATTCAAGCGCCGCATCGCGCGGGATTGCACCGGGCATTGAGAATGAACCGCGATGCGGACCCTACAAAATCTCATTACTGAATATTGGTTTACTCGGGCTGCGACTCCGGCTGCATCGTCGTCGCCGCGTCGTTGGCCGCTTGCTCAAGCGACGAGAGCAGCGGATCCTCGGGATGTCGCGACGCCAGCCTTGCAAAAACCGTCGCCGCCAAATCCGCCCGACCGGAAGCGTAGTAGAGATATCCCAAGAGAAATCTCGAGTGCCGATCGCCGACATCAGCGGAGTTTTCGCTAGGAATCATCAAATCCTGCACCAATTGATCGATCTGCAGGTCGAGAACGGCCTCGTTGCCGTCGCCATAAAGTGTACGAATATCAATCGGGTCGGTCACGAAATCGGGAGATTCCAACATCGCTCCGCGAATCGCCGCTGACGCCAAGGCATATTCTCCGCGTGCGAAACAACTTACCCCGTAGAAGAGTTTGGCCAAGCCGCTATCATCCCCGGCAAACACCGCATGGAGATAATGTTCTTGGGCCAATGGATAATCACCTTTGGAGAAAGCCGCCGCGGCTTCGTCGAGCAGGCCGTTGACCAAGGGTTCGGAAAACTGGGACTTCGGCGGCGCGGCCTGAAGTTCATAACTCGGCAAAGGCTCATCCGAAACGGGAGCCCTGACTTCGGATGGCGCAGCAGTGGGGGGGACAGGTGACACGGGGTTGTCATCGCGGTAGTAAGGCCCGGGGTCTCGGTACACCGAAGGCCCGTAATCCCGCCATGAATAAAACGGAGAATATCCGTATACAATGGAGTGAAATTGATGTCGCCGCGGGTAAGTGTAGCAGCGATGATAGGATCGGTTCCGCAGGACGAACGTGCGATCCCGATCGTACCGGGAATCCAGCAAATCCACGGCACGAGGCCCCACATTCGCGCAACCATTCCGCCGAGAGATCAAGCGACGAACGGAATCGTTAGGGACATGCAGCGATTGCGACCTTCGACGCGAGCTATCGATTCGACCCAAGACCGATCGTGGGTTGGTGATGGCGTTGACGCTGGATCCGGGAGTGGCAATGCCAAAAGGAAAAGATCGGCGGGGGGGGCGATTGTCCACTTGAGCGGCCTGTGCACGGTCCGCCAATGGAACGCGCGAAAACGAAGTGCCGACATCCGTTCGACGAATCGGGATTTCGGGTCTTGTTGCTGCCGGTCCGCGATTCAAAAGCGAATTTCGCTGCGGTTGAGCAGAGGGGTTAGTCGTATTCGGGCGACGGATCGTCTTCGTCCGCGTGGGTTGATGGACGGTAGGGCGGCGATTCGATTTGCTCTCGGTGTAGCGGCTGTTGGCCGGTCGACCGGATTTCTGTTTCTCTTGCCGGGTGTTGGTTTCACCCGCCCAAGCCGACGAGAATACCACGAATACCGCAGCAACGACAACAACGCGGCAATTCCCTAGAGACCCAGTGAAGCGCAAATACGTGGGGAAACGGCTTCCGATGGTCATAGACTTCTCCTTAAATCACCTTTTGATTATAGCGGAGCATCCGGAATTTGTCATCCGTGACCATTCTGGTAATTCTGCGGATCCACGACGATGCCAATCGAACGTTGAAACGGACTTGTTACAAGGTCGGCCATGAACGGCCCAAGGACGATGAGTCGACAAATCAACAAGACGCCCAGAAAGTGTCAACATATGGCACTCATGAAGTGGAGGCTGAAAACCGACCGATTCGCTAAGCGGTTGGGAGGGTAGGGGGTTCGCAAGAACAACATCCAACTTGCATAAGGTCCGAACCCTCCTTTCTTAAACCAATTGGCGTAATATCGGACCCTGATGTAGTCCGAAAAAACAAGGCAAGAATCCGCTTTACCGCCGCCGCCTGCGGCCTATAATCCTTCAGTATGAAATTGTTCAGAACTGGGTTTACATTTTTGGCATTGAACGCAATGGCCACGTTGGTTTTGGCCCAAGAGCCGGTTAAACTCCCCGGTAATGATAGCGGGGTCATGCAATGGGTGATAACCGCCGGCGTTTTGGTAGCGGTCCTGGGTGCGGCGCTGATGAACCCCAAGCGTTCGCATTTGTCATGAAGGCCAATCGGATAAGGATAATAAAAGAGGGGTTCTGAAAGGTCTAATCGTCATGGTACGTAAACAATCGCTGGTGACACTCTTGGTCATCGCCAACGCCGTACTCTTGCTGGCATTGATTTCGCAAAACTCCTGGTTGGCGTCCGCATGGGCTCAAGCTCGAGGTTCCGGCGGCGGCGATTATGTATGCGTCACCGCCAAGGCCAACGGCCAAAGCTATGACGTGCTCTATGTTTTGGATTCAGACCAAAAGCGCTTGCACGCGTTTTTCCCGCCGAATATCCAAACCCGCGAACTCGTTTATGCCCAGTCACGTGACCTCAAACAGGATTTCCCTCGCCCGTGATCTTCAATTAGGAGCCAACTCGTGGAACAAAATCCAAACTCAAACTCAAATCCAAACAAATACAATTCGCCAAACTTGGCCATTGGTTTCCTTTCGACGACGGGCGTTATTCTGCTTGTGGGACTTTTATCAATCCCCGCACAACCGACTACCACGCTTGCAGACGGAATGACGATTATCAAAGGCGAATATGTCATCACGGTGGGCGCCATCACCAAGAATGACGAAGAACTCGTTTATCTGATTGATACTGGTGCCCAGAAGTTGAATACTTACCGGTTTGATAACGCCAAGAAACAGATCGAACTGATCCAGTCCATTCCCTTAGAGGAAATGCGCAAACAAGCCACCGGGACGCCTGACGATCAAAAACAGAAGCCCAAAGGCGGAAAGAAACCCTGAGAGCAACGAGCATGGCAAAATGCCAAATTGAACCCCCCCTACCGTGCAACGCAACATAACATATATTATAGGACCTTATGAATCTATCACAATCGTGATAGCGAATAGACTTGTGATGCAAGCTTTGCACGTCTACCGATCTCACGTGCGAGATAGTTTACAGCCTGCCTTGTAAACGGTCCCCTCTCGCTTAGGAAAAGGTACGACGAATTTCCACTTCCAAGCATTTCTCGTTCTCTAAGCCATGCTTTGAGGGCGCGAAGCTCATCACCTTCAGCGCGGTCACCACGCACTCGCCGTAGAGCTGCTTGCCGTCGATCATCAGCACCGCCCGGCGGCCCAACTCATCGATCCGCCGCTCGCGCAGCTTCTGCAAAGAGCCTTTCGCGGCGACCACCAACTCCCGGCTCACCGCGCTCTTGCTGATGCCCTACCCGTCGGTGAAATCTTCGATCGCCTGCCCCTACTTGCGGGTGCTCAGCCCGCGGATCAGCTTCCTGCAGATGCTGGCCTGACGCCGGAGCGGCGACTGGAATCGATGATAGCTGCTTAGGAACACTTCGTGGCACGCCTTGTCGCGGACCCGCCGCTTGGTCACCTTCACCTTCTTGCCCGCCAACACCACGTAGCCTGGCGGCGTGGTCCACCACGCCCCGATGCGATGTGGATCGTGTCGACCCTTGGGCCCGGCCAGCGATTCCACCTCGGCGTGCATCACCGCCTTCATGATCAACAGCCCGGCCTCTCCGGTGAGTCGTTCGATCTCCGCGCTCACTCCGTCGAGCACCTCGGCCACCGACACCGGCAGCTCCACACTCCCCCGGTCTCCAAGAACCGGTGTTGTGTCCACCCCCTGCGGAGCGCTGGTCCTCACCCTCGCCTTGCGATACCCTCTTGCCATCGCGGTTCTCCTGTGCGCCGGGATAAACCGGCGAGGTGTAGTGAATGAAAGAGTCATATTATGCTGAGTCAGCCGTTATGTCGGCTTCGGTAGCCCCGACTGCTTGTTGTTGCTGATCTCCCCGTAACAACCCTACATAACGATTCTCTGGACGCCACCGTGGCGAGCAGGCTCGAAGAGAAGCCCCGCCCCGGGGCGGGGCTTCTCTTCACAGGAGATCGTTAAATTCGATGACACCATCCTGGGGTCGGGTGAGCGCCTATGCCTGCGACGTAAGTGGCTGGGCGGGCTTATCTACTCGTATTTCGACGAGCTCACATCCAAGGGCTATTCGCCAGCAACCTTCCGCTGGTATAGCGGAAAGCTTCTTCGATTCAGCGAGTTCTTAAGCCAACGGGGCGTCGAGGACGTCCGCAATGCGGCGTCCCAGATCGAACCGTTTCTCGTCTCGGTTCGACCCACACCGGTTCAATTGAAGATTTGGCGCTGCACGATTCGCCGATTCATTGGTTTTCTCCAACGTGCCGGCCATATTCCCACGGTAGAGACTCCGAGGCCGACTGGACCCTTCGAGGAAGTCATCGCCGATCACATTCATTTCCTACGTAATCATCGTGGGATTTGCGCCGACGCGGCGGTCAACATCCAGACAGTCTGCCACGCCTTTGCCATTCATCTTGCAGGCCAAGGTGTAACCAATCTCTGCTCGCTCTCGCCGGCCATCATTCACAAGTTCCTCACGCTCGATGGAGGCCGATACAGCCGTAAAACGATGAGCGGACGATGCTCCGCTATTCGTGGATTCCTGCGCCAGCTCTTTCGACGCGGCATCACTCGCGTGGACCTCTCTCCGGCGGTGGTCGCACCGCGCTTGTACAAGCATGAGGGCTGTCCAAGGTTTATACCCGAGGCGCAGATTCGAGCTGTGCTCTCGGTCGTGGACCGCACGACGCGCGTCGGCCGCAGAGACTATGCCATGATCTTGTTGCTCGCTACCTACGGTCTGCGCGGGATCGAGGTCATTCGCTTGACCCTCGACGACATCGACTGGCGGAAGAGTGGGCTGAGAATCGCGGGGCGGAAAGCAGGCAATACGACGTTCTATCCGCTGACTGCCGAGGTGGGAGAAGCGATCCTGGTCTATTTACGGAATGGTCGCCCCTGCAGTTCCCTTCGTCAGCTGTTCTTGTCCGTCAAGGCGCCGTTTCTTCCACTCATTTATACTCCGCGCGGCCTGGATTGAAGTTTTGTCCGGTTGTTTTCCGATT
>JBBTCX010000236.1:0-20980 GCA_038043045.1 Planctomycetota bacterium | reverse complement strand
CCGATCGGACAGGTTGGGTTAAGGTTGATTTGCAGCTCATAGCCATCTTGGGCCCCGCAAACAAAGGCATTGAATGGATCGTCAAAAAGCGGGTTCCCCAGCGCGTCAAACGTGGAGACAAAAGCCGTGTATGTCCCCGGGGGCAAACAAAGTGAAATCAGGTCAGGGTTGCACTCCGCCGAAAGTCCGTCAAAAAGCGCGGGCAAGGGCGGATCCGGAGAGAAATACTCAACAAGCTGATTGCAGTTGGTGGCGTCGAGCACGATCAATCCCACGGGAGCATTGCCGCTCAAGGTGAACACGACCTGATCTGATCCGCTGGCATTCGCATCGGGAACCTGGAACCGGTACCAATCGGTATCCCGTTGACCAAGAAAGGCCCATGTCGTTCCAAGAATGCTGGTGGGCAGCGATCGGATTTCGAATTCCGAATAGGGGGGGTCGATGTTGCAACCGCCGTGTGTGTCACCCAGCAATGAATAATTTGGATCACCGGTCAGATTGATGCATTGTTCATTTTCCGGCGTACCGATTCCCGGCAAGACACAGGGACACATGCAAGCCTGCTCGACTTGGGCTTCCAGGATGCAGTCATTGTCCCAAATCCCATTGAACGCACCACAGCAGAATGGGTCAATGGCGCAAATCGAGTTGCAGCAGCCGGGGCGACCGCACCCATACCTCGTGGTCGGCTGAGGCTCGGCACAACAATTCGCGGGGTTTGGATTTGTACAAAACTCCTCACATGCTATCGAAAGTACCCCCGTGCCAGAATCAAAGGGAAATGTACTTCCTACGCGGATCAGATACTGACCCATGACGTTGACCAGTACGCGAACGGCCGCGTCATCGCTGCCGCCGCCGCAAACGACGCCATTGTTGTTATTACAGCCATCCGAGATTTCAGGGGCGGTACAAGACGGCCCGTCGAGCACTTGTATTTTTGAATCAAACGTAGCACCGCAGGTGTCAATTTTGAGGAGCCCGTTGCACGTGGCCGTGTAGAGATACCAAACGTCGCGGTGGAACGCGCCGCAACTCGCTGGGATGCCATCGTTCGTGGCGTTAATATTAGTGAACGGCGCTGATACGTTGCCTATGGGAGTTGCGTTGATGCAAAGATCATTGGGCGGTATTTGTGCGAAGATCGATGAATGCTGTGTAATTGGAAACAGCAATAACCCGAGAAACGACAGGTTTGTAAGACGCATAGCGATTCTCCTTAGGGTGAAAGTTTAGGAACAACAACGGAACTTCAGGGTCGCGTACTTGATGGGCTCGCGACCGAAGGGTCGAAGGTACAATCGTGCTCGCAACAGAGCGTCCGCTGGCAGCCGAGGCGGATTGTCGGTTGAGGCTCGTTGCAACAATCCGCTGAATTGGCTGCTCCGCAGGCCGGTTGTGCGTAACTCCTTTCCATGTCGATGCAAACAAGAATCGAACTCAAGGACCAGAACACGAAAGTACGCACCATGAGAAACCTCCCTTTGTGACGAGTCTTAGTTGCAGATCATCGTGAACGCGCAAAGCCTTCGACTCCGGTCGCGGATGTTCAGAGCGATTGCCGAGAACAGTCCAACCAAGACTGAATGACTCCATCGACTCTCCGTTTCAACCAAGCGCATTCTTACACTTGGACCTCACGCAATGATTCTGCGATGTGGAGCCAAAGAAGTATCTCGAAACGAAACATGGATCCGTCGCAAAGAGAAATACAAACGAAAGCCAAATCAAAGGTGGGCAATTCATCGCGTACCTATTCCGTTCAAGAACTATGAATGCGGTCCTGGAGGGTTCGGCGATTGTGAGGTCTTCGCGGATATGTGCCAAGATTGCCACAAACATCCAAAGTGTACAACTCAAACTGACCGGTTCTTGTTAGAGAATCTCCGCAATTATAGGAAAAACAAGGACTTATGTTGATTCGCCCGTGGGTACAAAACGCCGCCCACGCTTGCGGACACTTGGGCCTTGCCTCTCCAAACCTCGGAAAACAATTCGTTCTCGCATTCCATTGGGGATGACGGAGGCAAAAAGGGTCAGTTTGAGTTGGTTAGCCATGAGCAGGTGTTTCATGACTGCGAGGACCGGTGAAGGCGATAGGGGAAGAGCAGTTTTTATATGAACTCACCTTGCGAGAGTTGCAACTCAGAAGAGAGCCAGGGCCGGAATCTGGTTGTTCCAAAAACCCATCCATGCAGCCCTCCCCCGTCTTAAGGGGGGGAGGGCCCGAGCATGGTACTTTCAGCGAACACACGGATCGGGGCAAAGTGGATTGCCGGCGAAAGCTTCGAGGAACACGATCAGGTCGTCCAAATCGATGATCCCGTTTCCACCGCACGGAGCGATGTCGGCAAATGGAACCGTGGTGCACTGATTCGTGCACTCGCAAGCGTCGCCGATGCCATTCTGGTTTGAATCGGTTTGGGTCGGATTCTGTGCAAACGGGCAATTGTCGCACAGATCACCCACAAAGTCTCCGTCGCTATCCGTTTGAGCTGGATTTGGGACTGAAATGCAATTGTCAAGGTTGTCGTCGATTCCGTCTCCATCGCCGTCGCAACAAACTGTTGGAAGATCAAAGACATATGCGGATCCCGATGAAACACCGTTGTCGTCATCGGAAAACGCTCCGACGACGGCAGTACCATAAGAAACCGCCACGGCAAAACCAAATTCATCGCCCGGATAAGCGTCGGAGGCTCTAAGTTTGTATTGTTCCAACCACTCGGAGCCATCCCATTCAAACATGTAGGCCGAACCAGTTAGGTCCCCGACGTTCGGGATATCGTCACCATAAGCGCCAACAACAATGACGTTACCGGAAACTCCCAATCCCCTTCCAAAGCCGTCACCTGCCGATCCGTCTGATGGAAGTAGTTTCTGTTCTTCATACCAGGAAGCGCCGTTCCAGCGGAATACATAAGCTGACCCTGATCCTCCGCCATTGTCGTCGTTGTCGTCAGCACCGACTAGTGCTGTGTTTCCAAAGACTGCCACGCGCTCACCGAACAGGTCGTTTTGAGTTCCGTCCGAAGGTAAGAGTTTCTGTTCCTCAAACCAAGAAAAACCATTCCAGCGAAAGATGTACGCGGAGCCTGAATTGGGTCCGTTGTCGTCGTCTCCTTTTGCGCCAACAACAACCACGCCGCCGGAGAGGGCGACATACTCACCAAACGCGTCTCCGTTTGCACCGTCTGACGCCAAGAGTTTTTGCCTTTGTATCCAAGAGGTCCCATTCCAATGGAAAGCGTAGACCGAACCAGAGCCGCCTCCCGAGTCGTCATCGCCACGAGCTCCGACCATTGCGATATTTCCGGAAAGGGAAACCGCGTGGCCGAAGAGGTCGCCGTTGACACCGTCTGATGCGATTAGTTTCTGTTCTTCGATCCATGTGGAACCGTTCCATCGAAAGATGTACGCCGCTCCGGGTGCAATTGCGCCAGAACTGTTGTAGGGGGCACCAACAAGGGAAACATCTCCATCAACTGAAACGGAGTACCCAAAGAAGTCGTTCTCTAGGGTGCCAGTACGAACCAGTTTCTGCTCTTGCGACCAGTTGGATCCGTTATTTCGAAACACATAAGCACCAGGCGAATGATCTAACGAGTCATACTGACCCAAGATGAGCACATCTCCCGAAATGGCAACGTTGTAGCCCAAGGCGTTAAAGGCCACTCCGTCGGAAGCCAGAAGTTTTTGGCTTTGAGTCAATTCGGGAACGAACACCGCTCTTGCCGACTCGGTGTATATAGCCAGTGTCGAAACCCAGCACGCCAAAAACCCCATCACGACGCGATTCCGAATCCATTTGCTCTTCATCCTCGTTCTCCTTGTGTTCCCAATTTGCCTTGATTCGTGGTCCACGCGGACCATGACTCAAGTTGATTCAACGCCGAAATCGATCTACGTGAGCGCGGAAAAAAACGGCGACATGGGCGAGGCGGGAATGATGGGTGAGCGCGACCGGGCCCATGACTTGACCCGACGGCGGAAAAGGGTTTAACATTCCGTGAGCCTGGGCGGCGCAAGTGGTCACCGATCATGCGACAGGAGCACATGCGATGAATGAGAACAGAACAGAAGCGGAACTCATTCTGGAGTCGATTCAGGGAAATCAGGCTGCGCTGACCACTCTTCTGCGACAAAGTCGGCGTCGATTGCTGGAGTATATTGGTGGAAAAGTGCCGCCGATTTTGCGGGGCGTCGTGGATCCGGAGGACTTGGTACAGGAAGCTCACGCAGCGGTGTTTCGAAAAGTGACCACCTTCGTCCCGCGCGGCGAGGATTCTTTTTTTCGTTGGGTGGCGACGATTGCCCTTCGCAAACTGCGCGATGCGAATCGGGCGTTTCGTGCACAAAAACGCGGTGGCGGACGAGCGGCGGTCTCCGTTCCCGCGGGCGTTGAGGATTCCATTTTCGCTTTTTTCAATCAGGTCGTTTCGCCCACCAAGACGCCAAGTCGGGTGGTTTCACGAGAAGAGGCTGTTGGAATCGTTTTGGGTGAATTGGATCGATTGCCGGAATCGCAACGTCGAGCCGTTTGGTCCGTCTATATTGAAGGCCAGGCCGTCGAATCCGCAGCCAGCCAATTGGGCGTCACCCCTCCGGCGATTCGGGGACTGTGTCGCCGCGGGCTGGAGCGGTTGCGGTCATGCCTTGGTACGCCTTCCCATTTTTTGAGTACGTCTGGCTGAATTTGGCGCGCGCTTTGTTCGAATCTTGCGTTGGGAAATCCAGGGAGGATCGGTTGTGCCCGACAAAAAACCGGTGATTGAGGCGGGCTTGAGTCGGCAAGAACAGATCGACGGCGTCCTTGTCGACGCGGCTTGGCGGCGCCTGGGTGGAGAATCGCTGCCGGATCAAGTGTTGATTTCGCGTCACGCGGATTTGTTGCCTGAACTTGGTGAAGCGCTGGAAGACCTTTGCAAAGTTGAACGGGCCCGCGTCGCGGCGAATGATCCCGAGCCATCGAACGATGAGGTTTATTCCGAGGTAGGAAAGGATGGCGCGTCGCAGCCGTTTTTCATACCGCCGCGCATTGGACCCTATCGCGTATTGGAACTCATCGGGACGGGCGGCATGGGAGTTGTTTATCTCGCGGAGCAGGAAAACCCGCGTCGCAAAGTGGCTCTCAAGGTGGTCCGATCAGACATCAGCACTCCGCAACGACTTCGTCGATTTGAGTTTGAAGCCCAACTGCTCGGTCGCCTTCAACACCCCGCCATCACGCGCGTTTTCGAAGCCGGCTCGACCGATACCGAGATAGGTTTGCAACCGTTCCTGGCGATGGAGTACATTAAGGGACGGCCACTTCTCGCGTTTTCAAATGAGGCGAAGTTAGACATGCGGCAACGGCTCGAATTGCTGGCGAAGGTTTGCGATGGCGTTCAACATGCTCATCAAAACGGAGTGATTCATCGAGACCTGAAGCCAGACAATGTTCTGGTCGATGAAACCGGGCAACCCAAGATTCTCGATTTTGGATTGGCGCGGGCGACGGATTCGGATGTGCAAGCCACCACTCGGCAAACGGAAATCGGCCAGCTTCTGGGGACGATTCCGTATATGAGTCCGGAGCAACTTTCGGGCAACCCCCAGGAAATTGACACGCGGAGTGACGTACACGCGCTTGGGGCGATCGGTTATGAGCTGTTGACGGGAGAACTGCCGTTTAAGGTCCGAGGGGTCAAAATACCCGAGGCGGCTCGCATGATTCAGCAAGATGAGCCGGAGTCGTTGAGCTCCCATGATCGGGAGTTGCGCGGCGACGTTGAGACCATCATCGGCAAAGCGCTGGAGAAGTCCAAGGACCGGCGATACCAATCGGCGGGCGATTTGGCCGCGGATCTTCGACGATTTCTTTTGGATGAACCGATTGCAGCGCGGCCGCCGACTGCGTGGTATCAGATGCGAAAGTTCGCCCGGCGCAACCGTGCATTGGTGACGGGTCTGGCGCTTGCTTTCGTGGGACTTTCCGTCGGATTTGTTGTTGCGTTGACTCAGGCCCGGCGTGCGGCTCTTGAAAGTGAGTATGGCAGTTTCTTTGGGTACCAGTTGGATGGCATGTTTAGGAGTGTGACACCGTCGGTTGCCAAGGGGCGCGATACAACCATTCTTCGTGAGATTCTGGATCAGGCGGTCAATGACATCCATGAACGTCGATTGGCGGACATTCCTCATGCGGAGTTTCGATTTCGAATTACGATCGGAAATGCCTTGAATCAAGTCGGTGAATATGAAACGGCGGAGGATTTGCTTCGTGGGGCCGTGGAGATGGTTCGTACGGAGGTGGGTGAGAACAACGCTGGATACGCAACCGCCATCAACAGCCTTGCGTACGTTTTGAAAATTAAGGGTGAATACAAGGAGGCTGAGAGGTTGAGTCGGCAGGCGCTGGACATTCGGAAGCGCCTGCTTGGTGAGGAGGATCTCGGCACAGCTGAGAGCATGCACATTCTGGCGGTTGTTCTCCAGAAACAGGGGAATCGTGGTGCGAGTGAGGGGTTGCTGACTCAGGCCCTTGAAGTACGTCGTAAGCTGCTTGGGGACAAACATAAGGATGTGGCGAGTGTGCTGGGTGAACTTGGGAATGCATTGGCGGAAAGGGGAAAGCTCGAGCAGGCTGAACGATATCACCGTGAGGCGATGGCGGTCTATAGCGAAACGGATGGGCCGGAGTCCATTGAAGTTGCCCGTTGTTTAAACAATCTTGCCCGTGTAATGGAAAAGCGAAAGGAATACTCGGAAGCCGAAGCCTTGCTACGTAAATCCTTGGCCATGCGTAGGAAGCTGCTGGGAGATAAACACTCCGACATTGGGACCGCACTGAACAGTTTAGCGAATGTGCTGGAGAGCGCGGGGAACTTGGAAGAGGCGGAAAAACTGTACGAAGAGGCCTTGGAACTTCGGCGAAAAACATTGGGAGAAGAACACGACAAAACGACGGGCACGATGGAGAATCTTGTAGCGTTGCGGCGCAAGAAGGCGGACCCGGCAAAAACAGAGCGTTCGTTACGCGAACTATTGGCACAAAACCGCAAGCGGCTGGGGGACGACCATCCCGAGGTGGCACGCACGTTGCATAATCTCGCCGCAACTCTGGAGGCAAAAGGAAGCCTCGACGAAAGCGAGACCCTCTATCGACAGGCCCTCGAAATCCGCCGTCGTAAACTCGGTTTCGATCATCCCGATGTCGCCCGAAACCTAGTCAGCTTGGCAAACGTCTTGGAACGCAAGATGGACTTCCAGAGCGCTGAGGAAGCGTTTCGGGAAGCACTCTCAATTCGGCAACGTCTTCTGGAACAGGATCCCTCCGATGTGGCGACGACCATGTATAATCTCGCGCGCGTGCTGGAGCGGGGAGGTCGACACGACGAGGCCGAAAATTGGGTTCGGCAGCGCATAACATTGTGCGAGGGACACTTTCCTCGCATGGATCGATTGCATTGGCTTGGATCGCATGTTCTTGGAAGGATCATGGGCGGACGCGGTCAGTTCATCCAAGGGGAAGCGTTACTCCTTGAATCCTACGAGAAGCTCAAAGACGCTTTGGATGACACTTATTATCGCAAGCGCGACGTGATTGAAGCCACCATTCGTTTCTATGAGTCCTGGAACGTCGCGGAACCGGGCAAGGGTCATGAAGAGAAGGCCGCGCCTTTCCGCATGATATTGGCTCAAGAAGTAACTTCGACACGCGGCAACAGTTAAGTTGACTGACCAAAACTCTGACCTTTCCGCACAGATCAAACAAAGTTCTTTCACCGTGCATTGATGTCGGATTACAATCCAACACACATTTTCCATGTTTGACGAATTCAGCCTCGCGGAAAGGACAATGTTTTTTATCCCGCGAACAGTTGAATTCGGGATCCAGGAGAGCGCTGCTGTAGTTGCTCTTGCGTACTACGCGACTGTGTTTCCTTGTATCTGTTTGCCGTCTTTTGAGGGTTGTTCCCTGTGTTTTTGAGCGAAAAACGCAGTTCAACCCGTACATGATGCGAACATTTGGCGATTTTTCGCGTCTCCTGCGGATCGAGACAATGCGAATGTCCCGCGAAAAACGGCCCCGAAACACGGTAAACAGTTGCGTTTCCTTTCAACTGCATCCGCCCTTCCTCACTTGGGCTAACACTTCCAAACTCCAGATTCGGGAAGCAGGTCAACCTACGAAGTCTAACCCAAGCGGCGGACCTGTTTTAGAGGGAAAGGTCACTTCGACGAATTCTTGTTCTCACGACCATTCCCAAGAGTGATCCCTTTTTCACTTATCACTTACGGCGTCGGCAAGATCTCTTGCAACGGGCTGGCAAGCTGCCGCTCAAGGTTAGCCGCGGTGATGGAAAGATCGCGTCCGGCGGCCGCATATGCGAGCCGCGTTCGAATCAGGGATTCCTGGGCCAGTAGCACGGTCAAGATAGATTCCCGCCCGGACTGATAGGCGATCCGCGCCAGTTCCAGGTTGGCTTCCTGAAGCGGTACGAGCGTTTCGTGGAACAAGCGAGCCCGGTCCTCCGCCAACCGTCGCTGAGTGAACGCGGCGCGAACGGCCTCCGTCACACGTTGCTCTGTTTCCTCGTAACGTTGCTGCAGCTCCCTCGCGCGAAACTGGGCCTTGGCGATCTGGGCTTGGTTCTGATCGAAAATCGGCAGAGGGACCTCGATCGACGGGCCAAGTATGAAGTCGATCTCCCGCGACCGTTCCTGGCGACGCTCCGAGGCCGATTGGATTTCGGGTGCAGTGAGCGTTCCCGAGGCGATGGACGCACGGGCGGTGTCGGCAAGAACATCTCTACCTGGCGTTGCCCGGCGCTCGAACCGTTCGCCGGAAATGCCAAGACTCAAACTTGGGATGATTCGCCGTTGCTGTTGCTCGAATTCGGCCACCGCCGCTTCCACTTCCCATCGCGCCGCTTGTACATCCAATCGCTGAAGCAAGGCGACTTCCACGAGGTTCGCTTCGGCCGTCCATCGTTTCGCCGGCGGCACGTCCGACGGAAGCGGTTCCGGATGCCAGTCGTCCGGTGCCCGCGCGACCCCCATCAAGCGAAGCAGCGTGCGTTGCATGAGCCGGAAGTCGGCGCTTAGCTGCAAGAGCTCGTTTTCCGCCTCAACGTAACGGGCTCTAACCAGGTTCACGTCGAGTTGCGTCGTGTCGCCGGCCCGAAGTCGAGCTTGTGCAATCTCCATAGACTCCTGCAAGATGCGCAGATTCTGTTGTTGGAGACCAGTAGCTACGGACTGGTACTGCAACGTTGCGTAGTTTGTCTTCACGTCTGCCAAAAGCGCAATCGCGGTGTCAGTGAAGGACAGGACTCGTTGCTGCACCATGGACTGTGCTGCGCGCTTACGGGACGGGATAAGCCAGAGGTCGGCCAAGTCCTTCGACAATCCGAACGCGACGCTGGCGCGACCGCCGCCCTCGGGTAGGCCGGTCATGATCGACAGAACGGGATTCGAAAGCAAACCCGCCTGCACCAAGTCCGCCTTGGCTTGTCCGAGCACTTCCAGGTCGGCGCGCAACAAGCGGTTATTCGATAAAGCGAGCTCAACAACGGACCCAAGCGGCAAGCGGCCAGTTTCGTCGAGGACCAGTTCGACGATGGCAGGTTGCGCCGCCCAAGACGTTTTCACCCCGGAAGCACGGGACATGGCTTCATCCGCGGCCGCAAGCTCCGGCCGATGATCGATTGTGGCGCATGAAGCCAGCGGTAGGAGTGACAGTCCGACCGCGCACTTCGACCGCTCAAAAAATTCGTGTTTCATCGGCTCATCCAATCGAGTTCATACAGCGCTGCCACTCGCGCAGCATTGTGCGTCGTCCGATTCGTTGGACCCATCATTATGCAGCCTGTCGGACCATTCAACCAATAAATTCCGCAGATGCAGGTTCTCCGCGCCGCTTGGACGCTTCCCTCAACCTCTGTTCCGGCGGCTTAATTTCCGCCGTGGCCGAGTTATTTTTTCTCGGCAGCCGGTTCTTTGCTTGGTTCTTTGAAATCGAAATCGAAGTTCTGAGGTTTCTGCCCATTCTTGAAGTCGATCATGACCTTGATGCCGATGGGGAGCTTAATCGCCGAATCGATCTTGGCGGTCAGGAATGCCTTGCCCGGCTCGACGGTCATGGTGAACGGCTTCGACTGATCAGCGCCGTCCATCCAGACGGCGCTCTTTTGGGTCCAAGCCTTGCCGTCCGCGGTAAACTTGTCGGCGGGGATCGGCTTGGTGTACTCATCATAGAAATAGATTCGGAATTCATGGGTGGTCGAAAGGGTTCCTTCCAGGTGATGCCTGTTATCCGAGGTCATGAAGAATGAACCGCCGTGCTTGGCTTCGTGGTCCGCGTGCGCCTTCACGTCCTGCACGTCCATTCCGCACTTGGGGCATTTGGCGGGTTGGTTGTACGTCTTCTGTCCCTCACATTTCATCGGGCACTGATAGGTTTTGGGCGCGTATTTGGCCAGGGTTTCGGCGATTTTGACCATTTCTTCGTATACTTTTTTCGTGCCAGCTAGATCGCCTGAGTCTCCAGCTTTGTCGATTGCATCAAACTTCGCGGCCAGGTCCTTTCCGGCGAGGTTCACGTCCTTTACCGCTTCCTTTGGAACGCCGGAGCCCTCCTTCAGGGCCAGTTGTCCGATCACCTTGGCAACCTTTTGGATCACGTCTGCCTCGGCGTGGACTTTGGCCAATTGTTTTGACGACATCAACTCCGAAATCTCATGGAGTCGATGTTCAATCTCGCTCACTGCGTCAGAGTACGTCGTAGGCATTTTGAACTCGACGGGTTTTCCGTGGTCATGGCCTTGTTCACCGTGTCCGTGCTGCGCCCAAGCCAACGGCGCAAATCCACCTGCCAAAAAGGCTACCAATGACATCCTAATCCAATTCTTCATAGTCGACTCTCCTTTGCAAAACGGTATTAAGTACACTCCCTCACTTCGTAACTTCACCACCGCGAGGCGCTACGGCACCTCGCTCAGTTCTTTCTATTGGGTCGCCAAACTCACGCCGACCAACGGAACGCGTCCGTCCGAGCCCGGCGCGGAGTGGCGGTTGGATTGCGTTGCACGAAATTCGACCAGTAGGCGCTCTGACGCACGTCTCCCAAACCGAAGAAAAATTGTTGGTGTGATGAAAAAATCCAACAACGTCGTCGTCACCATGCCGCCGACCACCACCAGTCCGACCGGGTAAAGAATCTCCTTTCCCGGCTGACCAGCCGCCAGGATGAGTGGAATCAACCCCAGCCAGGTCGTCAGCGCCGTCATCAGAACCGGCGCAACACGTTCCTCGCTGCCGCGAACGACCATTTCACGCCCGAATGGAATTCCTTCGTGGGTCATGAGGTGAATATAATGGCTGATCATCATGATTCCGTTTCGCGCCGCGATCCCGCAAAGGCTGATGAACCCAACGAGGCTGGCCACGCTGAAGGTTTCGCCTGCAAGCCACAGGGCCGCGGTGCTGCCGATAAAGGCGAATGGAATGTTGAGCATGACTTGAATGACCATTTGCACAGAAAAAAAATGCGAATAGAGAACCGCAAACATGGCGACAAGAGACATGGACCCGAGAATCAGAATCAAGCGCGTGGCGGATTGCTGGGCCTCGAATTGACCGCCAATGCTCAGCGCATATCCGGCTGGGATTTTTTCCGGCGGCAAGTCCATCGCCAACGATTTCTGAATCTCTGCCACGGTGCTGCCAAGGTCCCGGCCCTGTACGTTCGCTGAAACAACCATACGTCGCTGAACGTTTTCCCGGCTGATTTGATTGGGACCGGGTGTCTCGGTAATTCCTGCCACATCGGACAGCAGGACCACGGCGCCGGTGGGTGATATCAATCGCACGTCGTTGAGTCGGCGGATGTCATTTCGAACGGATTCCTCCAACATCAGGATCAAGTCATAGGATTTCAGCCCGTCCAAAACTTGGGAGACGACTTTGCCCTTGAGTGCAGTTTCCAACGTTCGGACCAGTTCCGCGGGCTGGAAGCCAACACGTGCGGCAGCTTCGCGTTTCACACGGATTCGCACTTGAGGAACCAGCACCTGTTTTTCGACTTGAAGATCAACGACGCCCGGAATGCCGTTTATGGCCGCATGGGCCTGGTCCGCCAGGTTGCGGAGCGTGTTTAGGTCATGACCCGTGATCTTGACGACGATTTGGGCACGTACGCCGGACAAGAGGTGATCGATTCGGTGGCTGATGGGCTGTCCGACAGCAATGGCCACTCCGGACAGGGTTTCCAGCTTCTGCCGAATTTCAGCGAGCACGACTAGCTTGCTGCGCACGGAAGTTGGTGCTATTCGACCGTCTACCGTTACATGCTTCTTCGAGTTTCGCGCCTCTTCCGGCGTCCAGAAATCGACATCTAATTCAGAATAATGGACGCCTTCGGCATGTTCGTCTTGCTCGGCCCGCCCCGTGCGACGTCCGGTCGACTTTACTTCCGGAACGGAGAGTAGAAGTTCTTCCGCTTTTGCTCCCAGCCGATCCGATTCAGCGAGCGAGATACCGGGATCCGCAAACACGTTGATCGTGGCGGTACCTTCGTTGAACGCCGGGAGAAACTCCCGACCCAGCATCGCCACGAACACGAAGCCAACGCCCATCAACGCAACCCCCAAACTTATCATCGTCCAAGGCCGCGGAAGCGAGATCGCGTACATGCCGCGGGCCATGCGTTTGCAGGCGCGCAGCATCAACCCGTCCTTTTCGGCGGTCATGCGTTTCATGTTCGGTAGGAGATACAAACACATGGCCGGCGTGACGGTCAGCGAGACAAGGAGGGACGCGAGGATGCTCACAATGTACGCGGTCGCCAGAGGCCGGAACATACGGCCTTCGATTCCGGAAAGGGCGAACAGCGGGAGAAAAACCAATAGAACAATGACGGTTCCGAATACGATCGAACCACGAACTTCGCTGGATGCGTCAAAAACCACATTGAGGGCAGGCTGAGGTTTGGGCAGATGGCGGTTCTCGCGGAGGCGCCGAAAGACGTTCTCGACATCCACGATTGAGTCATCCACCAGTTCGCCGATGGCAACGGCGATGCCTCCGAGGGTCATCGTATTGATGGTTTGCCCGAAGAGTTTGAACACTAAAGCAGTGATCAACAGTGAAAGCGGCAGGGCCGTGAGCGTGATAATGGTTGTGCGGACGTTCCACAGAAAGAGGATCAGAACGATTGATACAAGCAGCGCCCCTTCCAACAGGCCTTCGGTTACGTTGTCGATGGCATTTTCGATGAAATGAGATTGCCGGAACAAGTCGGCATTAATCACCAGGTTTTTGGGCAACGTGGGGCGGAGCTGTGCAATCGCCTGGTCGATTCGATCAGTAAGATCGCGCGTATCCGCTCCCGGTTGCTTTTGAATAGCCATGATCACTGCGGGGCGGCCGTTCATGGAGCCGTCGCCGCGTTTGATCGGTGCGCCGCCTTCGCGCACAGTAGCGACGTCCCGCACCAGGATGGGCCGTGTTACCCCTTCATTGATGCGCGTCACGACCAGGGATGTTTCGATATCGGCGACCGAAGAGACTCGGCCGAGATTTCGCACGACGAACTCCTGGCTGCCCGCAACGATGAACCCGCCGCCGGAGTTTTCGTTGGCCTTCTCCAAAGCCTCTTCCAAGTCCGAGAGGGTGAGCTCAAAGCGTCGAAGTTTCTCGGGGGCCGCCAATACCTGAAATTGCCGAACCTGCCCCCCCATCACGGTGACCTGCGCAATGCCCGCGATGGAAAGGAGCGCCGGACGGATGGTCCAGTCGGCCAGCGAGCGAACCTCCATCGGCGACAGGTTGTCACTCCGCAAGCCGATGAGCATGATCTCACCCATGATGGAACTGACCGGTCCCATGATGGGGATCGCGCCCGGAGGCAGCTTCTCGGCAACCTGATTCAGGCGTTCTTGCACGACTTGGCGGTCGTACCGAATGTCCGTACCCCACGCGAACTCAACATACACGACGGACAGACCGAGGCCAGATGTGCTGCGAACGCGTTCAACGCCGACCGCACCGTTGAGCGCGGTTTCCAAGTGGAACGTAACCTGCGTCTCTACCTCCTCTGGAGCCAGCCCCGGCGCTTCGGTCAACACGGTAACTGTCGGACGATTGAGATCAGGGAGGACATCCGTTGGCAGTTGGGTCGCCGTAAAGAGTCCATATGCGGCGAGCAGCGCTGCCGCCGCGAGGACCAGCACGCGGCTGTGGAGCGCAAATCGAATGATGGCATTTAGCACTAGATGTCGTTCCTGTTCACGCTGTAAACACACCCAGTTCCGCGGGTTTCAAGGGCACATTTCAATGGTCGCAAGTTCACGGAGTTTTCGCGGCTCCATTGTTGGGTTTGTTAGGGGCGCTGCTTGCCACCGCGGTTGTCGCTTTCGGGCGCAACTGCGTCAACGAATATGCGCCCTGCGAGACCACTACATCCCCCGGGGCCAGTCCGGCGAGCACCTCAACAAACTGATCGTTGCCAAGTCCCGGCGTGATGTCCTGTTTCTGAAAGACATCCCCGTTCTTCGTGAACACGAAATGGACGGGGCCGTCCTGGATGACCGCCGATGCAGGAACGACGACAGCGGTTTTCTCTTCGCGCAGAATGATCGTGAGGTCCGTGAACATTCCGCCTCTCAGCGTGCTTTCAGTGTTGGGTGCCTCGATCAACACGTGTGCCGTGCGCTTGACTTCGTCGAGCACCGGGCTGATGAACTTGACGGTGCCCTGGCCCAGGAATGCTGAGTCGGCAGCGATCCGGACGCGAACTTTGTCCGAACTACGCGATACCACGCGGGCGATCAGGGATTCCGGAAGCTCACCCTCGATCTGAACGACCGAATAGTCCGCGACTTCGAGCAAGGTCTCTCCCGGAGCCGCCCAATGACCGGGTCGGGCCGAGCGGGCGACGACGACTCCGTCGGCGGGTGCCAGCAAGCGAACCAAGCTGATCGTCTGGTCGTGAGACGGACGCGTTAACGAGCCTTCTTGTGTGGGCTCGACGTTGGCGATGGCGAACAGCGCGTCTCGCGACAACCACAGCGCCTCAGCCTGATTCTTTAACGCCACGACTTCTTGCATGGTCACTTCGAGGTCCACTTCTTTGAATCTCGCGTCACCGCGCGCTTTGAGGGCGTTGGCACGTCGCTCCCCGAGCACGTTCAATGGAATCGCGTTTTCCCCCGCGGACTCCGATCGCTGTAACTCGGCTTCAGCCAGGTCCGCAGCCTTCTGGGTGTTCTCCACTTCGACGCGGAGCTGCTTGACGCGTCCTTCGCTACGCACGATGTCCACAAGAAGTCTCTGATACTCGGTCTCCAGCTTGCGCACCTCATAGATGTTGCGGGCCAGCTCCGGTGAGTCAATCTCGATCAGCAGATCGCCTTGTTTAACCTGGTCTCCGATCTGCACGCGAACGGATAGTATCTTGCCGGCTGTCCGCGTGGCGATCGTCCAATGTCGATCGGGCGAGGCGCGAACGATTCCCGAAAGCGACAAGATGTCCTCCACCGCCCCGAAATCGACTTCGGCGGTTTTTAACCCGATATGCGCCGCCGTTTCGAGCGTAACGACTCGCGGCGAGTCAAGGTCGTAGGGTCCAATTTCAGCGCCGCCGTGGCCTTCATGACCTCGGACCGAAACCGCTAACGCCACGAGGTAGAAGGCAACCCAGGAACATCGTCGCACGAACCGCATCAATGCTACTCCTACCAGAGCCGACTCTCAGGCTATAGAAGCTTCCTCGCGACCCAAGACTCCAGCCCCGCATGACATTGGATGCGCGACGGACGTGAATTCTTCCACGGACTGCCGAAGAATTTTCGGGTCGCAAGAGCGCCTCGGACTACTCGGCCCCCGGGCCCGGTTCCTACATGTGAATCCGACCGGTATGATGATGGCCAAGTGGCCGCCTCGGATTGGCGACCCTCGGATCGAACCGCAACGGAAGAAACAGTTGATCGAGTACGAACTTGTCGACCGGTGTTGTCGCGGCGAGCGATCCGCTCAGCACGAAATCTATGTCCTTACCGTTGAGCGCATTTATCGACTGATTCTACGCATCACCGGGAACCAAGAGGATGCTTTCGACTTGGTTCAGGAGACGTATATCCGGGCGTTCACACGTGCCAACCAGTTCGATGGTCGATCGTCCTTCGAGACGTGGCTTTCTCGGATTGCCATTAACCAGGCGTTGCAAAACAAACGACGGGTCGCACTCCAAGATCGAACGGCCGCCTCCATGAACGGGAGGAACATGCCGTCTGCGGCCCATGCAACACACGATCAGACGATTGATGTCGAAGACGCACTAGCCCAACTTTCGGAAGCGGATCGTGCCATGCTGGTACTGCGATATCAGGAGGGCCTGGACTATGCAGCAATCGCCGATCTCACGGGCTGCCCGCCGGGAACCGTGGCTTCTCGCTTGAATCGAGCACGCGGGCGAGTCCGGGAACTGCTTAAAAAAAGCTATGCCCCACCGGAAGAAAGTCCCCGCGCCGTGCATCCAATAAGCAGGAGCAACAAAGGATCGGCGCAGCCGGCGGCCGATGTGCCGGCGCCGCGGCTCCAGCGTGGAGCTGAACCATGACCCATTGCGAGAACATCAAGGATCACTTGGGGCCGTATTTGGACGGTGAGGTCGCGCCGGACATTTGCCGGGAGGTCGAAAGTCACCTGACGCTTTGTCAAACTTGTGCAGACGAACTCAGTGAATTGCGTTCCCTTGCTGCGGCAATCGCTGAGCCGACCTCGGTGACCGTACCTTCGAACCTATGGCACCGAATCGAAAGTCGTCTAGAGCACCCAGCTACAGTACGGCGCCCGATTCTTTACATCTTTCGTTCGCGAGCCGGTTTTGCCCTTGCGGCCAGCATCGCCGTCGTCGTCGGCCTAGGGCTCTTCGCGCTGCCATGGGTGCGCGACCGCGGGTCGCAAGTCCAAGCGGCGACCGTGGATTTCGGCATCCTTCTGGATTCCCTTCAGGCCGATGCGCGGGAGGCCTTCGGCCGGTTCCTTACGAACTACGACGCAAAAGAGGCGACTCCAGCCGACGCGAAACGGTATGCAACGAAGCTGAGTTTTGACCTTCCGGCCATTCTACCCGGAGGATTTGAGCTGAAGACCACCTACGTATTGCAATTTGGCGATGCGTCGGGTGTCGCCGCACGATACGACCGTGCTGGAGAGTTCCTGGGCGTCCTTTTCCATCCCCCGGTTCTGCGCGAAGACTTCGGTACCCATAAGGACCGCTCCTGCGTTGTGGGAAAGCACCGAGGCCATAAGGTGCCCGTTGGAGAATGGTCACTGGTTCACTTGACCGACCCGTCGACTTGCCATTGTGTGTTGAGCAGACTGGACGAGGCTACAGAACTACCGGCCGTCATGGCAGCCGTGGCACCTGGATCGGCCTCAACAATCGGGGCGACACACGACCATCATCACGAGGGTCCATAGTTGTTTTTGGTCAACCGCTGAGTGGCCAACATCCACGCGGAAGGATGATTTTCGGCGAGACCCCACCGCAAGAAACGATGACATCTCCTCCAACATCGGTCGACCGATGTGATTCGGGACAATGTTTCAAGAGCCGCAGACCTTCCCACCACTTGAATCCGATCATCGGGGCATCTGTCGGAAGAAAACTCATCGCTTGCGCATCCAATAGATGAGCCTTCGGGCGGGGCACAACGGGTAGGAGAACCACTGATGTCCGACTTTGCCGAACTTGAGCGACAGATCGAACAACGCCTCGCGGCGGCGAAAGAAAAGCACGTTCTCCATCAGGCCCAAGAGTGTAACGATACTCACGGAGTGACATGGCGATGGCAGATACCGGCGACAAAAGAACTCCCGGCCCCTCGTTCTTCAAGCAGGTGTGGTGGTTCATAGGAATCCTGAATGTTCGCCTGCGGTTCATCTTCCTGATGGTCCTGGTCGGGTTCGTGGTGGGCTATTGGGAAAATATCATGAACTACTACGACCGGTGGCGGCGACCCGACCGCGCCCCGGAGATGGTTGTCGCAGCGGACACCGAATTCTACTGCCCGATGCACCCCAACATCATTCGATCTGAGCCCGGAAGCTGTCCGATCTGCGGGATGCCGCTCGCCAAGCGCGCCAAGACCGCGCAGTCTGCACTTCCTGAAGGCGTGCTCGCACGCCAACACCTGACTCCATTGAAGGTTCAGATGGGACGAATCGGCACGACTCCTGTCGAATACCGTATGCTCGCGCGGGAGATTCGCACGGTCGGGATCGTCGGCTACGACGAGACCCGGCGCCGCAACATGGCATCACGAACGAAGGGTCGCATCGACCGTTTGATGGTCAACTATGTGGGCCAGCACGTCGACGAAGGCGATCCTTTGATCTGGCTGTACAGCCCGGAACTCATCACCGCCCAGCAAGAGCTGATTATGGCCCAACGTCGCATCGGAGCGGGACAAGGCTCCGGACCTGCGGGTGCACCGGCTGCAGATGCTTTGATTGATGCGACCAAGCAGAAGCTCCTCCTGTGGGGTGTCACGCAGGAACAGATCGACGATATTCTCCGTCGTGGGACCGTCGATACGCACCTGATCGTGCACGCGCCAATATCCGGCTTCGTGACGGAAAAAAAAGTACTGGAAGGCCATTACGTCAACGAAGGGGACGACCTTTACACGATCGCCGATCTGAGCAATGTCTGGATGGAAGCGAAGGTCTTCGAGGACGAGGCCGGTGGCGTAGCGATCGGCACCGCCGTCGAGGTGACCAGCACGGCGTATCCCAACGAAGTGTTTGCCGGCAAGATCACGTTCATCGCCTACGTCGTCGATCCCGCGACACGAACCGTCTCCGCTCGCGTGGAGATTGCCAATCCTGATTTGAAGCTCAAACCGGGCATGTACGCACACGCTGTGGTCCGTGTACCGGTGGGGAGCGTGACAGAAGTGACGTCAGCCCCAGACGGAAATGCGGCAACAGACAAGAGTGCGGTGCTTGTCGTGGACACATCCGCACTATTGCGAGCCTATCTGTGGATGACCGCTGGGTACGTCGATGATAAAGTTGATTCATCGGCGGTCGATTCGCTTCTTGCGGCGGCGAAGGAGTTCTCCGCGGGCGGCCACGGTGCCATGTCCGAGAAGGCGTCGGCGGTCGCGGAACTCGCCGAGCAGTTGAAAGGGAAGGACCTTCGGGCCCAGCGAGGTGTCCTCAAGCCTTTGAGCGAGCACATCATTCAGCTTGCGCGTGCGTCACCCCCGCCTGCTCTTAAGCTCTACGTCGCGCAATGCCCCATGGTCAACGCCGAATGGCTTCAAAACACCTCCACGGTGGCCAACCCATTCATGGGCAGTGAAATGCCCAAGTGTGGCACGGTTACCGGCACGATCACCTCCAGCGACGTTATCGAATCCGAACGGTTCATCACGGGCTACCATTGCCCCATCTACCCCGACCGAATTTACGAAAAGCCCGAACTTTGCCCCATTGATAAGTTCCCATTGAGACTTGCGAAGGTCGAGAAGAGCCTCGCCGTGCCGGCCTCCGCCGTGGTGAACACGGGGACGCGGAAAATAGTGTATCGGGAGACGGACCCCGGGACCTTCGACATGCTGGAAGTCAAGGTCGGAAACCGAGCCGGTGAGTTCTATCCGGTCCTTTCGGGGCTCAACGCCGGTGACCGTGTCGCAACAGCTGGCGCCTTTTTGGTCGACGCGGAGAACCGGTTGAATCCGGCAGCCAGCGCCCAATACTTCGGAGCTTCCGGAGGACCGTAATAGAGACCCGGCACGGTAGCGCACCAGAATTGGTTTTCTTGGGTCCGCACTAACGAGGGTTCTATGGTTCCGCGAATTATCGAATACTGCGTTCGCAACCGCTTCATCGTTCTCATGATCATGGCGGGCGTGGCTGTGTGGGGCGTCTATTGCGTGCTCAAGACGCCGATCGACGCCATCCCCGACCTGTCCGAGAATCAGGTCATTGTCTTTACCGATTGGATGGGGCGGTCCCCGCAGGAAATCGATGACCAGATCACTTACCCGTTGTCGGTGAACTTGCAGGGCTTAGCCGGCGTGAAGGCGATTCGATCGGCGAGCGAATTCAACTTCTCGATGATCAACATCATTTTCGACGACAAGACCGACTTTTACTTCGCACGGACGCGCGTACTCGAACGACTGAATATCGCCAGCACGATTTTACCTCCCGGCGTTGTCCCGTATCTCGCTCCCGACGCCACCGCACTTGGCCAAGTCTTCTGGTATACGGTGGAAGGCGACGGGTACAGCGTCGATGAGCTCCGGGCGATTCAAGACTGGTATGTCCGCTATCAGTTATATGTGCAAGGCGTCGCCCAAGTGTCCAGCGTAGGCGGCTTCGTGCGCGAGTATCAGATCGACGTCGATCCGGACAAGCTTCGCGCCTTCGACCTCTCGCTCGGGTCGGTATTCAACGCGGTTGCGGGCAGCAATATATCCGTCGGAGGCAAGGTCTACTTTGAAGCCAACGCGGAATACCTCATCCGCGGGGTCGGGTGGATTCGCGGCGTGGGCGACTTGGAAAACGTGGTGGTGGCCGCACGAAACGGCGTACCGATATACGTTCGCAACCTGGCCGCCGTGCAGCTTGGTCCCGAATACCGCCGCAGCATGTTGGAGAAGAACAACCAGGAAGCCGTGGGCGGGGTGGTGATGATGCGCTTCGGCGAGAACCCTCTCGCCGTGACCAAGTCCATCAAGGAGCGCATCGAGCAGCTTCAACCCGGTCTTCCTCCCGGCGTTCGGATCGTTCCCTTCTATGACCGCACCCGCCTGATTGAGGGAGCGATCGACACGCTTGTCGGAACTCTCAAGGAAGAACTGATCGTCGCCAGCCTCGCAATTCTCCTGATCCTGGCCCATTTCCGCAGCGCGATCGTGGTGTGCAGCACCCTGCCGATGGCGGTGCTCGTGGCGTTCATTTTCATGTACTACCTGGG
>JBBTCX010000235.1:0-6211 GCA_038043045.1 Planctomycetota bacterium | reverse complement strand
TGCCATAGCGGAGATGGACGTACCGGCAGGCGTATATGTCTAGGTCGCCGTCCAGATCGAAATCGGCCACGGCCAAGGAATAAAACGACGCGGGCGTCGGAGCGCGCATACTGACGAAGCGATCGAAGCGACCGGTGCCGTCGTTTTTGCATAGCACGATCGTGGGGCCGATGGCGCAAAGCAGGTCTTGATCGCCGTCGTTGTCCATGTCGGCGAAAAGAACGCCCTTGGTGTCGTCGAGCCAAGCGACGCCGGCTTGTTCTGCGCGGTCGGTGACCGTGCCGTCGGGGTTGTGGAGGAAGAGCTTGTTGGGCAGCCCGGTGGGCATTGCAACGTATACGTCGTCGAGGCCGTCGCCATTGGCGTCGCCGATGGCGATGCCGTTGTGACCCATGAAGTTGATCTCGCCGACGGCATCGATCCTGCCGTACCAGTATTCGCCGCCGAATTGGAGATGCTCGCTCCAGTCGTTGTGAATGACATCGCGTGTCATATCCTTGAAAACATATCGATCATGGACGACTTCTTGAAAGGAGAGAAGGTTGATTGTGTGAATCAAGGGTTTTTCGGGGGTATCCTTGGATGACCACGCGAAATTGAAATAGGCCGTTTGTTCACGGATTTCGGCCTTTCCCGTCGACAAAGCTTCATAACGAACCTCGGTCGTCCAATCCGTTTCCGACAGCGGTTGGACGGACACGATCTTGGTTTCGATTCGAAGGGAGCGATCTGGACCGCGCATCAACGCGAGGAGTTCACGGAACGCATCCGAGACGGGTAGTGTTGCAGGTTCCACCAGGTAGGTTGAAGGAGTTTTGGTTTTGGTTACATGAAAACCGCCGGTCAGGGATTGAGTAGTAAGTTTGCTTGGTCGAAGTTGCGTCGCCTTCGCGTCCGGGGAAGCGACCGTCGTCCAATCGATTTGATCGCCCTCTGGCCGCATAAGTCCTTGAAACAGTTGAGAAAGTTGCGACTTTGAAGCGATCCAGAGTTTTTCGGTGGGCCATTCGTCCTGAAGTGGGTCGGATTTGGCCATCAATTCCGCGAGGGGGTCAGCCGGTTTGGCGTTTAGGTCGGCGAGAACGGGTCCAGTGAAAGTTCCTTGAAGGATCAATGCGAAAACAAAAGTGAGAATCGTCGGGCGATTCGTTCTTGGAATGGGAAGCGGCCTAAGCATGACAATCCTGTCAAATTAGCGTCCAGGTCCTGAAGCGCCAACGGGGTTGACCTTGACTTTTTCGCCCGATCAAGGTACGAGGGAGGGTTTATAGGGCGTATTTAAGGATTGGCACCGGACGCTGGCTATGAAGCATCGACGAGACTTCGGCGATCGCCACGACAATCCGCCGTTAACTGCACGCAGCATACAAGGATGATGATTCAAATGGGGTTGAATATGCAAAAGAGAATCGGTCAGGTTGCATTGTGGATTTTCGCGTGCTTGGCGATCGACGCTGGGGATGTTTGGGCTCAGTGGGTTCAGTTTACGGATCAAACGAGCACACGGCTGGTAGCCACAGCGGGCGTTGCGTTGACAAATACGGACGAGAAGGACTATGCCTGGGCGGATGTGGATCAAGATGGCGACATCGATCTAGTTGCGGTTTACAAAGAGCCGTTTACCACGACGGGTCGGCGTCGCAACGTCCTGTTCATGAACGAAGGACTGGCCGAAGGACATGCGATCAACGGCGTTCTCGTGGATCGCACGAACACTCTGATTCCGCAGTTTCTTGATCTGACCAACGATCGGGACGTGATATTGGTTGACGTCAATGGCGACGGATGGTTGGACATTGTGACGGCCACCACCTTGAGCGGGAGTCAGCCGAAGTCGATTTCGCACCCTCGCATCTACATCAATCAGGGGGATAACGTCAGCGGAGTGTGGCTTGGTTATGTTTTTGACGACGTGGATCGAATTCCGACGATGCCGGTGGAGCCGCGGTTCTGTTCGGTATCGGCGGGTGACGTGGATGGCGACGGCGATAATGACCTTTATTTCACCGACTACAACCAAGGTCCGTACGAACGTCCGGCGGACTTGAATGATCGTCTGTGCATCAATAACGGTGCGGGTTACTTCACGGACCAGACGGCCGCGCGGATGACGTTTCAAATGGTGCAGTCGTCGTTTGGAATGGCGTCGGCGATTGCGGATATCAATGACGACGGTTTTTTGGATATCGTCAAAGACACGGCCCTTACTGATCCGATCCATGTTTCCGTCAGTTACAACGATTCCAGCAACGAAGGGTTCTTTGATATTTTTGACGAGGTTTATAACAACGCGCCGTATCACGTGACCGTGGGGGACTTGAACAATGACAGTCGGCTGGACCTGGTCATCACAGACGACGGAACCGATCGGTACCTGCTGAATCAAGGCAACAACGGGAGTGGGATCGCGACTTTCGTCGAGCATACGTTCATCGGTTCGGTCGGCGAGTTCGGAGGGGAACAGATCATCTCCGACTTGAACAACGACGGATTCCTGGACGTGTTCATCACCGACGTCGACATTGACTCTCCCGGTTGCAGCCGGCGTTCAAAACTGTTTCGAAACCTTGGCAACCCGCCCAACGTTACGATGCAAGAACAAGGGACGGCGGGAATCACCAATGCGCACTTGACCGGTCTTCACGACGCGGCGGTGTTTGATATCAACGGCGACGGCTGGAAGGACCTTGTGCTGGGTCAGTGCACCGGGACGCGGGTGTATATGAACGTACCGCCGGCGGGGGTCTTGCTGTTCAGCTATCCCAATGGGCTGCCGTATTTTGTTCGTCCAGAAAATGGGGAGACTTTCCAGGTTCAGGTGACCGGATTAACGGGCACCACGCCACAACCGGGGACGGGTGTCCTTTTTGTCTCTGTCAATAACGGGCCTTTTAACAGTTCACCCATGACGCATTTGGGGAATAATCTGTATGTGGCCAGCTTGCCGACGGGAGAGTGCACGGATCGGCTGAGGTTCTATGTTCAAGCACAATCCACGCTTGGCGGATTTTTTCTTGATCCGCCGAATGCACCAACGTCCACTTTCTCCGCAATATTAGCGGTCAGCACGGTGGTCTTGCTGCGAGACGAGATTGAGGGGGATGTCTCTAGTTGGTCGATTGTGAACCATGCTTCGCTTACAGGTGGAGGGTGGGTGCAGGCCAACCCCAATGGAACGGTCTTTGGAGGAGAGATTGCCGCACCGGAAGATGACGCGACCCAGGCTGCTGACAAGGTAATGGCCTTTGTCACCGGCAATGGACCTGTGGGAGGGGCCGCGGTGGATAGCGATGTGGATGGAGGACCCACTCAGTTGATTTCGCCGACGTTTGATCTCGTGGGAACGGACGCGACCATTTCGTATTCTCGATGGTTCTTTTGCGACAACGAAGGCACGCCCCAGGCAGACGCGCTGGTGGTGGAGGTTTCCAACAATGGAGGCGGCAGCTACACGCCGGTCCATACCGTCACTGGCACCAATAGCCTGTGGGAGACGGCGTCTTTCCAAGTGGGGGATTATGTTGCCCCAACGACGCAGATCGTGGTTCGCTTTAGAGTGGCCGACACGGGCAACAACTCTGTGACCGAGGCTGGGATCGACAATTTCCAGGTTGAGGCCCTGAGTTGCGTCCTATGCAAGATCGACGTTGAATGTGACGATGCGAATCCGTGCACGGCGGACAACTGCAGCCACGGAACGTGCACGTATTCCAATAATAATCTCCCGTGTGACGACGGAGATCCTTGCACCCTTAATGACGTTTGTTCGGTGGGCAATTGCTTCGGAGCCATCATACCGGGGTGCGTTCCTTGCACGGTGGCCGGCGAGTGCGACGATGCGAATCCGTGCACGGATGACGCGTGCAATTCGTTGTACTGCCAACACACGAACAACACGGCAAATTGTGACGACGGGAACGTTTGCACGGTGGACGACGTCTGTCTGTTCGGAACGTGCGGCGGCAATCTGATTCCGAAGTGTCAACCTTGTGTCACCGATTCTGATTGTGATGACGACCGGTTCTGCAATGGGTTGGAGACGTGCGTGATTTCCACGTGCGAACCCGGAGCGCCCCCCTGCAAGGTGGGTCAACCCTGTGATGAGTTGACCGACACGTGTACGTTGACGCTGCAAGCGCGGATGGGCGACCCGGTTCTCGGGCTGACCCCGGACGAATTGGGACGATTCGTCGCCGGGCGGACCCAATTTGCGAAACCATTCTTGGCCGCGGACGGTCTTGGCCCGATCTTCAATCAGACCAGTTGTTTGCAGTGCCATAGCGGCGGCGGTGGAGGAGGAGCCGGGACCATTGTGGTGACCCGTTTCGGCCAGTTAAGCAAGTCCGGTTTCGACCCGCTGACGGATTACGGCGGTTCCTTGTTGCAATCGCAGGCGATCGACGGGGCCTGTCAAGAGACTGTTCCGCCGGAGGCGAACATTACCGCGATTCGATCGACCCCGGCTCTCTTCGGCGCGGGACTTGTGGAAGCCATCCCGGAGATCGACATTCTCGCCAATGCGAACAATCCGCCACCGGGTGTCAACGGTTTGGCACATTTGGTGGGAGCGTTCGAGGATCCGTTAGGCAGCCCACTGCGTGTCGGGCGGTTTGGGTGGAAGTCGCAAGTGGCGACCATGCTGACTTTCTCCGCCGACGCGCTGCAGAATGAAATGGGCATCACCAACCGTTTTATCCCGATGGAAAATGCCCCGAATGGGAACCAGACCGTGCTGACCCAATGTGACAACGTCGCCGATCCCGAAGATGGACCGGATTTGGAAGGCTTCCACTTCGTCGATCGCGTGGCCGATTTCCAGCGATTCCTTGCCCAACCGCCACAAACGCCGAAATCGGGTATGGCGGGCGAGGCCGTTTTTGTGCAGATCGGTTGTTCGGCCTGTCACAAGCCGCAGTTTGTCACCGGTACGGCGCCGGAAGAGGCCCTATCCGGTCGTGCGATTCGGCCTTACTCCGACTTTCTTCTGCACAATATGGGCGCGCTGTCGGATGGTATCGTCCAGGGGGATGCTCCAGGGACTCACATGCGAACGCCCTCACTCTGGGGTCTTCGAATTCGAGATCCGCTCCTTCACGACGCAAGCATCGCCGCCGGCACTTTTGCGAGTCGAGTTCAGTTGGCGGTGGCCGCCCATGGCGTTGCCGGGAGTGAAGCTGGACCTTCGGCTGTAAGCTTTGCGGGACTGACCTCCAACGACCAAGACAAGGTGATCGCTTTTTTGAATTCCTTGGGTCGGGCGGAATTCGACGATGACGGCGACAACGACGTCGACATGGGCGACTTTCTAGCCTTCTGGGGTTGTTATCGCGGTGGGGGTCCGTACACGCCGGATGATGCATGCGCGATTTCCGACATCGAACAAGATGGCGATGTGGATGACGACGATTTTGCACTGTTTCTGCTGGCGTTCGATGGAACTCCGCCGGATTGCAATGGAAACAGCATCGTGGACTTTACGGAGTTGGTGAACGGTTCGGCGGGCGATTGCAATGGCAACGCCATCTTGGATGCGTGCGATGGTTATCTTTGCAACGACAGCAATGTCTGCACGACCGACTCGTGCAATGTTGTGGCCTGCTCATTCGTCGACAATGCAATCACGTGCGACGATGGAGACGGGTGCACGACCAACGACGTGTGCGACACGGGCGCTTGTGCGGGAATGCCGGTCAACATTCTCTATTCAGACCTCTTGCCGCTACCGTTTGGGGACGGCGTGGTCGACGTGGATGATTTGCTTTGCATGCTGAGCGCATTTTTGAATCTGGGTGATTGTCCCCAAGGCGACATCGCCCCATGCGTGGCGGACGGCGTGGTCGACGTGGACGATCTGCTGTCTCTGCTGGCTGCGTACGCGGGGGATTATGCTTGCCCGGACCCGTGTCCGGCGCCGTAAGGACTTGGTTCGAATCGCAAGACCGTTGCTGTTGCAAGCGGTGTTTTCGATGTCGTCGACAGCAACCAAATGAATTGGCGTGCGGCGGCGCTTTGAAATGAATCCGCCGCTCAGGTACCGGAGTTTGGGTACTACGTGCCGGTGTTGACCACTGATTACGGGGTTTCCGCGGCCAGCTACGCAGCGCACGTGGGCGACGACGAGGAATTGCCGACACCGGCGGTGTCGAACGATTTTTGGTCGGTGTAATAGTGGGCAATGCCGCACTCCAGGCGCTGGTATTCAATGCCCGTG
>JBBTCX010000234.1:0-2711 GCA_038043045.1 Planctomycetota bacterium | reverse complement strand
AATCCAGAATCAATTGCCTGAACGCGATTGTCATTGTTCGCGTCGCCGATCATCACGACGAGATCGACTTTGAATGCAGCCACGCCGGACCAGGCACCCGTATTTCGGACGGCGTACCATATACGATGATCGAGCGCTGAATCGCCGTTTTCACGCACGCGAAGCGTATTGCCGTTCTCAACCGTGAACGTGAATGAACCGCTGATGTCCGCACCGAACGCTCCGCCGGCCATCAGTTCGTTCACTTGAACTTCTCCCGCCGCGGGAGCCGTGATGGCATCATCGAAGAGTATCGACAGTGTGTTGTTGGCCGTGCGCCAAAGCGATTGGTCACAGCTCGGCGAACTCGACACACAGCGCGTTTCCTCGGGAATGACTTCGATCGACAAATTGGTGATATTGCCGACACCGGCTTGTTCGGTTTTGTAGAATGGAGTACCGGTTTCGCCGTCCTTAATCACGTTTGCGAAAACGTTCGAAAGGGTAAGCGTATACATACCCGGGGTCATCGGAGCCGTGAGCGAACCGGCGCAAAGCACCTGAGGAGTTATGGCAACATCTTCGATAACCATTCCCGTCGGAAATGGAGCATTGCCGACAACGTTGTTGATAGTGTTCTGCGCGCCGCCAACCTGCCGCAAAACGCCGTTTTGAAGGGTTCCGCCGTAACCCGCCGGGTTGGCAAGACCTTTCGTGTTCGTGGGGCTGCTGACAAAATTGTCCATCGGTGGCGATGCCGGTTCGTTGGCTTGTTGGAGCGGACCGCCGCTAAAGGAAACATCCACGCCGAACAGGGCCAACCCGCCATTCGCGCTACCGCTTAATTCACCAATTATTTCATAATTCACGACGGCTCCGGGGGCCACTTGGATCGAGCTTGATCCATTCGACCGAGCCGTGAGGCTAAGATCCGCAGCAAGCGACGTAGCCGTTGCGAACACTACAAGAAGCAAACCAGAAAAATACTTACACATGTGCAAAGCTCCCTAACAAAAAGTTATCGAACCCAGATCGTCCATTTCAATTCATAAGCAGTCTAGCGCAACGTCCATAGCTGATCAAAGCGCCTACCGCCCTACCGCAAGTTCATCCTCTGAATAGTCGCACAAGAACTCAAACGGCGCGAAAAAATAGGTTGGTTAAATTGATAATTTTATAAATACCTTTTCAGTTTAATTGATGTGCCGATATTTAGGTTTATGCAGAAGCGTGGTTTTGTTATTTGACGATTGACCGAAGCATCGCAAGGCTATGACCATGACTCCCTTTCAGATCACCCGTAGCGTCCGTGGACTCAATCGCCTGCGGCACATTGCCCGCGTACTGACCCAGCATGGATTTGGACACGTTGTCTCGCAACTAAATCTCTCGCGTTACGTTCCGGTTTGGATGATGCGGCGAAAGGCGAAAGTCGTAGACGCCGCAAGTGGATCTCCCAGTATCGGGCGGCGAATTGCCAGAATCTGTTCGGAACTCGGTCCTACGTTTGTCAAGCTTGGCCAGATGCTAAGCACCCGTCCAGACCTTGTCCCGGTTGATGTTCTCAAGGAGCTTCGCACTCTTCAGGACAACGTGCCACCGTTTGACACCCAGTCGGCGATGCAGATTCTTCAAAGCGAGTTGGGGCGTCCGATCCGGGAGTGTTACAGCTCAGTCGATGAGGTCCCCATTGCGAGCGGGTCCATAGGTCAGGTGTACCGAGCCTGTACGGTCAACGGCGGCGAGGTGGTCATCAAAATACGCAGACCCGACGCGGATGATACGATCCGTAGTGACATCGTTGTTTTGAAGTGGTTGGCGGAATCGCTCGAAGCGCTGGTACCTGAATCGCGCATGTATCGGCCCAAAATGCTGATCGCGGAACTTGAGGAAATGCTCACGCGGGAGTTGGACTACGTTCACGAAGCTTCGGCGACGACGCGATTCGCGGCCGCCTTTTCCAACGAGGTCGGGCTAAAGATTCCGGCGGTTTTTTGGGATTTATCGGGAAAACGAATCCTGACCTTGGGCGTGCTTCGCGGGGTGAATTTCGCGGAAATCTGGGGCGGGGACAAGCGACTGGTCGAGTCCATCGATCGCAAACTTCTCGCCCGACGATTGGCCAACGCCTATTTCAAACAGGTTTTCGAGATCGGATTATTCCACTGCGATCCGCACCCTGGCAATTTGCTGGTCGAACCCCCGGCCACGTTGGGGCTCCTCGACTTCGGCCAAGTCACCAGCGTTTCGAACGAACTTATGACCGAACTGGTGGCGATCGTCTACGCTTGTGTCCACAGGGAGGTTTCGCTGGTTGTCGACGGGTTGGCGGACCTCGGGGCGCTGGGAGAAAATACGGATCGACGTGGATTAGAGCGATCGTTGGGGGTTTTGATTGACAAATACCACGGGCTTCCGCTGAAGCTTCTGGAACTCACGACGATCATCGCGGAATTCTCCGATGTCATCCGGCGTCACGACGTCATCATTCCCCGAGACGCCGTTTTGCTTTGTAAGGGAATCGGCATGGTTGCGGGATTGTGCGCCAAACTAGATCCGGACTTGGACGTACTCAGTCTCCTGCGAGAGCGCCTGGAAAAAACGACACGATCGCAGTTCTCGACTCAAGCCTTTGCCCGTGGAGCGGCCATCTCCGGTTGGCATGTGTACAACATCCTTCGTCGAGCTCCCGCGCAACTGCGCGAGAGCCTTCGCCGCGCGGGCAGCGGGTT
>JBBTCX010000233.1:0-18254 GCA_038043045.1 Planctomycetota bacterium | reverse complement strand
GATGAACGACGATATAGGCGCGCTCAAAGAAGCGCTCTCGCGCCGGCTCGACCAGCTGACCTTTTTCATTTCGCCTTCGGTGGCGATCATGAAATCGCCCGTCCGCGGATGGGCGAAGGAAAACCTCCACGCAAAAGAACCCAGCACCACGGCAAACGCGATGGGAATGCCGATCGTAATCAGCAAGCGCCACCAATCATCGCCTTCGTACACCTGCAGGCGGTCGAAAATGAAGTAGGCACCCCAGGCGATGATTGCGCCGGCCGCTACCACCGTCGCCGTCCGTGTGGTCTTACCTTGTTCGGGCTTGTAGGCGTTGAAGAAGCCGCCCGACCCGCCGCGCGCTGTGCGCTTCGGGGGCTGCTTGCGACCCGAACCGGCATCCATCGGAACCTGAACTTCGTCGTACGCGACCGTCCCTGTATTCCCGTTGCTCATAAAATCGCCTGATCTATCTGCCACCCGGTCCGGCCTCGGCCTCCCCCCTTTGCAAGGGGGGATTAAGGGGGGTCCGCCGCGAAAGTCCGCCAGCCCGCCATTGCCTCCCCCTTATTTAGGGGGCTAAGGGCGGTCGCCCGCCCTTAAGAAACAGGAGCGGAGGGACTTGAACCCGCAACCGCCGGTTTTGGAAACCGGTGCTCTGCCAATTGAGCTACGCTCCTCCGTGAATGTCTACAATCCCGAGCGAGCTCTACTTCCGCTTGATCTTATGCGTCGTGCGAGTACGCGAACGCTTGCAAAACTTCTTGAGCTCAATCTTGGGAACTCCGCCCATGACGTTCACGGTCGTGCGATAATTGAGGTCATCGCACTCCGTGCACTGTAACCACACCCACTCGCGTTTTGCAGCCTTCGCCATAAACCCCGCAAACGTCCTTTCAGCCCGCTATCGCCTCGAGAGACCGACCGTTATTATTCGATAACCTTTGCAACAACGCCGGACCCGACCGTGCGCCCGCCTTCGCGAACCGCAAACCTCACGCCTTGTTCCAACGCAATCGGTTTCAACAACGTCACTTCCATCCCGATGTTGTCCCCGGGCATGCACATTTCCGCGCCCTGCAGCGCCAAAGCGCCCGTAACGTCCGTCGTGCGGAAATAAAACTGCGGCCGATATCCCGTAAAAAACGGAGTATGTCGCCCGCCTTCTTCTTGTGTAAGCACGTATACCTGTGCGTCAAACTTCGTATGCGGAGTGATCGAACCGGGCTTCGCCAAAACCTGCCCTCGCTCAATCTCTTCTTTCTTCGTACCCCGCAACAGACATCCGACGTTATCGCCCGCGACACCCGAATCCAATGTCTTGTTGAACATCTCAACGCCTGTCACCGTCGTTCGCTGCGTGGGCGTCAAACCGACAATCTCCACTTCCTCGCCAACGCGAATCATCCCGCGCTCGACTCGACCGGTTGCGACCGTTCCTCGACCCTTGATGCTGAACACGTCCTCCACCGACATTAAGAACGGCAGATCCACTTCCCGCTTGGGCATCGGAACGTAGGTGTCCAGCGCGTTCATCAATTCTTCTATACACTTAATCTTCGCCGGATCCTTGGGATTCTGAAGCGCCGGCAACGACGAACCGCGAATCACGGGGGTGTCGTCTCCGGGGAAGTCGTATTTGCTAAGCAATTCACGAACTTCCATCTCCACAAGGTCCAAAAGCTCGGGATCATCCACGAGGTCAATCTTGTTCAAGAACGCAACCAAGCAAGGTACGTTGACCTGGCGGGCAAGAAGGATATGCTCGCGCGTCTGAGGCATCGGACCGTCCGCCGCCGATACCACCAAAATCGCCCCGTCCATCTGCGCGGCACCCGTGATCATGTTCTTCACGTAGTCCGCGTGACCGGGACAGTCGATATGCGCATAGTGGCGCGCCACCGACTCATACTCCACATGCGAGGTTGCAATCGTCAAAATCTTCGTCGGATCGCGACGCCCTTGCGACTCCGAGGCCTTGGCCACCTCGTCGTAAGACACCGCCTTGCATAACCCCTTTGAAGACTGAACCGTACAGATGGCCGCCGTCAACGTAGTCTTACCGTGATCGACGTGACCAATCGTCCCGACGTTGATGTGAGGCTTCGTCCGTTCGAATACTCCCTTAGCCATCCTAGTTACTTACCTCCCGGCGCCTTGGGGCGCACGACCTCGTTATGTTTTTTTCCTTGCGATGGACCCGGACCGTACAACCGAACGACCCGAAACGCACTTTCACCTGCACGCAATGACACCCTACTCTGAGTGCCCTGTCTTGTCATTGCCAGAGTTCCACGTATTTCGGACCCCGGCATGAATATCGTGAGATCGTCGAAACGACCAGCGATCACTAGCTGCTGACGGGAATCGAACCCGTGACCTCGTCCTTACCAAGGACGCACTCTACCGGCTGAGCTACAGCAGCGCACCCTGGAAAACAACACCGGCGAATGCACGCCTTTTCCCAGCCACTCACTCGACCGATCGAAGCCATGGCGCACACGGACGGACATTCACGCCCACCCGAATAACGCTTGGGTGAGATTCAAAGAGCACGCCTAACCATCTTTCAGGCCAATCCCTGCCATTCGGTCATTCACTGACCCTGAGTCGGGCGAGTATACAAAGGGTGACTTCGTTGTCAAACCTAAATATCCATGCCAAAAAAACACGAATTCTTTAATCGTCCGATAACTTAAAATAGCGTCCTATAACAATAACATTTCCGAAATTTTAAGTCCGAGAATACATGTCCCTTCGCCACTTCCTTTTCAGCCAGAAATCCTAGCGATTCTAACAGTTCTTCTAGATGGACACGATCATTTTCGTTCAGCCTCAAGAGGATTCAGGTTGTCTTGAGTTGGTTACGATGGGAACACTTCTTGTTCCGAGATCGCAGGGTGCATACGATTCCCAGATGATTCAGCGGGTTTCCGGCCACCACCCACTGAGAGTAACCGTTGAATGCACCGCATTTTGTCACATCCGCCTGCTCATCGAACGATGGAGAATCAGCTACCGAATGCTCTACAGGCCCTTCGTAATGCCGCCAACCAACTTCCCATGGAACATCCAAAACCAAAAACGCGCGCCCCACGGCACTCGTATTTAGCAGCGATCGGCGGTGGAATTGCGGTCGCGGCGGTGGTGTATCTGGTGTTCCCCCAGATTTATGATTGTAGCGCAAGTCTTCGTTTGGTTGGAAATACAAATCCAACTTGGTTAGATACGATTCATCAGCGGTACCTCCAAAGTTGTTCGTCCTCGTTTTCGACATCGAGCACGTCGCCAACTTCTCTGGTGGGTTGGCGAACAACCGTCGACCCTCCCGACCAACTTCGATTGGTGGTCAGCTCTAAAGACAAAATCGCCGGTACGGAACTGGTCCAGCGGATTTCAGAGTCGTTCATTGCTGATCAAGAGGCTTGGCGATTGCAGACCCTTTCAACGCCCACCGAAACAGAACAGGTGCTTTCATCTTTGGCTTCAACGATACGGCTGCGAATCGAGGCCGATCATGGCCAAGTGAAAGACGCGATCGCGCGCCTTCCTACGGTCGACCCTCGAGAACATTGGAGTACACTTGAAAACCAATGGAGAGAAAAGCTGGCGGAATTTGAAAGTCACCGCGCGGATCTCGTGGGTCGCGTCAAAACCCTTCAACGGTTGCGTGACCAACCCGACCCGTCACACGCCGTGGTTGATCCGATAGTGCGTCAAGAGGCCCTTCAAGCGGACGCGGCATTGCAACAAGATTTTCAAGAGCTTTCCGTCCGACTGTTGGAGACGAAACAACATTTGTTGAGCGTGTGGCAGAAATCCGCCGAACCGCTGGAATCGCTGATCCGAGCGTCCGGCGACCTCACCTCCACCACCAAAGATTCCGCAAACCCGAACGCCGCGAAGGATGAGCAAGCGATCCTCCAAGCGCTGCGGGATTCCGTTGGCCAACATGCTGAAAAGCTCTCCGCATTTGAGGAGACTTGGAACCGAGAATTTCAAGTCCTGCGCCAAACCGAAGTCCAACCCCAATCGGATGACATTCTTGGCACTTATTCGCGCCTTCGTAATTTGTTGGCGGATTTCGTGTTCCAAGGGGGCGAACTCGCATCGCACATGCGCGACCGGATCAATGAACTTGCCTCGGCTTCCGGCGATCCCGCTCGGGCTGCGGTTCTCCAATCACGCCTGGCCAGGAGTTTTCAAGCCCTTCAGTCGGCGCATCATCGCTTCGAGTTTACCGTTGGAATTCTTGATTCCCGGGCGAACTTCAAGTTGGACGCCGCCTTGCGCGCATCCAAGGCCCTTTGGAAGCGGTCCCATCAGCATGCGCAAGAAATCGAAACCCGACTCCAACTGGAAGCCACGAAAACCGCCAAGACCGATCGACAAAACGACATCGCGTCGGGCATCATCGCCGTGGAGCAATCCCGGGCCATGGTGGATGAAACCGTATCACACCTCGTTTCGCTCCAGACCGAACTTAATCAGAACACCGGAAATTTGGAAAACTTTCTGCGTGATGCCCTTCGAGCGGAAGTCACAGCTACTCAAATAAACACCGCTTCCAAGGACCTGAATCATGCCGAAAAACAACTTCGCGGATTCGAAACCTCCAGGGAGGCCGAATCACGCCAACCCAGCCTTCAACTTGTTGGCTGTGATGCCAAGATATCCACGCCGAGGCTGCTGGAGAGACTCCGAATCGCGGGATTCGCCGGATTCGCGGCTAGCGTCGTCTTGTTCGTCGGATTTCGGCGAATTCATCGACCCACTTGATTCCCAATCGTCATTTGTACTTTAGATTTGGTTGACCGGTCTGTTGGCGGGCGGGTGGCACGTCCGCCCGGAGGCGGACATGTCACCACACCCAATCAGAATTTCCGCGACCCATCGGAATTTGCCCGATGTTTCGTAGGGTCGGAGCCCTCCCATTCTTGAGGCGACCACGAGTACACTTTGAGACTTCGCCACATGGCCAGCGATTCCGGGCCGTAGGGCTCACCGCACTCCGGGCACAATCCAGCTTCCTGCCCTGTTTTCAAAATGTATAGACAGTTCTCGCATACATTTCCACCCTCTTGCAGCACGGAATCTACCCAGCGTTTTAACCTATAGGAATGAACAAACGTGCACGCCGCAAGAATGTATATGTAAGACAACGAAATGAGCCGCCACTGAGCTTTGGATAGCCCGAAAAAAAGCGAGTTCGACGGAGCGTAAGTGCTTGCGCAAATTCCAAGCACTGCAATCAGAAGCAATGGGATCACCCGTCGTCGCCAAATCCGCTGTCTTTTGGGAAACCGCGATCTCCTCATGGGGCAGGTTCCCCTGATAGGCATTCATCCGGGTAATGCGCACAACATTGCGAGTACTCAGCAGTACAAACCCCATCACATGCTCTGCGCACGCCCGTGGCACTTTTTACGCAATCGATGAACTCAATGCTCTCGAAAAAATATAGACCCACTGCGCAAAGGGCAAAGCAGGGGGTGAAGGCCAAGCCCCCGGAAAATGCGGTACAGACCGCGCCAAATCCCGCGCACTCGAGCACCCGGGTCGCCATATCGCCCACATAATCGCTAGCACACCCATTCACATAGCTGAAATGATACGCACTACAAACCTCGTGGCAAGCACGTCCAACATCTGCACAAGTTCCGGCGTAGCCCGAACGGGAATCATTCCCGGACCCATCGTTGGCCGGCATAATGACAGGCCCTGTCACCGAATCCCCCGGATTGCAGGGGGATATCATGGCGGGGTCGATGGGTTGCCCGTCTTGCCCGACAATCGACCCGCTATACGTGCACGGCGACCCGATGTCGCCGGCCAACCAAGCGGTATAGCGAGCTTCGGACTCCGCCGCGGCCACCGAATCGGGATCGTTCCAATCCGGTAGAAACACCCAATCGACGCCAACAGTCCAATACTCCACGTTCTCAGGAATCCCTCCCCCGATGTTCTCCGCGATTCGCCATTTCATCACCTCCGCCGCGATGTAGCGCTCGCCACCCGTAACCCCGGCGTCGGATCGAACACACCCCACGTGACCAGCGTATCCAACCCGATCGAATCCGCCGCACCCGTCCACGTCGCCGCCCAGCGCTCCGGACCCATGGTCCACTCCCCCACCGCGACCGCCCAGTCGGACAAAAATCCTTCCCACGATTCCACATCCTCAAACGGCGGAGCCGAAACCGCGTGATCGACCAGATAGATTCGCATCACATCGTCGGTCACCGGAATGACGAACATCGTCGGCTGCTCGACGGTGATGTCGAACATCTCGATGAACGTCGTGGCGATGGGTCTGGGCCGAATCTCCACTTCATCCATAGTATCCATCGTACGCTGGGAATTGCCAGCGAGACTTGTACCCACAAGGCAAAATCCAATCACAAAAGAACGCAACAATAGACATTACCATCCTCTCCCTCTTGGCGCATAAGAACCCTTCAGGGTCCCCAAACGACAAGGATTCCTGTTCTTCCCGACCGTCACACACCCGGTGACAGCGCCCTTTTCGCTATGCAGCTGCCAAGCGCCATGACCGGCCCTATGCGAGGGCCCGTCTATGGATTTCAACACCGTTCATGGACCCGGCGCTCGCAAAAAAAGAAGATCTTGTGCAGTTTTTTTCATTCCAAGTGGGGAAGGGTACATCCCAATTTGGGGTACACCCGGCGATCGCCATTCCAGGAGTTTCAGTTGACAGGCCTGTTGGCGGACACGTATAAATCCGCAGCGGCGTCGGTATCCAACGGGATACCATGAAAGAGACGCCTCCCCTTGAGAACGACGCGTGAGGATTGCTCCGCGTCTTGCACGGGTGCGAACGCTTCGTTCCAAGAGGGGCGCCATACAGAAGGTCGGTATGCGCGGAAAAAAGAGTCGGAGAACAACAGCTTTGTTTCGGATGACGGGGCGCTGTTGACTTGATCAGACGTTTTGTGCGCTTGGACGCGCAAACGCGCGCTCCAAGATACCACCTTCCATCCACTTATGCTTTTTGTCGGAGATTTACAGGTGAACGAACAACGAAGTACCGGTCTGGCACATCATACGATCGCCAAAGGCCTGGTCAGGTTTGGCGTGGCCGTGTTCATGATTTTGGGGTCGGCTTGTGTGCCGGTTCCCACGGACAGCGGAACAAGCAACGATAATTCCGTTGGAGCAACCAATAGCGATGGCTCTACAGTCACAACGGGCATTGTGAGTCCCCAGGCCAGCTTCTCTATTTCGGGTCGATCGGTGCCCATTTCCATTATCTACAACGTGGTGGGGCAGCCGGAAGAAATCAGCAGCTTTTACGCGGAAGCCGACCCTTTGAACCCCACGGGAACCCCCCAGGGAGAGCGGTTCCCTATCTCCGTTGGACTTCAGGCCGGACGAAATCAGCAATTTCAATTCGATCCCGGCGTCGTGCCGCTAGGCAGTTATCGATTGGGAATCCTCGTCCGTACAAGTGAAGGACAGACGGAGTACTTTAGCACGGGGATCATCACGATCGAGGGATCACCGACCCCATCGTTCATCCAACCTACTCAAGCCATTTCGCAAGTGTCCATTGGTGCGATCGTCCCCCTGAGCTTTGATGCCGGAGATCCCGAAAATCGCGTTCAATGGCGGTTGTTTTATCTGACGGAGAATGATTCCCGTGATACCAGTCCCGATGAACTGGGTACGCAATTGGCCACCGGAACTGGAAATGTTGGACAATTCAGCTTCTCCACGGGCGGATTGGGCCAGGGGGATTTTGAAGTCGGTCTTTCCGCCACGGATTCCGGTCTTTCCATCGCCGCCACGGTTGGACGTGGCGAACTCCAACGAATTGTTACCATCCCCAGCGAAACCGACCGCGGGCCCATTATTCGAATCGTTCCGCAGTCCATCCCCATGCCCCCCACGATCGCCATCTCCAATCCGGGTACGGCGACCGTGCCGCTTTTTGGAAATGAGTCTTTCACGATTCAGTATAGCGCCGCGATCCGTGAACCCAACGCGATCGGTTCCGTCGACGTTTTTTATGACACGGATGCCGATTTTAACAATGGATTCACGTTGATCGATAGCGACCTTCCCTCGTCCTTGGCCTCCTTCGCTTTTCCTTCGAACCTTGCGGAAGGAACGTATCGGGTTGGAGCGGCTGTTCGTGATGGCGTGAACCCCGTGGTGTTCACTTACGCCAGCGGTTCCGTCACGGTCACGCGAACCCCCACCCTGACTGTTACGGCGCCCAACACCACTCTCCCCATTGCGCCGTCTTCTCCCAATGACGAGCCCAATGTTATCGAAGTGGCATGGACCACCAATGTTCCCGCCGGAGCAACCCGGTTGGTCGATGTGTTTGCCCAAACCGTGGACGCGGGCGGAACACCTTTTGGACCGGAAATCGTCGTCTTGGCTAGGCGAAGCCTCACCGTCTCGACTGCGGAATTCAGCAGTCAAACCTCCGGCCTATTCGCCATCACTGTGCGGATCACCTTTACCGACGGCTCCTTGACCAATCTGGCCGTTCGCGCACTACAACCTGTTCGCGTTTCCTCCTTGCCGCGTATCCTCTGGGTCGGTTCGATTAGCAATTCCCAGCCGCTTTTCGGTGGGGCGATTTTCGAAGGCGTCAACTTCGAGGACAACACGGGGAGTGCGTTGAGCACCGCGGGCGACTTGAACGGCGATGGTCTGGGCGATTTCCTCATCGCCGCGCGCTATGGAAAATCATTCTTCACCAATCCGACGGGTATTGGACCGGGTGAAGCTTATGTCGTTTACGGTCGAAGCGGACCTCAGCGGCTCAAAGGCTTGAACCGACTCAATTCACTCGGGACGCCCAACTTGTTGGGTGTCACATTGACGGGTATTCGCACTCCACAAGTCAGCAACGAGACCGACGGGATGAGCTCTGTGGGTCGATTGCCGGATGTCGACGGGGACGGTCGTGATGAAGTGGTGTGTGGGTTTCCGCATACCAACTCTCGTGGACATAACGTTGAACCGGAGCAGAACGGGGTGGTCGATCCGCGAAGCCTCGCCACCCTCGAACGCGAAGGTCAATTCCTTCGCGGCGGTGTGGTTATCGTAAGCAGTGAAAACTCCATTTTGGAAAACCCAGCCGTGGGAACGCCCGTGATTAATCTCGACGTGGTCGGCCAAGATTTTGAACGCACCTGCGTGAATCCCGAGCCTGAAGATTTGCCCGACGATTTGAACGAGATGTTTCCTGAGGCCAGGGGAGACGACACCGGAAATGTCACCGCAAGGTTCGGCGCCGATGAGTTTTACACGGATATTAATAATCCCGAATCTGATCCGCCTTGTGTAGGGAGTTGCTTTGATCCAGAAGCGGGTGTTCGCAACGATAGCAATTCGGCCATCAGTCACGGTTTCGCACTGGCGCTGTCACGAGACTATTTCAATGCTTTTCTTTACAGCAATATCTTCCACGGAGGCGCCAATTCCTGTAACTTGGATCTATACAGTTTCGAATGTGGACCCTTGATATACTGTGCGGGTCAACAAGTTTGTGCACCTTTCTCGCCGGGACTTCATGCGGCCGTGTTTGGCGAATTCGATGAGGAGACTGGTCTACCTGGCATTAGTCTTCGAAGCGGGTTTTACCAGTCATACATAGCAACGGGAGATAACAGCGCGCGTCGCAACCCACCGGAGGAACCCTTCGGCGCGAGAATTATCGGCGTGGGACTGGGCGACCGTTTTGGTACGTCACTGACGTTGAGCAATGCGACCGGGTTAGGCGCAGGCGACATCATTATTTCCGCTCCCGACCGATCCGCCAGAGGTATTCTGCTGGGACAGCGTCCGGACGGTTGTAGCGATCCGACCTCTTGTGGCGGTGAAATCAGTGGGCTGGAAAGCTCGGCGGGCGTGGCGAAAACCAATTCCAGTTCCGGCGTCGCCTATTTGTTCTCTCTTCGAAGTCTTTGGACGCCCACGACCGGCGCAGTACCTCCCAAACCTCATCAGTACATTGTCGGCGAAGCCAGCCATTGCGGCGGTCCACAACAACTCATTCCCAACATCGAAGCTGTTCGCATAGCCGGATCGACCTCGGACCGAATTACCAACATCATCGGCATCGACGATTTCAATGATGACGGGAGAAACGATTTCGCCATCGGCGCTCCCACGGCCAATAGTGGTCAAGGTCGAGTGTATGTGTCGTTTCGTCGCGTACCGGGATCGAGCGGTCTCGAAGGCGACTATGTGCTCGAAAAACTGGGGTTGGGGTTGGAAAGCCCCGACCGTTTGGAAGGGGCTTTGATCGTCACGACTTCGCTGGATGGTCTGGGTTCGAGTTTGGCATCCGGCGTGGACTTTAATGGAGACGGATTGTCCGATTTGGTCATCGGCAGTCCTAACGCATCGACCTCCACGGGTGAAGTGATCATCGTCTTTGGCGATCCCTCACTTCGTACGCCGCTCAATGGACTTACGGTGCAAACCCTGCTGACCACGCGCGGAGCCAACGACCGACCTCGGGCCGCGCGGATCACTGGAAATTCAGGCGATCCGAGCGGTCTTTTCGGATTCAACGTCGCCAATGCAGGCGATGTGGACGGCGACGGCAAAGACGACCTCTTGATCGCCGCGCCAAACGCATCGCCGCGATTTGATCCCGACCCGACCGACGCGACTGACGCTTTGACCGAAGGCGGACTTGACCTGGATTTCAACGGCTTGCAAGACGATGTGACCGGTCCATTTGGCATTCCCAACGGTATCTTGGATACCAATGACGATCTTACTCGTGCGGGTATTGTGTACTTAATCTCAAGCCGCAACCGGCTGGACGAGATTCCGCGCGCCAATGTGACGGTCAATATCTCGGAACTTGGCACGAACATGTTGCGCGGGTTCATGATCGTGGGTCGCCGTCCCGGCGATCGGTTGGGGGGTGGCGACGCCGGCGACGCGGCCAGCGGCGGAATAGCCGGAAAGGTTGGTCGAGGGCGGTCGGCCGGTCTAGCCTCGGCAGGCGATGTCGACGGCGATCGAAGGGCTGATATCCTGATCGGTTCCATCCTTGCGGACCCGCGAGTCGATCCGACCACCGGGCTCGGAGTTCAAAACGGCGGTGAGGCCTATTTGATTTACGGTGCGGCCGCTCCTTGATGAGAATGCGAGATAGACCCGATAACAAGTTCAACTTTGGATTCCCGATTCCGGAAACCAAGTTGACAGACACTTGACGAAAGCGATACGATAACTGTCGGTACGAGGTCGACATGCCGCACGACCGCTCGAACGACTGGGAGACGTTAAAATCGGTTCCTTCGATGACCAAGGGTAACCGATCGCGTGAGCGTTTTGCAGGATGCCGAATGGCGTCACCCTCTCGCCGACGGGGATCTGATTCCAAGACAAAGGACGTGTTCCGGTTTAGAGGTCGTTAATATGGGAACTTCGCAATCAGTGAAAGCGGCAAAAAATAATCATGACTTTAAGTTGCCGGTATCAGGTCGACGGGGGTATGAGGCTATGAGAGACGTGCTAATTGGAGCGAAGCGAACAAGTCGGGTAGCGCGCGCAGCGGCTGCTTTAGGCGTATTCCTGCTGGGTTTGGCCATCCCCTCGGCTCAGGCCGGCGAGCGAAAGTTCATGGTCATTTTGGCCAGTTCTCCAAAGCAGTTTCCCGACGGCGGCGTGCCGGGTGGAGGGTTTGCAAATCGAACGACGATCGACCGAGCTTATTTCGATCAAGGAAATAACAACGGCATCGACTCGTTTGCAGAATATTGGGAGGAAATCAGCTACGGCGACGTTACGGTCAGCGGTAGCACGTTTGGGTGGATCGATTTGCCGTGGGCGATGCAACCGCCGTTGGTCAATCCGAATCGCCACACGGCCGGACAGAGGCCGCCGACGGGCGATAGAATTGAGGACCGTAATTTAAGAATCTCTCCTTCTACTTTCTATGACCTGAATTCCGACGGCCATTATGAATACGGATTTGGCGAGGAATTTTTGGATCTGGCATCCACCATCGTTGATACCACCGGCAACCCTGGTGGCGACGATGACGGACCCTATGCGGTTGGACTTGGAACGCCCGATTTAACGGAGCGTGGGGACGGTACACGGATTCCCGTCTGGACTCCCGGGGAACGGTTCGTCGACATTGATGAAGACGAAAAATGGGACGGTTTCGACGAACTCAATAACCAGATGGATTGGAATTTTGACATGCGACCGGACAATCCCGGTCCGTGGATCGACCTGAACGGCGATAATGAACAAAACGCAAATGGAGTTTGCGACTGCTCCGTTCCCGGTGGACCTTGCTATTTACCAGACTCAGACAATGACGGTCTTCCGGATTGTTGTCCGAATGGTCCACCTTGTCCAATACGATCTTGTCCGCCAAACACGTATGAAGGAACCAACGGCACCTTTCTCGATTGCAACGGAAATGGACGACAAGACGCAATTGACGTCGCGATGGGATCCAGCAAGGACGTTTGGCCTTGCAAATCCATCGGCGAAACTTGTCCGTGCAACACCCCCGCTTCCACCACACCGGATGGTATTCCAGATGAGTGCCAATTTGCAAACTCACCAACCTCGAAATGTGGCGAACCGGGGGGAGGTACCGACGACGGTTGTAGCATGGTTCCCGTATGCGAGGTCTTGGTAACGCAGCCGTTCAGAAGGTGTGAGTTTTTCGACGCGAATACGAGCGGCGGCATTGACGTGGTTGAGCCGTTTGAAAACTTCATGCGCCGGTGGGATCCATGCCTGCTGGATGGTGATCGCTCTCCGGAAAACATTGATAATCCGCAGGCGCACTGGATTAAGATCTATGATCCCTTCAGTCTGAGTGCAGGGAGTGAGCAGAGCTGCTTTAGCCCTGAGTATTCCGTGGACTACGCTGATCCTTCCTACATTCTCAACAACTACCCCGGAGATGCACAGGCCCTAGTGGACAAAGCCGGCGCCCGGATTTTGTTTGGTTCCCATGATCCCTTAAATGTGTTGAGCCCCTCAGCAACTTGCCTTTGTAACATCGGGTTCAATGTCGTGCAACTGACCGGGGCGTTGGATTGCTGTCCACCTGGTCCAATGGAGTTGGATCAAACGATAGCCATAGGTGATCGCCTATGCACCAACGTAGATTTAAACGGTAACGGGTCCATTTCAGCAAACGAGAAGAAAATTTGTGTTCGAATTGTCCCGGTGTTTGGTGGGCCTTGCAAGAGCATTCTCGACCTAGATTTGAACGACAGGATTGATGCTCGGATCAATCCCATGCAGGATCCGAGACCGTCGGATCGGGTCGAAACCAGATTATGTATCGCCGGAGCGCATGCCCAATTTGATCCATCCGACGATTGGGTCAATGTGGTGCAGCCAGGTCCCGGGGGCACCATGTTTCATACATCCAAGATGCAAGCTTTGGGCGGAACGCTCGGATTCGACATGCCTTTTGCCACGTTCACTCCGGAACCGGGGACTTTTTCGCCGCTGGTTGCGCAAGGAGAAAGGGGCTGGTATCAGCAGGCATGGGAGGACCGATACGGCGACGAGTGTTTTGATACTCAAGGTCAAACGACCACGTGCTCGGCTCCATCGTGGCCGGACAATGGCGGGTTCCAGAACGTCCCTATCATGAAACCGTACATCGAAACGGATCCCGACAAGTTTGATCCCGAAACAGATCGACGTTACTTCCACGCCAATTGGGGCGGTCTCAACGGCGACGGTACGGGCTGGATCGGGGGAGCGGAGAATCGATTCCTGCGTTTCGAAACGGGGGTCACCGTCAACGGATTTGAAGAGGAATTGAATCACCCGATTCTGCCCGACGAAAGAGACGGGTTAAACGATGCGCCAACGTTCTACGACGGCTGGGTGGAGCACGACGATCTTCCTTCTTCAAAATACCACCAAGCCGGAGATCAATGGCTTGGGGAAATCACGGGACCGTTCCGCAGCTACTACGGACTTGTGGACTTGGCGATTACGCAGCTCGTTCCCGATCCCCCTGAAGGCGCGAATGAGCGATTCAATCCCGACTATGCGAATGTTGACGAAGTTCATCTTCCGGCCATTTGGGGCGATGATCGTGGCAGCCATAACCCTAACGTTCCTCAACTGGGTCCGGACGGTGTTACCGCGGCGGCGGGACCCTATGCGACCAAGGTTCACGGGGCGTTGGGACGTGACGGCGGTAACGTTCTGACGATGGAGATGCTGACCTGGCGAACGGATGGGACGCATCTCAACAACGGTCGGATTTGGGAACATTTCCATGGCTTTCACCCCTATGCAGGACCCAGAGGCGCGAATCTTGGTTTCCGCGATTACAACCTCGATGGTCTTATCGACATGGGTGAAACCCGACCGGCGGGCTCCGACAATTACCTTGCCGATCCGTTTATTGAAAGTGAACCCAACACAGGAACCTCCACGGCGTATCCCTGGAACAGGCAACGCATGCTGGAAGATTGCATTGCGGTTCTCGATGATTCCGGCGTTGACTTTGATGATTTTGTGGATTCCGACGCGTTGAGTGCGGTGGAGTGCATCCGAGGAGGCCTGTTGCGGAGCCTGGCGCCGCCACCGTTCTTGTCGGATGTCGCGTTGCAAACTCATCAGGCGCAAAACAGCACCGACGTTGTACGTCCTAATGGCGTTTGTTCTGGAATCGTTTTACTTCCGGCTGGTGCCGCCAAAGTGGGAAATGAGGGAGACGATTTCCCTAGAGCGCCTAGTTTTTACCCCATTCACAACGAAGACGGCGTGGGAGCCGACGAAAACGAATCCAACAATTTCCCACGCACCGGAACCAAACAGATCAGTTGGAACATCTTCTTTCATGATCTTGTTTCGCCATTGGACAATGAGGGCGAGGCGGGCACGGGCCAAGGAGGAATCGGCGATGCGCAAGTGAGCTACTCCGCGCACGAATATCTGCATTCTTGGGAAGGATTCCCCGACCTGTATGACTACGACGTCTTCCAGTCTGAAGGAGCACAGGAGAATTGTCCGGTGGGTGGATGGGATATTATGGCCAACGGCGGGGTCGTTCACCCCAACCCATACCTCAAATCAACGCAGTGCACCGGTTGGCTGGAGCCCATCGATTTGGCCACCGTATTGACTCCCGGCGTGTCGCGCACCTTGACGTTGCCCTCGTCGGAATTCGTGCGAGATGAAAGCCATTATTACCTCGAAAATGAAAACCGCGCTGGGGAACGGTTTTACTTTTGGTCCGTGGGATCCGGTTTTGACCGAAGGTTGCCGGGTGACGGATTGTTGATCATGCATACCGATCTTGGCCCAACCTTCGATTCCGAAGCCCCGCAGCAGCGAGCAGGCACACCCTATACCTACGCCATCGTTCAAGCCGATGGGAATGACAACCTTGGACCCTGCGAGAATCGCGGGGATGGCGGCGATCCCTGGCCTGGGTTCACGTTTAATCAAGAGTTTAATTGTGACACGTTTCCGTCCTCCAGATGGTACAACGGCAACGCGTGCAGCGGGCTCTCGATATCGGAGATCACTCCGGACAACGCGGGCTCAATCCGCATGACGGTGAACTGGACGCCAACGTCGATTCCTAACCTTCGCTTCCTGGCCCCACCGGGTGGTGAATCCGTGGGAAGTCCGCCCCGCTCTCTGTATTCGATCGATACCGAAACTACGGACTCCTTCGGCGGAACGTGGCTGCGTTTCTTCTATACCCCATCCGAATCGAATGTTGCTATCAGGGCGGATGGTTCCAACTACATCGGTACCGCGAAAAAGAATGGTCCCGGTTCGGTCTCGACCAGCGTGGATTGGAACGTATCGAGCGTGCCCGACGGTCGCTATTTTATTTTCGCCGAGTTGCTCCCCGGCAAAGGCGCCGACAACATGAACGAGCGGAAGTTTACGACGCCACGACCCGGTCGCAATAACGAAGGCAATGGAACGCTGACGGTTCAGCACGTCAACACGAATGAGTTGGTTGGGAGTGGTCAGTCGGGAACCCGATCTTCGGACGGTTTGACCTTTACGGCTTTCAACCAAGGGTCCGGCACTCCCGTTGATTTCTCTGCACTTCAAGTGGTTGCGGACGACCAGCTTTCCGTGCAGTCGACGCAAAATCGGGTAGCGTTTCTGCGTGTTATCACGGGAATCGAGGCCAATGGTACGCGATTGAGACTCAATGCGGCGTTGCCTTCGACGTTTGGCGCCGGACCTTGGCAGATTGTCCGCAAGCCAAAAACGGCGCGATCGGAAACGTGGCGTTTGGAGTGTGCGAATCCCGCAGGCACGGAATGGAAAGTGTTTAGTACTTTGACCCAGCCTGAACCTCCGACGAACGCGCCTAATCGCGACCCCCATCCGCACGCCATGAACGGCGTTCCGTACACGTCGCTGAACGGCGCTGTGACCTTCACCGTCATGTCCGGAACTCAAACTTTCCGTTTGGGCGATACGTTCAGTTTCGTAACCACCGGAATTTCGGCTCCGAGTCGCAGCGTGGCGGTCGTCCGTGGTCGAGTATCTCAAGCTCCCGCGGCATTTATTATCGCGACGCCGATATCAGGCCCGCCGCCCTTGCGCGTGACGTTTGATGGCCGCGATTCCATTGAACCCAACGGCGAACCGTTGCAATATCGCTGGGATTTCGGCGATGGAAGTCCGGCAGCTACGGGCGCTACGCAGATCCACACGTTTAACCAAGCAAGAACGTTTACGGTTGTATTGCGCGCCACGAACGCGAGAACTGGACTATTCGATGAGGCCCTTGTGGATATCGCCGTAACCAACAACTCTCCAAATGCCTCGTTGCGGGCGACGCCCTCCAGTGGACAGGCCCCGCTGGACGTTCGGTTTGATGCCAGCAGTTCCACGGACACCGAATCATCGGGTAACGAATTGATCTATCAATGGGACTTTGGTGACGGCGAAAATGCCAATCGCCAAGGCATCCGTGGATCATCGTTCGCCATCGTTGATCATTTGTTCACGAGAGACACTTCGGGAAGACAATGCACGTCGCAGTTGCCTTGCACGTTCATTGTGACCCTAACTGTCACAGACACCGGCGGAAAACAAGACGTGGAGACGATTACCATCGTTGTCGGGAATACCCGTCCGGTGGTGAACATCTCTGCTTCGCCCGTTTCAGGCTCGGTGCCTTTGGAAGTCACCTTTAACGGGCTTAATTCGTCTGACGCCGATGGTGATCCCATCACGATCAAGTGGTTCTTCGGAGATGGTCTACCCGGTGTTCCCGATGCCACGTTGCCGCGTACCGGTATGACCGGTCGAACGGACGGCAATGTGACCCATACCTACCGCCTACGGACCGGGGACACAACAGGTACAAGTACCTATACAGCTACCGCGATCGTGGAAGATAATCGTGGTTCTTCTACGACCTGGGCCGGAACGATGATCGTGGTCAGCCAGGCGGTGCCTGGCGCCTCGGAACCTCGATCCGTGTTTACCATCAGTCCGAATCCTCCCCATGTTGGACAAGTGTTTTCGGTCGATGGAACTCGCTCCTTCGATCGCCCGGCAGGTGGTAGAATTACTTCCTACGATTGGAACTGGGGCGACAACACGCCACATTCCACTGGGGCCACAGCGACGCATACGTACGCTCAGCCGGGGTCGTATTCGATTGCCCTAACCGTGGCTGACGGCGAAACGCCCGCATTGACCAACCGGTCAACTCAAACCGTCATCGTGGGCGTTGAGGGTGATGACGACGAGACCCCTTCGACCAACCGTCCACCAACGGCCAGTTTCACGGTCTCGGCCACGGAAGGCGCAATAGGCGATGAAATCACGTTTGATGCCGGCGCTTCAGTCGACCCCGACGGAGACTCCGTGACGTTTGAATGGTCATTCGGAGACGGTACGTCGGATACCGGTTCACAGGTGACACATTCGTTTAGTCGCGCGGGATCGTTCCTTGTGCGATTGACCGTGACCGATGAGTTTAACGCGTCTACGGACGGCACGCGAAGCATCACGATTCAAGAAATCACCGGGAATCGTCCGCCGGTTGCCGTCATTGCGACCGCGCCGCGGTCGGCGACGGCCCCCGCCGCGTTGTCGTTCGATGCAAGAAACTCATATGATCTGGATAACGATACTCTTACTTTCACGTGGGAGTTCATGCGCAACGGGCAACGCGTTGGTGGTTTGGAGAACGGTGCCCTGGTGACGCGACGATTTGATACGCCGGGCACGTATACCGCACAACTGACGGTCACGGATGGTCGCGGCGGGATGATGCAAGCAGA
>JBBTCX010000232.1:0-7656 GCA_038043045.1 Planctomycetota bacterium | reverse complement strand
ATTGCTCCTTTTCGCGGCCGCGCGCATGTTGATCGGCGTGATTCCGAAATCGTAATGCTTTCGCGCAATCCTCGCGGCCCGTTGCGCACGGTGTGCGCGGATGGATGGAACGAGTTGAACATCTCATCCTCATGCAACACGCGCCCTCAACTTTTTCTTGGTCCGTACCCGATACGGATGGTAAGAGCCACATGGCCGATGGAAGTTGGCGCGAGAATGCGATGAGGAGCGGTCGAATCATGAAAACCAGACATAAGAGGATTGGATTCGGTGGGGTCGTTGCCTTGTCGCTGCAAATCGCGTGTATACCTGGTCGCGAGTTCCGGGCAGTGGCCACGCCCGCTTTTCAGAGCGGCGTTTCGCAGATTCTCAACGGCATCCTCGACGGAGTGTTCGCCGCCGTGGCCGTTGAACCGGAGAATCTCGACGATAGTTCCGACTCTGCTTCCACTCCCTGAGCAGGATAGTTCAAAACAATTTCGTCGCATTTCGAGCGAACCACGGCGGCGACGGAAGGTCGTGGAGGTTTCGCCTCAAGCCTCAAGAGTCTCTCCCGGTGGTTTCTTCGAAAATGGTGAAACTCTTCTCCGGCGAAGGTGAACCCAACGGAAAGATAGCAATGAATCGCCGAGTGATTTCCGGGGAAAACCACAAGCGAAACCCGGTGCGCGGATTGATGCTCAAATGCATCTCGAAGCAACACCCGAACAAACTCACGCCCAATCCCGAGTCCTCGCTGGTCTGGTCGAACAAGACAATGCCCCAACCAAAGATGGCCGGGGTCTGCGGACATGGGATTGAGTTCACCGTACGCGATCGGACCGTCGGATGAGTCCGACTCCGCAATGAATGCCGACCCATTGGGTTTGAGCCACGAAAGCACTTTCGCATCCGTAAGCGGCGGATCCAAACTCGGAGCAAGCCAATGCAATTCCGAATCCGAGCGAACCCAATCCACGATGACCGAACTATCCGCAGCGGTGAATAGCCGGATTCGCAACTCCACGTTCACGTGACCGGCAACGATGCTCATAAGATCATCATCGACCGCACAATGCGGGTTTCTGAATCGCTCACGCCCCCAATATGCCCGAGACTGGATTTGAACCAGCACGCCCTTACGGGCACAAGCACCTCAAGCTTGCGCGTCTGCCAATTCCGCCACCCGGGCTAGGGGGAATGCGGTCCATTCATCACCGCACAACAAGTCGGATCACGCCGTCCGAATACACGAATTCGACCCTGCAGTTCCGTTCATTGACCCGCGAGTCTAACAAGCAACTTTCCCGCGTCAATGTCCCTGCGTTTTCCCAAATTGAGTACGCCCCTATGATGTTGAAAGGAAGAGCGTCATGGAATTGGAACTGGTGGATTGGCTGCGGAAGCAGCAACGGCAGAGGCCGAATGTGGCATTGGGGATCGGCGACGATATGGCCGTCCTTCGACCGATCTCCGGCCAAATCCTTCTGACGAGCGACATGCTCCTGGATGGAGTTCATTTCAATACGCAAGAGCAAGCACTTGAACGGATCGGTCGCAAAGCGATCGCGTGTAGTTTGAGTGATTGTGCGGCCATGGCGGCAACACCGGTGGCGGCGGTGGTGTCGGTCGCGCTGCCGGAGTCGATGACGCTGTCGCAGACGAAAGAGTTGTTCGGGGGGATGCTTAGATTAGCGGATGAGTTTGAATTGGCGATTGTGGGCGGTGACACGACGCGATGGCGAAATCCGCTCGTGATCGATGTCGTGATTACAGCCACCGTGGAGAATGGATTCGAGCCGGTTTTGCGATCGGGGGCTATGGCCGGTGACACGATCTGGGTGAGTGGTCCTCTGGGAGGAAGCATTTTGGGTCGCCATTTGAGTTTCACGCCGCGCGTTCGAGAGGCGATCGAGTTGCGGCGGTCGCTCGGATCGCGTCTTCATGCCATGATGGATATCAGCGACGGTCTCTCGCTCGACTTGTGGCGCATGTGTCAAGAGTCGGGTTGCGGGGCCGTTCTCGACGAGGCCAAGCTTGATGGGGTGACGAGCGTCGACGCGCGGGCGCTTTCAGAACGCGACGGACGATCGGCGTTGGATCATGTTCTTTCCGACGGGGAAGATTTCGAATTGCTGTTGACTATCGATTCTTCCGGCGGTGCCGACCTGGATCAGTTCAGCATTCCCTTATTCAGCGTGGGAGAAATATGCGAGTCCGGTCTTTCGATTCGTCGTCGGACAGGCCACGTTGAACCGCTCGAACCGAAAGGCTTCGTCCATTGACTCCACCAGACGGCGCATTCTTGCTAACGACCCATTCGCCGGAGGAGACCCTTCAATTCGGCGAGCGATTAGGGCGTTTATTCGTCGGTGGTGAAGTTCTGGGACTGGTCGGGAGTCTCGGCGCCGGTAAGACGCAATTGGTTAAGGGAATAGCACTCGGCAACGGCCTCGATGATCCTCGAAAAGTGACCAGTCCGACGTTCACTCTTGTGCAGGAATATCCTGGTCGGCTGACCTTGTTTCATGTGGATGCTTATCGTCTTCAGGATATGCGTGAAATGGCAAGTCTTGGGTTGGATGAAATGGTTCGCCCGGACTCGGTCTTGGTGATCGAATGGGCGGACAGAGTGAGAGATGTTCTGCCGGACGATGTGTTTTGGATTCATTTGGAGCCAAGCGGAGCGAGTTCCCGCGAATTGCGATGTGAGGCCAAGGGAGTGGTTTCGAATCGACTGCTACAAACTTTTCAACCTTACCATTAACATACTCGAACGCGCCGTCTGGAAAAGTCTCGGTCTTGGTGATTTGCTTTTACCCCCCTATAGTCCCCCCTTAAAGGGGAGACGGTTTGAGAAGGATTCTCGATAGGAATCGGAAATCTACTCCCACGCCGTACGCTGAGGGTCGACGTTCAGGAATCGTGCGAAATAGTTCTACTTCGAAATGAGCCAGTGGGAATGAGTAAGAGCAAGTCGGTTCGCAAAGATGGTCGAAAGGTCTCGGAACTCAGACCGGTCAAGTTTACGCGAGGTTACACACGCAACGCGGCCGGTTCGGTCTTGATCGAAACCGGGCAGACGATGGTTCTCTGCACGGCAAGTTGGGAAGAGAACGTGCCGGCATGGAAAAAGGACAAGGGCGGGGGATGGTTGACCGCGGAGTACGACATGTTGCCCGGTTCGACCGGTCGACGCCGGGCGAGAGATCGAGGCAAGGTTGACGGTCGCACGCAAGAGATTCAACGTCTGGTGGGCCGATCGCTACGATCGGTCGTCGATCTAACCAAACTAGGAGAGCGTACGCTTTATATCGATTGCGATGTACTTCAGGCGGATGGCGGAACGCGAACGGCTTCGATCACTGGGGCGTACATCGCACTCTGCGATGCCGTTCAAGTGGCGATGAGCGAAAAGCGGATAGCGACATCCCCGATTCAAGAAGCGGTTGCGGCGGTCAGCGTCGGGATTGTTGAAGGGCGTGCGCTTCTTGATTTGTGTTACGAGGAAGACGTGGAGGCGGAGGTGGATATGAATGTGGTGATGACTTCTTCGGGTCAGTTTGTGGAAGTTCAGGGAACGGGAGAGTCGGCCACCTTTACCCGATCCGAACTCGATCGCATGTTGAAGTTGGCCGGCGGTGGCATTGCGGAGTTATTGAACATCCAACGACTCTCGTTGAAGCGGCGTCGACGGCCATGATCGCTTTCTGGAAAAAGAACCCGGCTACTGTTGGTCGCCGTCGATGGGGATTCAAGTTCTCTCTCAAAGGGTTCTGTTCAACCGTTCTTTTTTGCTTTTTTTTGCAGGGTTGTGCCACGCAAACAACAACCGCAGGCGCTGCGACTTCACAGAGATCGTCCAAAGGAACGGGTGCGCCTTGGACGATTCAATGTCTCGAACTTCGCGGCCCCAATGCTCGACGCGAGATAGAGGAGACTGCGGCGACGTTGCGGAGGACGCCGGGCATTCGACCGACGGATGTGTTTCCGTTTCATGATGAAGTCGGGTCGTCGCAACTGTGTTACGGCACTTACTATCGAAAGGCCGATCCGAAAACCGGGAAGCGACCTATTTCGCAGGCGATGCAGGCCGATTTGGAACTGCTTCGCCAACTCGGTTCTGACACCGGTCAACGCTATTTCGCCCTGGCCATGTTTGTGCGCAAGCCCGTATCTGATGTTGGCAATTCCGAGTGGTGCCTGACGAATGCACCTGGGAAGTATTCTCTTCAGGTGGCGGCTTTCGAACCAACGGATGAATTCGGCGAATACAAACAAGCTGCGGCTGACTATTGCGAGTGGCTGCGAAAACAAAACCACCAAGCTTATTACCACCACGGTCCGTCGAGCAGCATCGTGACGGTCGGCTCGTTCGATGAATCCGCGGTGATCCCATCCGATCGTGGATTGCCTCGGTATCGCGCCGACGTGATCGCCCTGCAACAGAACGAACTTTTTCGATACAACCTAGTCAACGGGGCCGTCCTGCGGGCCTCACCGGTTGAGATTGTGGGACTTCCTAAACCGCCCAAATCCGTCGCCAAGGACAAGAAGAAAGCTCCGCAAGCTGAACATCAACGGGTTCCTTCCAGATTGGTTCCGATCCCGCGTTCGCTGCCCGCAACTTCTCGGTGAGTACACATTAAGGATAACGCTTGACCACGATTCTCATCGCCACGACGAACGCCGGGAAAAGACGGGAAGTGCTTTCAGTCTTGTCCGGACTGCCCCTTGAATTTTGCTCCCTTGAAGATTTTCCAGATATTCCCGCCCCGGAAGAAATCGGTGCAACGTTTGAGGAAAATGCCCTGTTGAAAGCGAACTATTATGCCAAAGCCACGAATCTTCCATGCCTTGCCGACGATTCGGGATTGGAAGTGGATGCCCTCGGCGGAGCACCCGGCGTTCATTCCGCTCGATTTGCGGGAGCGAAGGCCACCGATCGGGAAAACAATAGCATGCTCCTTTCTCACCTTGTTTCGCTGCCGCTGGAACGTCGCGTCGCCCGATACTGCTGTGTCATCGTTTTCGCCACACCGGATCGAATCGTGGCGACGGCCGCCGGCGCCGTTGAAGGATTGATGACTGATTCTCCACTTGGATCAGGCGGATTCGGCTACGATCCCCACTTCCTCCTTCCGAAGCTGGGTTTAACCATGGCCGAGCTGTCCCTTGAACAAAAAAACCAAATCAGTCACCGCGGCCAAGCTCTTCGATCCATCAGAGCCAAGCTGGAGCGATGGTGCGGCGGGGCCGAGGGGGTTGGGTAATTGCCAGATTCGGACGGTCCATCCTCCGGGGGATCGTTTTCCCGGTTGTCAGCGAAACGAGCCACGCTACAATCTGCGATCCTTGGAGAGTAGTTGGGTCAACAACAGACGGAGTGCCAAAGATTGAATGAACCATTTGTCCCCAAACAAATGTTCTTTACCAAGGGCAACGGCAAGCATCGGCAGAACCTCCAATCGTTTGAGGAGGCCCTTCGCGACGCCGGGATCGCCCAATTTAACCTGGTCCGGGTAAGCAGTATCTATCCGCCACAATGCAAAATTATTTCCCGCGAACGAGGGCTTGGTCAGTTGTCCGCGGGACAGATTCTCTTTGTCGTGCTCGCGGAATCGCGCACCAACGAACCCAATCGGCTGGCCTGCGCGGGAATCGGACTCGCCGTCCCCAAGGATAAAGCCACCCACGGGTATATCTCCGAGCATCACGGCTTCGGAATGACTCAAAAGGCCTGCGCGGATTACGTGGAAGACATGGCCGCCAGTATGTTGGCGACGACGCGCGGAATCGACCTCGACCCGGACACGGCCTACAACCAACGGAAGGACCAGTACCGGGCCCACGGATTGGTGATTAACACTCGCGCCGTGGTACAAACAGAAGAGGGCGACAAGAACGGCCTATGGACGACGTGCATCGCGGCCGCGGTCTTGATCTGTTGACGATTTATGCACCACGGAAAACACGAACCACACGATAAGCGGAAATGGCTTCACGGGCGTTCCATTAACCCGTTGAAATTATCCGGCAACGAATCCGTGGCCAACATGATCGACAATGTGTTCGCCGGTAGCGGATTCAACGGGCGGCGGTTGGCTGAAGGTGCACAGCTTTATCGCCGAATGCTGGAGGCCAACGCCACCGTCTGTGTGACCGTCGCAGGCGCGATGACCCCCATCGGCATGAGTGGTGTGTTCAACGCGCTGATGGAACGCGGGTTCATCGACTTCATGATCGCCACGGGTGCGAATCTTTATCATGACTTGCATCGACCCTATGACTTTCCCATGGTCCAAGGTACGCCCGATGTCGACGACAACGTTCTCGCAGAAGATGGCGTCGCTCGAATTTACGACGTGTTCATCGGCGAAAATGAAACCCTGATGGCCACGGATAAAGTTATTTTAGAGGCGGTGAAGAAGTTCGACACCACCAAGCCGTTCTCCACGGCCAAGTTGCACCACGCGCTGGGTCAAGTGGTTTGGGAGACGGCCAAGAGTCCGGAGGGTTCGTTTGTGGCGAACGCTTCGAAATACGATGTGCCGATTTATACGTCGTCGCCGGGCGATTCGTCGATCGGGATGAACTTGATCGTGCCGTATCTTCTGGGTCACGACGTGCATTTGAGTCCGATTCTCGATGTGATTGAAACTGCGGCGTTGGTGCGCGATGCTGACTCCAATGGCGTGGTCGAAATCGGCGGCGGCTCACCGAAGAATTTCTATCTTCAAACCCAACCCACGCTGCATCAGATTCTCGGCGATTCCTCCAAGGGCGGCCACGATTATTTTCTTCAATTGACCACCGACGCTCCGCATTGGGGAGGCCTATCCGGCGCCACCCCCGGCGAAGCCCGAAGCTGGGGCAAACTCAAGGATGCCTTCATCAACAACGTCGTCGTCTACTCCTGCGCCTCGATCACCTTCCCCTTGATCGCTCAATACGTATTATCCACCTGCAAACCACGTGCGCAGCGCCGACTCTTCAAACGACTTGACGAGGTTTCAGAGACACTTCGCAAGATTGCCGCAGGCAACCCGGATCTCCTGAGATCGATTCAGTAATTCGGTGTAAGAGAAAATCCACTTGGCGACCCGCATGTTTGGTCTACCAAGTGGATCATTTGCAACACGATGTTTGCTTCAAGCTGCGCTTAGCAACTTACGTTACGAGCGGCCCTCCGACGCATGACAATCCAAGTAGCGGTAAGCACCAATCCTCCCATGGCAACCATTCCAACCGTTGATAGTGTTGGACATTTGACGGACGAGCAATCCTCATTGGGATGATGAATCCCGCCCTGGCTGGCACACGCCGCTGGCAGCACACTGTTCAGACATTCAGATGGTGCACCTGGCAAACAACAGGCCCCATCTCCCGCACGGAATTGCACAAAATCCGTCGCCTGGGCAGCTGAACCTGGTCCGGTCACAACATAACGTAAGATAACCGCCTGTCCAACAGACACGGCCTGCGGAATAGAGAACGGTGGTGACTTTACTCCTGGATCGAGATTCACAACCGGATTTCCAGGAAGAGGTTGGAAACTCAATGCTTTATTTTGGGCGTTCAGTTCTGACAATGGAACCGGACTTGGCATCACCGCCCAAGAGATATTATTTATGGCGATGGGATCCCCCTCGACTGGTCCAATGGCAGGGAGAAACT
>JBBTCX010000231.1:0-3415 GCA_038043045.1 Planctomycetota bacterium | reverse complement strand
CTCTCCACGAATAAGCAACCCGATGCTGATGACAAATTCAACTATGGACGCGAATACGTTCAACTTGTACTGAAGATCCAAACGTTGCAAACCGGCCAGGACTTGAAAAAAGCACCCGTAACTAATCCGCAAGACCATCGTCGTCGCCACCAGCGGCAACGCGATCCCGGCCTCGTTCAAAAGGTTATCCGGAACGGCAAGTCCTCGAAGAATCGACATGCGCAACGCGAAAACAATTCCCCATCCGACAAGGCCCAGGCCGCCAATCAGGACAATCCCGGAACTGATGATCTGCGAAAGATGATCATAATCTTTCTTGCGATCGTACTCTGCGGTGAACTTGCTGTACGCGAAACCAAAACTGGTATTCAACACATCCGCATAGCCGCACACGCTGAAAATTAGCGCCCACGTTCCGTATCCATCGAATCCCACCTTGGCGATGATCAGCGGCGTGAGCAGAAACCGCGACCCCACTCGCCAAACCTCGGCCAAGGCGGCGAACATGGAGTTCCTCGAAAGCGATCGAAACGATACTTCAGCCAATGGTCAATCCTAGTCTACGGAAATCGTCCCAAGTCCGGTCCTCTTAACTGAACCTGCCCCAACCGGACGGCGTGAATAACTTATCGATCCCAATGCGAAAGGTCTCGACCCAGGAACTCTCCCAATCGTCGATTGTGAGGTCGAAACTCTTCCACCAATCTCGCTCGTGTTTCAGGAAGCATCAGTTGCGGCGTGTGCCTTCTCTCCACCCACTTCCCATACGGGCTTCGATTCAACCATTGAAACAACCGATCCTTCGCACCCTTCGGGATCACACCCTTGAGATTGCGAAGAATCGGGATCCGTCTTAGCGGCGACATCGTATATCGGCGAATCCGCCCATCCCGAATCTCGCTGCCTTCGTTGCTCTTCTTATCCGCGTTGTCGACCGCGACCTCGTCCAAGCCCAGAAATCCCCAGGCCTTACCCACGGTCTCCACGGGCCGCCTGTTCAAATCCTCCGTCAACAAGAGCAGGAAAGCCTCTTTTGGGTAGAATCGCAGATATCGGTCAATCTGGTCCATGTACCGGCTGCCATCCAGACACATGGGATCGCGCTTCACATGCTCCTCAAACGTCCAGCGAATCGGCTGATGGGGATACAATTCGCGCGTCACACGATGTACATAGTGCGAATAGGCCCGGTCGATCGGATGGCGCATCACATACATCAGTTTGACGTTTGAAAGCATCCGCGAAATCCGATCCGACGCCTCCGGAAACTGTGGCCACCGGGTATACGCAGTGGACGCCTCGCCGGACAATTGATCCGGCTTCGCGTCCTGAAAAAGCGCCTGATACCACGCCACTCCACGTTCATACACCGCATCTACCGCAAAAAACTCCGGTTCCTTGATTCGACTGACGAACACGCGGGGATGCTTTCCCAAAAGTTGATGCAGCGTCGTCGTCCCGGACTTCGCCGCACCGATAATGAGAAAATCGGGCATCCGCGCCCGGCTGGCACCGGAAACTACTTGAGTCGACAGGGCAGTTGTCATGCCGCGGCACCTCGCAGTTCCAGGTATCGCCGTAGTGCCTCCCGCCACGTCGGAATCGATCGCCCCGTCAACTCTGTATATCCGGCTGTATCCAACACCGAGTACACCGGACGACGCGCCGGACGATCCAACTGATCCGAGGTCATCATTCCCACGGGTACACTCAATCCCGCTTGCCGCACAATCTCCACCGCAAACTCATGCCAAGTACACTCCCCCTCATTTGCAAAGTGCATCGTCCCTTCCGCGCCTGCTTCCAACATCGCCAACGTCGCATCCGCCAAATCAACCGTAAACGTCGGCCGTCCGATCTGATCCGTCACCACCTTCAGCGGCTGCCCGGATTGCGCCCGCGCGAGAATAGCCTCGACAAAATTCTTCCCACCAACTCCAAAAAGCCACGACGTTCGGATAATCAAGTGTCTGATTCCCACCCGCCGAATAGCCAGTTCCCCTTGCCATTTCGACTCACCATAAGCGGAAACCGGCGCGCCAACATCGTTCGGCCTATACGGTCGACTCGAAGCGCCGTCAAAAACAAAATCCGTGCTGAAGTGCACCAGCGTGGCACCACTCTCTCGACAGACTTCCGCCAAAAAACCAGGCCCGGCGCTATTGACGGCCAGGGCGTGTTCCCGGTTTCGCTCGCATCCGTCGACATCCGTATATGCCGCGGCATTGATCACAATGCCCGTAGAAAAGCGTGGAATTTCGCGCAAGACAGCCTCGCGATTCCGAAGATCAAGCTCCTCCGAACCCCACGCGGAAACGTGCAACTCCTTCGATTCTCCCGCCCGTCCCTGCAATTGCCGCACAAGCTCGCGCCCCAACATTCCCCGCGAGCCCAAGACCAGCACCGAACCACGAAAGCGCTCCACCCGATTCATCCAGTCCGCCCGCCCACGCCGTATTGCTTCTCATAATAAGTGAGATACTCACCACTCTTGATCGTCCGCCACCAACTATCATTCGCGACGTACCAATCAATCGTCTCCGCCAGCCCTTTCGTAAAGTCAATCCGCGGGGTCCACCCCAGATCCTCCCAAATCCGGGAAATGTCCATCGCATACCGCCGATCATGCCCAGGCCGGTCCTTCACATACTCAATCTTTGAATCGTCATGCCCCAGGTGACTCAGGATTCGCCGGACGATATCCATATTCGGCAACTCGCAGTTCCCGCCGATGTTATACACAGTTCCCGGAGCAGCCGATTCCAATACACAAAGTATCGCCTCACAGTGGTCCCGCACATGTACCCAGTCTCGTACATTTAGCCCATCTCCGTAGACCGGCACCTTGCGGCCTTCAATTAGATTGGTGACAAATAATGGAATCAACTTCTCCGGAAACTGATACGGTCCATAATTATTCGAGCACCTCGTGATGAGAGTCGGCAGAGCGAAGGTATGATGATACGCCTGTACCAGCATATCCGCAGCGCCCTTGGATGCGCTATACGGACTGCTTGGGGCCAACGGCGTCATCTCTGTGAACTTCCCCGTCGGCCCCAACGATCCATACACTTCGTCGGTCGACACTTGAAGAAATCGCTTAATGGTATGTTGGCGAGCGAAATCGAGGAGAACCTGCGTGCCGACCACGTTGGTACGAACGAAATCCTGCGCCCCCAGAATGCTGCGGTCCACATGGCTTTCCGCCGCGAAGTTGATGACCGTGTCGATCCCACCCTCAAACACCCGCCGCAAGGCCTCGGAATCGCAAATATCTCCGCGAACAAAACGAAACCGGGGATGATCCAGTAACCCGTCGAGATTCTTCAGGTTCCCCGCATAGGTCAGAATGTCAAATCCTGTCACTTCGAAATCGGGACGTGTGGTCAAAATCTGCCGAACAAAGTTACTGCCG
>JBBTCX010000230.1:0-12425 GCA_038043045.1 Planctomycetota bacterium | reverse complement strand
GATACCGACAAGGCGACTATAAAGTTGCATAATTATGATACACTACACTAGCGAGCCGTGGGCTTGTGCGTTTCCCATTAGGAAACCAACGTCAGTTCTTTCTCAACGGGTTGATCCGGAGCGGCGCCAACATAGCGTAGGCGAACACGATCTGAGCTCACTTCGACGACGGTATTGCTGACCGTCATTGCTTCCGGTCGGGACATGCAGACGCTCAGATGCGTTCTATCCGGCCAGGAGTGACGGTGAAACGCGTCTTGCGTCGCACCGAAATCCACTGTGTCAAAAAACATTTCTTCGAACAATTTCCTTCGCGGGCCGTCGACGATCTGATCCCCGATACCGGAGGAAGTGAACATGACCGGGTTTGTTCGCAAGGGCTGTTGTGCGAACGACAATTCTGTTCCGTTGCTCCTGGCTTCTACGATGGATGAGCGATCCACGATGATTAAACGAAACGGTGGAAATTCGATGGCGATGAGTCGACCGCATGCCTTCGCGGCATCCAATGCCGAGTCGGCCCCGAGGAGTTCCGGTATGATGACCCCCCTACTCCTCCAGTTAGGATTTCGAACGGCGTGTCCCAATCCGGGTTGTTGCTCATAAACGTTGAGGAGGGTCATGACCAAGCCTCGATCGTTGACCGCGATCCAAGTCCCATCGGAAATGGGGTCGATCGGCAGAATCGCTCGGCGCGATCCGTAGTTGCGCGTCTGAGGCGGGAGAGCGAGCGGGCGATTTCGAGATTCGTCCCGGTTGCAAGCCAAACGGAAACCGGTGGATGGGGTCTGCTTGGCCGAGTTCGGTTGCCACGGAATGACAGTCACGGTGCACATCGGTTCATTCGACTCTTTCCAAATCCACAAAGCCGCCTGGTTTGGTGACGGACCCATAGAATACCTATTTGGATATTGTCCGCACCCCCGTTAGACTGCCGCAAGTTGTTCGAGCAAGAGCAGTAAAAACCATGGAGCAGCAAAACCCAACCCCCCGTGTCATCCCTCGGCGGCTGAAAGGCTTTCGAGACATTCTCGCCGGTGATGTAACCCTGCGTGATCAGATGATCTCGCGTATTCGCGAGGTCTATGAGCGGTACGGGTTTGTACCTTTGGAAACGCCACTTCTGGAATACGTCGACGTTTTGGGCAAGTTCCTGCCCGAAGCGGATCAACCGGACGGTGGAATTTTCGCTTTTCGCGATGAGGATCAGGAATGGGTCGGGCTTCGCTATGATCTGACGGCGCCACTCTCGCGGTTTGTGGCTATGAATCCGCAGCTGCCGCTGCCGTTTCGGCGGTATCAGGTTGGGCCTGTGTTTCGTGTGGATAAACCGGGGCCGGGTCGGTATCGGGAATTTTTTCAATTCGACGTGGATTCGGTGGGCACGGCTTCCATGTTGGCCGACGCGGAGATTTGCATGGTGATGTGCGACACCATGGAATCGTTGGGGATCGCCCCGGGTGATTTTTTGGTCCGGGTGAACAATCGGAAAGTGCTGAATGGGGTGATCGAGCGCGTGGAAGCGATGGCGGCGCTTGCGCCCCGCGCGGACGTGCACATCTTGCGCACCGTGGATAAGTTGGACCGAGTAGGTCTTGAAGGTGTGCAGCAACTGTTGGGTCCCGGTCGCAAGGATGAGTCCGGTGATTTCACGAAAGGCGTCGGGCTTTCGGCCAATCAGATTGACGTCGTGATGGGGTATCTTTCGATTCAAGTGAACTCGCGGAGTCGAGTGTGCGAGGAACTTCATCGATTGATCGGTGGAACGAAAATTGGCGACGAGGGCATCTCGGAATTGAAGCAGATTGACGAGGGTCTGACTTCAGCCGGGTATGATAACGATCGGGTTTCGTTTGATCCCACGGTGGTGCGCGGACTCGCGTATTACACCGGGCCGGTGTTTGAGACGGTTCTTACTTTTAAAGCGGTGGATGACGAGGGTGTGTTGCGACAATTCGGCAGCGTTTCCGGCGGCGGACGTTATGACGGTTTGGTCGAGCGATTCACCGGGACCAAAATTCCCGCGACCGGCGCTTCCATTGGCGTCGATCGCCTTCTTGCGGCCTTGAAATCACTGGACAAAGTGAACATCGCGCCCACCACCGCACCGGTTCTCATTACCCGACTCGATCCACGATTCTTGAGTGAGTACCACCGAATGGCCACGGAACTTCGATCCGCCGGCGTTCACACCGAGGTGTACGTCGGAACGCAAGGAATTGGGAAACAGTTCAAATACGCCAGCGATTCGGGCAAAACCGTGGCCATTATTTTTGGGGAAGACGAAGCCAAGGCCGGTACCGTGGCGATCAAAGATTTGCGTTTGGGGCAAGAGCTTTCAGAAAACATCGGCGGCGATCGTCGCAAATGGCTGGAGGAACAACCCGCACAGATCATGGTTCCTCGGGCCCAGTTACGAGAGACCGTTCGGGGCGTTTTGGCGCGGTATCTGATCGGATGAGAAAATCTGGACATCGCGCCATCGCTTTGCCACCTTTGCCCGCGAGACTTCGATGCACCCACTCAAGCTAGGACATCTCACTTCTTTGCCGAATCACGTGCTCCTTTCGCCGGGTCAGGAGATGTCGATTCACGATCTGGTGGCCGTAGCACGAGGCGATGGAAACGGCAACTTTGCGAGAGTGGAACTCGGGGGCGACTGGCGAGCGCGATGTCAACAGAGCGCGGACTATGTAAAGCGAATCGTGCATGAAACGATGGGGAAAACCCGTGAGCAACTTGCCGGGATTTCACGGGACCGGTTAAAATCACCGCCTAATGAAACCGAAGAACGCCTTGCCAGAAAGGCCTTGGTCTACGGCGTGACGACGGGGTTTGGTTCTTTCAAGTCGCACGCGATGAAGGATTCCGCGGCCGCGACGCAGATGCAGCGCAATCTTTTGCGAAGTCATGCGACGGGCGCGGGTCCACCGTTGCCGACGGAGACCGTCCGCGCGATGATGCTGATTCGCGCCCGTACATTCGTCGAGGGCTATTCCGGCGTGCGACCGGAAATCGTCGAATTCCTCGTGGAATTGCTGAATCGTCGCGTGCATCCTTGGGTACCGGCGCAAGGTTCGGTTGGTTCTTCGGGCGATCTTTGTCCGTTGTCCCATATGTCGTTGATCTTGATCGGCGAGGGTCTTGCTTGGTTGGACGATAGAGAGACAACAACGGGATACACATGGTCAGCCAATTCCGCCAAATCCAAGTCCGAAACAGAGTCTTCTTGGGATGTTCGTTTGGACAAAAGACCGGCTCCGCGCCCGGCTGCGGAGATTCTTCAGGATGCCGGACTTAGTGACAGAGTCTTGCACGACCTTCAACCCAAAGAAGGTCTCGCGTTGACCAACGGGACTTGTGCGACGACAGCCCTCGCGGCACTAGCAGTTTATGATGCTCACTCCCTGTATGGAACCGCCAATCTCGCGGTCGCGCTTTCATTGCAGTCCATGCTCGGCGCCACGCGTGCATTGGATCCCAAGGTCCATGCTCTTCGTCGACACGTCGGACAGTCCGAAGCAGCGCAGCAAATCCTTTCGTTCGCGACAGGCGGCAACTTGCTCGACACATCGGGCGATGTTCAAGACGTTTACTCTTTACGTTGCGCTCCGGCCGTTCATGGCGCCGCGCATCACGCTATCAATCATGTGTGGGAAACGGTCGAGCGCGAGATCAATGCAGTCACGGACAACCCTCTTTTCTTCGACGCCAAGAAGGACGGCCCCCCTCTCGACGGATATTCCACCTGTATTTGGGATGCTTACTCCGGTGGAAATTTTCACGGCGAACCGATCGGCTTGGTGGCCGACTATTTGAAAATCGCCGTCGCGGAACTCGGCAATATCAGCGAACGACGAACGCAGTGTCTTCTGGATGCGCATCATAATCGCGGGCTTCCCGCCAACTTGTGGCCTGACAAATCCACGGCAGGTCTCAATTCGGGATTGATGATCGCGCAATATCTCGCGGCATCTCTTGTCTCTGAGAATAAGATCCTCTGTCATCCGGCCAGCGTCGATTCGATACCGACATCGGGCAATATCGAAGACCACGTGGCCATGGCCCCCATCGCCGCGCGACATGCTCGCCAAGTCAATCAAAACGTCCGCCAAGTTCTCGCCGTCGAATTGCTCGCCGCATTGGCCGCGCTGGAAATACGCCTATCGCACCCGACATCCACTACGCCGCCAAAGGCCAATCCGGTTGCATTGGCCGTGTTGAACTTGATTCGATCGGGCGGCAACTTCCATCCACCGGTGAAACCGCTGGTCGGCGAAGATCGTGAGCTTTGGCCGGACATCGCGGCTATTGCGCTCACCATTGAAACCGGCGAACTCTTGCGCGTGGCCCAGAGCGCTATTTCCGGCGATCACCCGGTTGTAAGAAGCTGAAGCATTTCCTCCAATCGAGTAATAACGAAACCGGCTTGTTCCGCGTACGCCGGTCGGTCTCCATCGCCGACCATTAACACGGTCTTGGTGCCGGCCCGCTTGCCGGAAAGGATGTCGAACAGGTAATCGCCGATCATCCAACTTTGAGTCGGTTCGGCAGCGAATTCCGCGCAGATCGATAACACGGGTTCCGGAGACGGTTTGATCGCCCCGAACTCGCGTGATCGAACGGTGTCCACAACGATTCCAAACTTGGACAGAACCTGGTGCACCATCTGATCGGAATTGCGGGTCACAATTCCCACGGGATGACCCCGCTCCCGAATGGTCTTCACGACTTCCGCAGCTCCGTCATGTAGAGATGCGTTGTCCGCGGCTTCTTGTTCGTGACGAAGCATGATGCATTCCGCTCGCTTTTTGGCACCACCGGTCATTTCGGACAGCGCTTCCAAAATCGGCCCCTTGGCAATCCCGATTTCCGCTCGAATGGCGTCGAAGTCCAAGTACGGTTTGGTGATCGTCCCGTCGAGATCAAAAATGACAGCAGCGCGGCGCGTGCTCTTGATCTGGTCTTGTTGGATCGCCATTCATTCGCTCCGGTGAGTCGACTGTGTTTTAGCAAACGCGGTCTCGCGCTCCAAGAGGTCAGCTTTGTTGAAATAGTCAAATGACGAACGCCGGATGGCGTTAAGATGGGAAGTTTGCGGGCGGGGCGATAAAGTGACACTTTCAGATGGGTTCGTTTGGTTATTTTTTTGTTTTGACAGTGTCACGCTGTGGCACTTAGAAAGACTCCTGGAAAACAGGCAAAAGTCGTGATTTTTGTGTTTTTTCATGGGGTTTGTTTTGCGCGTTTTTTGAGTCGTTTCCACCCCCTACGACTCCTTCTTGGAAAGCAACGCATTCATTGTGTGTACCTCCGTCCGGTTGATACCTAACATTATTTTAACTTTCTGTCAGCGGGAAGTCAAGGGTGAGAAATGAGGAATGTCGAATCGGAAATAGCGAAGGATGTCGAGACGAGCCAAGACAATGCGCAGATAAATACCGGTGATCCGTATAATAACCTATTCAACTTCGGCGCATCTCATCTTTGGTAAACGAATACGTTTGGTTTTGTAACGCGGGCAAAAATTGTGCGTCCAATGATCCATGCCGAAACGGAGGTAGGACTTGCATGATAACCGTGGCTCAAGCCGACTTCACCATGTTCGCTCAGAACATCATGCTTCTGATCGCCTTCCTCATTTTCGGCGGCGCGGCGATCGTCGGGTTCATTTCGATTTGGACGGTTTCGAAGGCCTTGATTTGGCAGTGGCGACAGAATCGAAGCTGGAAAAAATTTGCGGCCGGAACATTGCGCGCCGACGGAAAGAAATATCCAAAATCCGTAGAAGCGTTCTGTAGTCGCTGCGGAAAATACGACCGACAGGTGTACATGGTGGCCGCTTCGATCGAACTTTGCCCGCCGTGCTACGAAGACCATTGGCGGACCGAAGAATTCGCCAAACGATCCGCGACCTCTGTTATTGGACCGGGTCTGACCTCCGAGGCCTCTGATAAAATCGATTCTGCTTGCATGAATACGCGCCGATCAATCCTGCGACCTTGAAGATCCCTCGCGCTCGTACACGCCGATCAAACAAGATTCGGGGTACGGTAAACCAAACTTGGCGATTGCGTTACGCAGGGTAAGATCGACGTACCGCACCGATTGAACCCCACCTGAAATACTACAATCGTCCAACCGTGCAAACAGGCTTTCTTGAAAACCGAAATCGCTGAAAGCACGAAGAAGCCTCGCGTGCGTGTTCAGGCGGTAATAGGCCGGAAATGTGTCTTGCTTTTGAACGTCCCAGACCAGCCGTTTGATGCGATGGTGCAAGCGATATGGCAGAAGTCGAGCCGCCAAAGTTCCCGGCGACCATTTCGACACTGTATACACCACAACTTTTCCGCCGTCCTTGGTGAGCCGCGACAGATTTCGAATGACGCGAGTGGGGTTTTCCAAATGTTCGACCACCATCCGAAGGGTCACCACGTCAAACCGCTCCGTGGAAGAGAATTCCTCGATCGACGCGCGGAACGCTTTATGCACGTACGGGTTTGAGTCGGCTAATTCGCTTGGATCAACCCCCACCAGAAGTTTGCAACGCTCGGACGTTCCGCGAGCAAGTCGTTTGTTGTTGGGAAACGGCGATCGACCGCAACCGACATCCAGCCACTTGGTCCCGGGTCGAATCAGTCGATCGACTACAGCCTCGTAGTGATCGTCGGGATTAAAATACCCGAACGCCCTTTGCAATTTCGGCGACCACCCCAACGGAGCGGATTGACCATGCTTCGCGGAAAAGACTCGGAGAAGATTTTCCGGAGATAGAGCTGATTCGATCCCCGGTTTGTCGAACGCATTGGGCGCGCGCTCTTCATCCGCAGTTGAATCCGGAATCGTACCGATCCATTCCGCGATTGGTGCCATGTGCGTGCCCGTGCATCCGTTCTTCCACACTCTTATCGGCCTTCGCAAAAGACCGGGCGACTCTCCGCATAGTAATTTTCTTAAATAATCCATGTGAATTATCAGACCTGCAAGGCGGGATGGTTCAAGAGAAATCCCTTGGGCGAATCGTGTCAGCGGACAACACCGTTAAGGGTTCATTTCTTTTCCGGCGCGATGGTGCTGGAGTAACGATGCATGCGCGTCGACAACCAAGCACGTAGACGACGACAGAAATCTTTGGTTTGATTGAAAGTGCATCACGCCCTCGTATGTGGCCCATCAAAACGATTCTCTATTTCCTTCTCTTCTGGTTGGCGTGTTTTGCCAGTTTGGTCAATCCGATTTGGGGCGTGGTCAACTACATGATCGCCTATCAAACGAACCCTACCAATACGTGGTGGGGTGAGCCGCTTGAATCCCTGGGCATGCGGTTTTCATTGCTGGCGTCGATCTTCCTTCTCATCGGTCTCGTCACGGGGCGACGCAAAGTTCCCGGGGCGATGCCCACTTTTTCGGCCTGGGAAGGGTGTATTTTCGCGGTCATGGCCTGCGTGCTGTTGAATATTGTCCTTGGGGCCACCTACGACCATCGCTCGGTGATGGCCATCGACAAGCTGTGGAAAATGCTGCTTTTCGTTTTGGTCCTTGGTCGGATGGCGTCCAGCCGAAGAAACATGCATCTGGTTTTTTGGTCGCTGGTGATCGGAAGCATGTACGTAGGTTATGACGCGTACTCAGCCGGACGATCCGATTTCTTTGAGGGTCGGCTGAACCGGATCGGCGGACCCGACTTTTCGACCAGCAGCGGAACCGCCGCCCATATCAGCGCGATGCTTCCCCTGATGGGAACCGTTTTTCTGACCTCTCCGGGATGGATGGCCAAGGCGATCGCCACCCTTTCCGCCGGGTTTGCGGTAAACGCCATCGTTCTTTGTCGCACGCGGTCGGCATTCATCGGGATGTTTGTCGGCGCACTCGTCGCTCTTTTGTTGGCACCGCGAACTCGCCGCTTCCGCATCTACGTTCTGTTTCTGATCGGCGGCGCGATGGCGTACAGTCTGACCGACGATCACTTCTGGGATCGGATGAAGACGCTCACCAACCGTGACGCGATGTCCACCGATTTGGCTGCGGTCAGTCGCACGGAAATCTGGAAGGTCTCTTTCAAAATCATGGGGGACTATCCCCTCGGGATTGGCGCGGGCAATTTCGCCCGAGTAATCACGTGGTACGAACCCCGCTACGCGAAACGATCGACCCACAACACGGTGTTGGTATGTTTCGTGGAGCTCGGAATTCAAGGAGGGTTGTTATTCCTGACGATGTTCGGGCTGTCGCTGAAATACTTGTTTCAGTGTTACCGGCTGGCGCCGTTTTCGCGCAATCCGCAGGAAACGGTGCTGATGGCGTATGGGCTTTTAGTTTCTTGCGTGACCTATTTTGTGACGGGTCTGGGCACGGAGCGGTTTTATTGTGAATCGTTCTGGTGGGTCTTGGTTCTGCCCGTCAGTTTGTATCGAATCGTCACCGCGGAGGCCATGGAATGCGGACGGATCGCCCCGGCGCCAGACGCGATCGACGACTTCTCTTTGACGGTGCCACAGGATGACCCGGAAACCGATCGACATTCTCCACGTGGTGCATTCGCTTGAACCGGGTGGAACCGAGCGGAACTTGGTTCGGATACTTCATGCATTAGGATCGCGCCCTCATCGTCATGCCGTAGTGACCCTGCGCGACTCGGGTCCGCTTTCCGCTGATTTGCCGGATCATGTGGCCTGTTATCCCTTGCGAATCCAGGGTTGCAACCGGCTCGCAGGATTCGCACTGGGGAATCTGTGTCATCACCTCGGCGCTCGAATTCTTCACGCCCGCAACACCGGCTGTTGGTTTGATGCCACGATTGCCGCCGCCCTTTCCCCGAAAACCAAACTTCTCTTGGGCTATCACGGAGCGGATCGTACCACGCTTCCATCCGCGCGGCGACGATGGACGGGGCGGCTGGCATCGTTGACCGGCGCGCAATTCACGAGTGTCTCCCATGCCGGACGACGACACTTGTCGGAACAATTCGGACTCACTCCTCAACAAGTCGCCTTCCTGCCCAACGGCGTGGATGATCGGCGATTGCAATCCGTTTCCGAAGGTGTTCGAGAGACTCTCCGCCGTGAGTTTGATCTTCCCCCTGAAGCCGTCGTGGTGGGAATCGTCGGCAGTCTTACCCCGATCAAAGACCACGGTACGCTTCTCCATGCCATGTTCGATGCCATGAAAACGCGCCCCCAATTGCACCTGCTCATCGTCGGGGATGGTCCCTTGCGACATGAACTCCATCGCCAAGTCCGCGAGCTGGGAATGGATCCACGGGTCCACTTTGCTGGATTTCGTCACGACATCCCCGCGATTCTTCGGGCGATGGACATTTATGTCAACGCAAGCCTCCACGAAGGAATGAGCAACGCCGTTCTAGAAGCCATGACCGCCGGACTGCCACTGATTGTCACTGAGGTCGGCGATCATGCGCGGCTTGTCCACGGGAACAACGGCGTTGACGCCGGATATGTGACCCAACCCGGCGATATCGAAGAACTCGCGTTTCATCTCAAAACACTCGCCGATGACCCGCGACTTCGACAAGACATGGGCGGGGCGGCTCGAATTCACGCCTTGGACTACGACACCAAGCAAATGGTCGACCGGTACGGAAGCCTTTACGACTCCCTGCTTTTTCCGATCACCAACGTCCGATTTTCAAAAGGATTTTGAACTCGATACCCTTGCGGGTCGGCTCCGATAACCCCCGGGAGCCATCGACCCTCGTCCAATAACGCGGCGGCAGGGTCAAGTTGGCGTCCTTTTCGATCTTTCGATGTCCGTTAAGCACGGGCCTCAACCGCCTATAAACCTCTACCGACATTATCAACCGGGAAGATGCGCGCGCTGATGGAGCGCGCCAAATTCGGACTTTCGGGTCGATTGCACTTGGGCGGAAACGGATTCGCCCAGATTGGATTGGCCCGGTGGGCGAACGATGGTTGTCATGAGGTGAAGTTGCCGCCGCAAGATCGTAAATCCGAACAGAATCGGTCACAGAGTTCCGCACCCGCAAACCGTCTTGACCAGGGGCTGGACGAGGGGCGCCCCTTTGCCGAGATTCGACGTAGCGTTCTGAGCGTTCTGGGAATCCTCCTTCTTCATCGCTGGGCGTTTTTCATTCCCTTTTGCCTGATTTCCAGCGCGGCCTTTATCGTCAGTCTGTATTACCCGAGAACCTACAACGCATCCACCTCATTCGAACGCCGCAACGACCCGGTGATGTCCGATCTTCCTCTTTCCGCCGGGGCGGCTTCGTCGTTTGCCTACTTCCGAAGCACAATGCACACCGAGCTGACTTCCATCGCGACCATGGCTGAGGTCGTGGACAATTTGGGGATGACGAAAAACCTGGAGCGCAACGCGGACGGCGGTTTGGTGGACGCTTCCCTTCGGCAGAGAAACTCCATGGCAAGGACTCTCGGTTCCACCTTGACCGTCACGCGATCTTCGCCCACCGATCAACTGGACATTCTCTCCATGACCTATACCGGACCCGATCCATCTTTGGGCAAACGGCTCGTGGATGAAGTCAAAAAGGTCTACATTCGTCGCACGATTGCGTGGATGCATGAATTTCTGATTCGTCAACGAGATTATTTCCTGTCCGAATCCTCCGCCGCTCAGGCGGAACTTCAAGCCGCACAACGCGAGGAAACCAAGCTTCGCCTTCGAAATCCCTACGCCAATCCGTCGGACCCAACCGCGATCACGTCTAGGCTTGCCCAACTCGAAATGGAGAGACGCGAATTGCAGTTGCGGCGGCGCGAATACGATACGGAGTTAGACGCACAGCGGCAGATGTTGGCGACGCTGGAGGCTCAAACTGAAGTCCCCGCGCCAACTTCCAACAGGCCGATCGCTCCTCGCGCGCTCCTCAACCCGGAAGTCATCCGCCTAAGAAAACAACTGGACGACACGCTGAAAGAGATTGAATCCCTTCGCTCCGAACGGGGGATGACCGATGCTCATCCGGATATTCAGGATCGTCTCGACAAGATTCGACGCACCCATTCGGCAATCGAGGAAGCCCAGTCACCCTACGCGGAGACTTCGCATTCGGGGTCCGACGAATCTCAACCGACTCGCGAGGAAACGGTTTCCGCGTCTCTACCCGGTATTTGGCACGCGGAACGGGCCCGCATTCAGATTCAGATCGCTTCCCAAGAGGCGAAAATCGCGGAAGTCGACATCAGTCTGCAATTCTCGGAACAAGCCATCGCCGAATTGACCGATGCCAAGGATCGGGTCTTCGAACTTCAAGAGGAATACGGAGAAGTTCAGGCGCGACTCTCTAAAGCCCGTCACAAGTATTCCAGCCTCGAACAGACCATCCTGTCGATCGAGCCCGCGATCAACGCCGTCGCACAAGATCGCTTCATGCAATTTTCCGAAGGTCAACCCGCTCGGGCAACCTCGATTCCCGTCTCCCCCAAGGCCAAGACGATCGTGGTCCTCGCCATTCTTGCCGGGCTCGCCGCAGGAACTCTTTGCTTGATCCTCGTGGAAGTGTTCGATCACGTTTTCCGAAGCTCGACTCAAGTTCAACGAAGTCTCGGACTTCCCATTCTCGAAGCCATCGATGAGATCGTCACCGTTCAGGATCGCCGCCGTCTGGCCATTCGCAGCCTCGTCCTCGCGCCGCTTTTTGCTCTTTGCCTGATCGTTGCCACGGGCTTGACCGGGTCCATGGCGTTCTTGAGCATCGAGAAACCTTGGACGTATCAAAGCCTTCGACGCATCCCCCGCGCCGCGGCGGGACTTTTCAGCACTCACCCGCAGAATCCACCCCCGACCCCTACGCCGCAAGTGCCATAGCTCGACACTGGCCGCTTTTTGCGACTCAGAGGGTCGAAAAGGACGCATAGCGAGCGATGCCGCACAATACTCCGAACGCGACCACCCACATGACCCCGCATCCGAAACGCACCAGCGCGAAAAGACTAACGACTCCAACCAAGGCGGCGAATAGGTTGAACCCGTGCTCCGGTGGAAAAAGCAACTGCAGCCCGAACCACACGGCCAGGTTCAGCACAACGCCGACCACGGCGGCCGTGATGCACGACAGGGCCGCTGAAAGGTGCGTGCGACCGCGTAGAGACTCGATATACGGTGCGCCGAGGAAAATCCACAAGAAGCAAGGAATGAAAGTGACCCAGGTTGTCATCAACGCGCCGAGGGTAGCAGCCGCAAACGGCGAAAGATCACCGGGGTGATTCCACCCGCCGAGAAACCCGACAAACTGCACGACCATGATGAGCGGACCGGGCGTACTTTCCGCGAGGCCTAACCCGTCCAACATTTGCGGCGCAGAGAGCCAACCGTATCGTTCCACCGCTTGTTGGGCCACGTACGGAAGCACCGCGTACGCGCCGCCGAAGGTCACGATGGCCGCCTTGCTAAAGAACAACCCTTCGCGCGGCAGCGCGTGTTGCCAC
>JBBTCX010000229.1:0-16050 GCA_038043045.1 Planctomycetota bacterium | reverse complement strand
AGGGCACGGCAGGTACTGAATAATGTTGAATCTGAATGAGACACTACACTAGCCAGCGTGAGGAGTTCAAAAGAGATACCAATAATGAAAATGAAGCGGATCTCACCAGAGTGTTCGACGAAATCCGCCATTTCTGCCTCGAAAAGGCCGATTCGAACTGTTTCCTTATCGACAAGGAAGTTCAAAGCAAAAAGATCAATTCAATCCACGAGTTGGTAAATCTCAAACTTCTGCACCTCATACGATCTCGCGTCACCGTGAGTACAAGACAAGGGCGCATTTACGAGGCGTATATGCTTGATCTGAGCCAATACGCCGGGTCCCGCAAGAAGCGAGGGCTTGATTTAGTCGAGTTTTGGCTCGGCGACGCCAAAGATCAACTTCGCAAGGCGTCGTTCATCTATCTTGAGCGCCCGCGCGAGTGATTACCCAAATGCAACGTCTCCAGATATGAATGAGGGAGGAAAGAGGCGTGAGTGCTGGCCAAATTGGCGAAAATACACTTTGAGACCCTTTGTCGGATCGGACGAGGCGTGTTATCGTTGGTTGTCGATTCAAGGTCTGGGGCGATTTGTCGGCCAGTCACGTCCAAATGTTCGTCAGTGAGCTTCGCAAACGCCGCAGGCGTGGCTCCAAGGTGGAAGAGCAGCCCGAAACGGCGAGCATTCAAACGAAAAATTTTCACTTGCAAGCGGTCAAACAGTTTTTTCAATGGATGGTCCGCGACGGCAGAGCACCGGAGAATCCCCTTGCCCATTTAAAGGGCTGGAACGTTCGTACGGATCGTCGACACGATCGTCGAGCGATGGACGCCGACGAAGTTCGCGTGCTTATCGATGTAACCCGCAAGGGGCGAGAAGTGCACGGGATGCGTATTCCGGTAGAACGGTTTGGGATGACCGGTGTAGATCGGGCCATGCTCTACACGCTGGCAGTCGAAACGGGACTGAGGGCGAGCGAGCTTCGCACTTTGACTTGGGCGGATTTAGTCCTCGGCGGTGACGAACCGACGGTCACAATACGGGCGGCCTAGGCAAAAAACGGAAGGAACGACGTACTCCCGTTGAAACTTTCCACGGCTTCCCAGCTTGCCCTTTGGCGCGACGAGCGAAATGAGTCTGACCATTCTGAATCACAAATGCCCAGCGTGCCTACAAAGGGTTTTCAAGCTAAATCGGCAACTATATTGCCGTGCAGCGTAGAACGAAGCCAAACAGCTTCAGTTTTTAAAAAATGGCCGCAAAAACCTTCCAAGATGATAAGAATGGACCTTGAAGCCGCGAGTTCAGAATGGATTCTCCAGGCAAGGAATCCCTCCGAACGCAAAAAACGCGAGTCGACCTGCTTTCTTTCGTATCGCGACGACGCGGGTTGCGTGGCTGATTTCCATTCATTGCGGCACACGTTTATCAGCAACCTTGCTCGTGGAGGAGTCCATCCGAAGATCGCACAGGCGCTTGCCCGGCACTCAACCATTACGTTAACGATGGATCGCTACTCGAATACGAACCGGGGACAGCTCGCGGATGCTCTCTCGGCATTGCCCGATTTGACCTGCGAAAGCAGATTGCAACGACAAGTGGCCGTCGACACCGGAACGTATGGGAATTCCTTACCGAAAAACTTACCGAAACCCGTTGCATCGGCACCGACGCGGGTTGCATCGATTCGCACGCGGAAAGAAAACTCGACTGCTGTGCCGGATTCACGAAACAACGAAAATCATGCTGTTTCTTGCATCGATTCGCACTCGCTCGCATCAAGAAGTGCCACACCTTTGTCACTGCGCCGCGCTGGATTCGAACCAGCAACCTTCGGTTCCGTAGACCGATGCTCTATCCAATTGAGCTAGCAGCGCGAGCAAGTTTTCCGGTCCGTCATCCGCCCGAAACTCCGCGCCGATACGAACCACTGCTCAAGAGCAGGGACACACGGGTGGATCGGATACAAACCGCGTTTCCATTCCGCACACATCCTACCTTGGAAGGTTCCCGCGACAAGGGGCGGAATCGGCATTCCCAGGGAAACGGGAATCAATCCCGGCGATTCATAACCAACGAAACGTAGTAGGCCAATTGGAGGATGGCGGTCAATGTGGCTGCGACGTAGGTCAATGCCGCGGCATTGAGGACTTTGCCGACGAGGACCTCCTCATCTTGAACGATCATTCCGTTTGTTAGGAGTATCTGTCGGGCGCGGCGAGAGGCATCGAACTCCACAGGAAGGTTCACAAGTTGAAAGAGCACAACACCGCCGAAAAGAACGATTCCTAAAACGGCAATTGGTTGACCCAGAGCGATGTGCATCCCCGAAAGAACCAATCCGCCAATGATCATGATCCAAGAGAGTTGTGTTCCCACCATAGCCGTCGGGACCAAAGCCCCTCGAATCGCCAACGGTGCGTAGGAGGTAGCATGCTGAATGGCGTGTCCGACTTCGTGCGCGGCGATCCCTAACGATGCCAGCGATCGACCCGAATACACATCGGGACTAAGTCGCAGCACGCGATGCCGAGGGTCATAGTGATCGCCGAGATGTCCACGGGTTTGCTCAATGGCCACATCCACGATTCCATGCTGACTGAGGATTCGTTGGGCGGCTTGGGCGCCGGTCAATCCGCAACGAGCAGCATGACGACTGGCCCTTCCATAGGCCGCTTTGAGTTTCATCTGTGCCCAAAGCGCCAACAGAATGGCCGGGCTGAGATACAAAAGATAATTCAAGTCAAAAAACATGAACCCGAGTGTTTCCATGGCTTACCAACGTTCTCCTTGAAACTAAGGTCTGGTCGGGAAAGGACCGTCCTTTTTCCAGACCATGAGAAACCCATCATACTTTTCGACGAACGGAACGCTTCTACTCCGCACCTTATTACAATCCTAGGACATTGAAGGAATTTAACATGTAGACGAAACGCGCTTTTTTTAATCGGGGTTACAATTCAAGACAGATGGCGCCGCGATAACGGACAATTGCATTTCAAGGTCATTTCCAAGGTGGAGCGATATATGACGTCTCAATGGAATCGTTTTTCTGTATTGGCAGGAGTCTGGTTTGTAGCGTACGATGAGGCCGTTTATAGGAGACGCCTTCTATGCAATATCATGTGATTGAGACGGAGTGGGGATTTTTTGGATTCGTGGAGTCCAAGAGGAAATTGCTGGCTACTTTTTTGCCCGCCGGCCAGCAAGCCGTTCGAAGGGCGATTCGGGCGAAGTTTCCTTCGGCGATCGAAGACGAATCGGTCTTGCCCGATTTTCAGGACGAAGTGCGCAAATACTTTCGCGGTCAGGCGGTCAACTTCTCGGTTTCGGTTGATCTTTCTGCGTTGCCGGCGTTTCGGCGAAAGGTGTTGGAAGCTTGTCGGCGAATTCCGTTGGGTCAGGTCGTGACCTATGGCGAATTGGCGAAGCGCGTTGGCGATGCTCAAGCGGCGCGGGCGGTGGGATCAGCGATGGCCAATAATCCGCTCCCGATTGTCATCCCGTGTCATCGCGTGTTGCGATCGGATTATGGACTTGGGGGGTTTTCCTCGCCCGGCGGTGTGAGCGAGAAGCAGCGTTTGTTGAGCATGGAAGGCTCCTGGCCGATCCGATCGCGCAGGACAGCCACCAAACTACGGGTCACCAAGTTGCGTAAGACAGCGTAGCGAATAGGATCGCCTTTGATGCAGGACGTCTCGAGGCGCGACTTTCTTCAAGCAACGGCGGCGGTTGCGACGGCAGGAGCGTTGCAATCCACGTTGATCTCAACTGTCTTTGGCCAAGCATCAGATAAGCCTATGGCACTACATGGCCCGGTGGTTGTCTCAAGCGCCAACGGAATCCGGGCCACGGAAAAGGCCATGCAATTGGTGCTCCAGGGTGCGGACACGCTCGATGCGGCCATCGCCGGCGTCAACATCGTCGAGGAAGACCCGGAGGATATGTCCGTCGGCTATGGCGGACTCCCCAACGAAGATGGGGTCGTCGAGTTGGATGCGTCGGTCATGCACGGACCCACGTGTCGAGTCGGAGCCGTGGCAGCTTTGCGGAATATCAAAACGCCATCGCAAGTGGCCAAGCTCGTGATGGATCGGACGGATCATGTTCTCCTAGTCGGCGAAGGGGCATTAAAGTTCGCGCGGGCACATGGGTTCAAGGAATACGACCTGCTTACGGATAAAGCACGACGAGCTTGGCTTGACTGGAAGGAGCGTCATTCTGAAGACGACGATTGGATTCCCATGGAGTCGCCGGACTCTATTAAGAATAAACAATCCAGCGCCGTTTCGAGATGGCCTTTTACCTATGGCACGATCACCTGCTTGGCGATGAACGCCACGGGCGACATCAGCGGGGTGACGACGACCAGCGGGCTGAGCTACAAGTTATCCGGTCGAGTCGGCGATTCGCCGATCATCGGAGCCGGATTGTTTGTGGACAACAAGGTCGGCGCGGCTGGAAGCACCGGTCGCGGAGAAGCCGTCTTGAAGATTTGTGGTTCGCACACCATAGTGGAAGCCATGCGTGCAGGCATGAACCCGTTGGACGCCTGCATGCACGCTCTGCGAAGGCTGGTCGAGACGACCGCCGAGAAGCGCTTGCTCGACAAGGAAGGGAAACCGAAATTCGACGTCAAGTTCTATGCCCTCGCCAAGGATGGTCAATTCGGCGGCGCTTCCCTTTGGTCCGGCGCCCAGTTTGCCGTTTTCGCCGATGGCAAGAACCGACTCGAACCCTGCCCCAGCCTTTTCACCCGGTCGGAAAAAAAGTAATCCTCCGAACTTTCTGATTTCGTAAGCTGAGGAACGGTGCTCGTATGAGTGAATTCCAACTTCCGACCAATCGTCACCCGCCTGCGGAAGAAACGTGGCGCATTTTCCGCATCATGGCCGAATTCGTCGATGGATTCGAGACCATGTCGCGCATTCCTCCCGCCGTGTCCATTTTTGGATCGGCCAGAACGAACCCCGACGATCCGTATTACGAATTGGCCGAATCTCTGGCTGGCGACTTGGCGGGTCGAGGGTTTGCCATCATCACCGGTGGCGGACCGGGGATCATGGAGGCCGCCAACAAAGGCGCCGCGGAAGCAGGCGGTATCAGCGTGGGGTTGAATATTTTCCTACCCAAGGAACAGCTAGCCAACCCATACCAGAATGTGTCCATTGACTTTCGTTATTTTTTTTGCCGCAAGGTGATGTTCGTCAAATACGCGGTAGCGTTTGTTTGCTTTCCCGGCGGGTTCGGCACGTTGGACGAATTCTTCGAGTCTATGACCCTTATCCAAACCCAAAAAGTGGAACGGTTTCCCGTGATCTTGATCGGGTCGGAGTTCTGGTCGCCGTTGCTGGATTGGGCGCGAACGTATTCGTTGGGTGGAAATTACATCAATCCGGAAGACCTGGAACTTTGCGAGGTTACTGACGATCTGGTTTGGGCTGCGGATCGAATCGCCGGTTTCTGCAAGCTCCCTCGCGCCAAAACGGAACTTGCCCCACATAACCACCTTCGCCAAACCGCGGAAGGCACCTACGTCGGTCGACAACCTCGCCGCGACACCCCGTGATCAAGAATTTCCAAAAAGAACTCGATCCAACTCGTCAAGCGAATCGATCACGTGTTGAGCACGACCTCCCGGCGCGGACGGCGTGTCACGGTAAATCCCATCTTCGCGGCGAATTTGAATCGTGGTCCATCCCAAAACATTCGGAGCGATGAAGTCCTTGGCCGCGTTATCCGCCACGTATGCACAATTCTTAGGATCAACCCCTAATTCTTGGGCCATTCGCTCAAACGCGAACGGATGCGGTTTTCCGTACCCCGAACTCCACGCCGCCGTAAAAAGGACCGCCCGAAATCTCGATTCCAAACCAAGGGCCTTAAACTTGGCCTGTTGTGTTGAGGCTGGACCGTCGGATATCAAACCCAAGCGGACCATGGGTTGCAATCGATCCAGTGCTCTTGCGGCGTCGGCGTGCAGGTCGATTTTCGGGGAGTGCTTGCGATAGGTAGTCACCATTTTTCGAACCAGATTCGGGTCAGGATCGCGCCCTTTTTCAAGAAGCAAGGCATCAAAAACTCGATGGCGGTTGGGTGAATCGAACAGTCGCTTCAACTCCGCAATCGCGTCGAGCGGATCGCCCAAGACATCTTGGTATTCCTGCGCGACAACCGCGAATCCGCTGAAGGCGAATTGTCGCTCCGCATAGAGCGTGTCGTCCAAATCGAAGACCACGGCTTGAATGGCCCGGGGCACCTTACGAACAACCCACTTTCGATTTGTTCAACCACTTGCGATGCATCCGCAGCACGGACCCGTCGGTGTCAATATTTGGCACTTCCGACATCGCCACCCAAGCCAAATCATGCGATTCCTCGCTGACTTCGAATTCCTCAGTATCCGTGACGCCCAGCAGAAATCGAATGTCATAATGAAAATGTTGAGGTTCGGAATCCCGCGCGGGGATGGGATGAACATCCACATCGAAGATGGCCGTCGAAAGAGGGCGAATGTCACCGATGCCGGATTCCTCTCGCGCTTCGCGCAGCGCGACTTCCAGCACATTCGGATCCCCGTCGGCATGTCCGCCGAGCTGAAGCCAGCGACCGAGTTTTCGATGGTGGGTTAACAAGACGCGCGACCGCGATCGATCCAATAACCAAGCCGCTCCCGTGATGTGGCCGATTGGCAACGTGCGCTCGAAACAATCTGGATTCTCACGGACAAACCCGACAATTCGATCTCGCTGTGCGCGGTCGGTGTCGTCCTCCGGCACATAAACTTCCAGCAACTGCAAGAGCGAATTCCGATGCACGTTCTTTGGCTCCGATCCTCTACTTTTTCGTCAAGCTCTTGGGGCCGCGAAGTTCCTTGGCGACGGGCAATTTCGGCGCCGGGCGATTCCAGAACTTTTCATAATTTTCGGTGTGCATGTTGGCTAAATCGATCGGTTTCCCGTCGATGAACATGTGTGTCACTTGATTGATCGCCTGCAAGGGTGAGTCCGTGGTGACGATGAGGTCGGCCTGCTTCCCGACTTCGATCGAACCTCGACGATCCGAAAGACCTATGATTTCCGCAGCGCCGCGGGTCACGGTGTATTCGGCCCGATCGCGTGACAACCCGTGTGCGACGGCCATCGCCACTTCGATCGGCATGTTGTAGGCGTCGGCGGCGGAACCCGCGCCGAAGCAAAACGGCACCCCGGCGCGGTCCAATTCTCCCGCACAACGATACACGGAATCCCACGGCTCAAATTCATTGGCGGGCATCGTGGTCGGAGAACTCAGCACGACCGAAATCTTCTTCTCCGCCAATTGCGCGGCCAACTTCCAAGACTCGGCCCCGCCGACCAACACCATCCGCAGCTTATGCTTTTCCGCGAATTCGATCGTTTCGAGAATCTGTTTATACCCACCCGCCTCCAAGAACACCGGCTTTTCACCACGAACATACGGCAACAGGGCCTCCAGTTCGAGGTCCGGCCCAACATGAACCCCGGGGTCGGCGGCAGCAACATCCTTGGCCCTTGCATACTGTTTGGCCCGCGCCAAGTAGTCCTCCAGTTCATTGAGGGATTTCTTGTAGTCGTCTTTCTGCTTCTTCTTGGCCTCATCTTCGTCAGGAGTGCCGGCGCCTGACATTAACCACGACCGAGAGCTCGGGCCGCCGGTGCAGTGATCCGCGTGATCGGCTCCATCGTCGTCGAGAAAAGCCGAATCCGCCGTCAAATGAATCGGCAGCGACGGCACCGACATATGCAGCGCCAAAGCAGGCACGATCGTCATCTCCGCCGCTGTCCAACCGGTCAAGTGCAGCACCGCGCTTTGACCGGAGATTCGCCCGCCGGTCGGTTTAGCGACGGCCGTCGTGATTCCCACGCCGCGAGCAATACGAACATGTTCACTGTGCGGATGAATGGCGGTTATGGCCGAAAGTTGCGGATTGAAACTGCCGATTTCGCGGTAATCCTCGGTCGCTCGAACAAACCCGATTTCGCTCAGCCCCAAGGTGCCGCCGGCGTCGATCAAGCCGGGGTAGACATGCAATCCCGCGCCGTCGATGATTCCCGCGCCGGGTGGAACATCGACCGAGGCGCCCACGGCATGAATCCGATCCTCCAAAATGACGACGGTTCCACCTTGAAGGACTTCACTTGCTTCATCTCGGGATCGCATGGGGTGAATCGTCGCGTTGACGATGGCATAGGCGCGGTGCGGAGTTTGTGGGATCGTTCGGTGGATCGCAATGGGGATTGGCAACGCGCTTCGCTCGGCCATTTTTTCCGATGATTTCGTTCTATCCTCGAAGAATCGCCCATCTTCAAAATAAACCTCGCCCTCGATCACCGTCATCACGCACCGGCTGAAAGAATTCAGCGGGTGGCCGTTGAACAGGGCGATGTCGCCGTCCTTGCCCACTTCAAGGCTGCCGACGCGGTGGTCAATCTGCAATTGTCTAGCCGCGTTCATTGTGACCAGACGCAAGGCTTCGTTTTCATCCGACCCACCCCAGCGAATACCCTTCGCGGCCTCTTGACCCATATAGCGAATCGTGTCCGGCGAATCCGAATTCACCGTCGTGCAAATGCCATGCTTTGTCATAAACGCAGCGTTATGCGGAATCGCGCCGTACGCTTCAACCTTGTAGGCCCAGAAATTGGAAAAAGTCGACGCCCCCGAACCATGCCGAGCGATCTCCGGCGCGATGCGATACCCTTCCAAAACATGATGCAACGTGCCGATGCGAAACCCGAAATCCTCGGCCACGTCGAAGAGTCGAAGAATTTCCTCCGAGCGGTAACAATGGCAATGAACCGTGATTTGACCGCTCAAAATGTCGGCCAGCGCTTCCAATCGAAGGTCGCGGCGAACCGGCGCGACATCTTCACCGGATCGCGTGCGGGTTTGGAATTCATCCCGTGCGGTCTGATATTCCACCGATCTTTCGAACGCAGAGCGAAACGTCGTCTCCACGCCCATTCGTGAATTGGGAAATCGCTTGTCCCATGCGCTGTGGAAATTGGATTGCTTGACGTTCTCACCCAAGGCGAATTTGATTGTGCGCGGCGCGTCAGCCACGATCATCTCGGACACCGGACGTCGATATTTCAATTTGCATACGACGTTTTGACCGCCAATCGGATTGGCCGACCCATGCATGGCGTGGTGCGTCGTCGTCCCGCCGGCCAACGCGCGATGAATACTAACATGATCCGGGTCGACGACGTCGGCGATGCGAACTTCCGCGCTGATCGCCAACGGAGCTTCATTCACCGCGTCCAAGGCCAAATGCGAATGGCAGTCGATAATCCCGGGAATGACAAAACATCCGGACCCGTCAATCACCGAGACGCCCTCGGGTGCGGTGACCTCCTTTCCGATCGCCGCAATTTTTCCGCCTCGAATCAGGATGGATCCGTCGGGCAACGTTGCGGCGGTGATCGGAATGATCGTCGCATTTCGAATCAGCACGTCGCCGCCGGTTTTCATTTTGGGGATTCGGTCGGCCAGAATCTCGGCTGCGAACTCAGGACCGCCGGAAGGCGTCGCTGGCGAAATGGGTGCACTGGTTTCACTCGCATCGGTTGAGGCCGACGTAGATGCGGGTGTTGATGACTCACCAGGTTTTGCTTTTTCATCTGGCTTGGTTTCGTCTCGGTCGATCTCAAACTTCTTGCCGTCGATAAAGACCATTTTCACTTCGGCCTTTTCCTGCCCGAGCGGTTTATTCATGAGCGTGAGATTGGCCAGTCGACCGGGCGCAATCGAACCAAGCTGCCCCTTGGGTCCGAAACGCTCCGCGGCGGTTGTGGATAATGCGGCGACGGCCGATTCTTCGGATAATCCTCGTTCCATCACCAATTGAAGATTCTTGAAGAACTCGGTCGGAGTTTTGAAATCGCGCGTCCGCAGCGCGAAAGCAACACCGGCTTCTTGAAGGCGAATGATGTTGGCAACTTGTTCCTCCCACAGCCTCCGGCGTTCCTGCCGAACCTTGAGCGGCTCGTAGATTTTTTCCGCTTTGCCTTTATCCTCTTTCTTGACTTGCGCTTCTTTCGATTCCGACGAACCGGGGCCACGCGATTTCTTGCCGAATTCCGGCTCTTCGTCGAACTTCAAACTGACAAGGATTGGCACTCGCTCGGACTTGAGCCGGTCGACGACCTTCCATGCCTCTCGACCGCCGCTGATGGCGATGTCTAAGTTGAATTCACGGGCGAGATCGAGCGCCCGGTTAATCTCCCGGACCGAGTTGGCCTCAAAGATCACACGCTGAGCACGGGCCAAGACCGGCTGCAACGCTTCCAAGGCCGCGTCCGACGGCGCTCGCTCCGTCGAATCGGAATGTCGTTCGTCGTATTTCTTGATCTTGGCATACCACTTCGCGTCCAACATCACTTGCCGAAATAGCGCGAAGACCCCCAACAGCGTCTCAGGATATTCGCCTTTTTCGCCGGTCTGAAAGGAAGCATGCATGGCCAAGTTAGTCCCAATCGTCGCGCCGCGAACAGGGTCCCCGTTCAGATGCACCAAGTCGCTCGTTCCTCCGAGAATCCCATCTCTAGGCGACAGGAGTGCGGCGGTGAAGCCGGCGGATCGATAGGCCTCAAGCTGCTTCGCATCGGGGATGTACTGTTGAGCAGCTCGAACCTGCGGGCGAATACCGCGACGATTGGCTTCGTGCATCGCCGGTACGGGGTTCTCCCGATGGTCGGGATTAAGACCTTCCGTTCGCTGGCGTTCTTCCGGCGTCCGCTCGGCCTCCGGGATCCCCAAATAAGATTGGGCGTCAATAAACCCCGGATAGACAGTGAGCCCGGACCCGTCGATTCGCTCGGCATGGAGGGGTATGTCGACCACGGCCCCCACGTCGGCAATCCGACCCTTGAACATCACGATCGTCCCGTTTTCAAGAGTCCGACCCGTACCGTCGACAATTCTCACCTGGGTCAGAGCAATCGGCACCTCAAACTCCGCGACGACCCGCTGCACCGGAAACGCCAGTATGGCAAGCACCAACCAGCGGAAAGGACGAAACCGGATTCTTAACGGCCATCGCATCATGAGATTCTCACCTAACACCGAAACATCAGGCCCACCACTCACGGGATTTCTCCCCCGCAGGTCCGTGAGTCTATGCGACGGACTTCCTCTTCGACAACCACGCCAATCGACTCCATTCGCTTGACACACCCGTGGTCTAAAGATTACTCAAGTGGCCATTGGTTTGCAGCGATGGATGGGAAGGAACTGGGAGTCGCATGATTACCGAAGATTTCGTGATAGGTCCAAAACTCGGCGAGCTGGTCGACCGCCTGGTCGCCAGTTACAACGCCGACACACGCACCCAGCACATCGACCGCCTGTATCTCCCCAATCGCACCGAAATCGTCCAATGGGTCCGCGACCTACTCGAATTGCTCTATCCCGGTTTCATCGGGCGGCAACATTTGACCCGTCACAACGTGGCCTTCCACGTCGGCGATCTCTTTCCCCGAATCGGAGAAGCCGCCTACCGTCAGATTTTTCTCTGTCTTTGCTACGCCGATGAAATCAAGCAAAAGCACTCCAACGACCACCGCCCAGACGAAAAACGCGCTCGCCAGATCACGTTGCAATTCCTCGAACAAATCCCAGCGATCCGCGACGTTCTCGCCGGTGATGTGCAAGCCGCTTACGACGGCGACCCCGCCGCCCTCAATCTGGACGAAGTGATCCTCGCCTATCCGGGTCTGCTGGCCATCAGCATTCACCGCCTGGCCCACTCCCTCTATCAAATGGACGTCCCGTTAATGCCCCGCATCATGTCCGAATGGACCCACGCCCAAACCGGCATCGATATCCACCCCGGCGCGCGCATCGGCCAAAACTTTTTTATCGACCACGGAACCGGCGTCGTCATTGGCGAGACTACGGAAATCGGCAACAACGTAAAAATCTACCAGGGCGTGACCCTCGGCGCATTGTCCTTCCCCAAAGACGAAAGAGGCCGCGTCATTCGCGGCACCAAGCGACACCCCACCGTGCAAAACAACGTCACCATCTACGCCAACGCCATCATCCTCGGCGGCACCACCGTCATCGGAGATAATTCCGTGATCGGCGGCTCGGTCTTCGTGACCTCCAGTGTTCCACCCAATACCACGGTGACCACCAAACCGCCGGAGCTCCGCCTAAAACCGATTGCCGGTGATTCTCGCCCCAAAATCGAATCTATCCCCGAAGGCGGCTCCATGCCCGATTATATGATTTAGCGTCGCCGACTACTGCGCCTACAATGGTCAACGATGACCGCTCGCCGCAATTCCGATAGTCGAAAAATCGCTCACGCTGATTCTTTGGTTGTTGCGAAAGGGGGGGATCCTTCCAAAAAATCGAACCTCACGCGCCTTGTTCTCGCCGCTCTTTTCGTTTCTTCCGCCACCATCATCGTCCACTGGCCCGTGCTTTCCACCAACTCACTGGGCATCGACGACGACCAATACCTCGTCGAAAACCGATTCGTCCAAAACCCCAGCTTCGCCCACGCTTGGAAATTCCTTTCAGAAGTTCGCGCGCCTTCCACCGTCCAAGGCTACTACCAACCGCTCACCATGGTTTCCCTCATGCTCGATTCCGCGATGGGTGGCAGCACAAAAACCCTTCGCCCATTCCATCGTACGAGCCTTACACTGCACACGCTCAACGTCGCTCTCGTCGTCATTCTCCTCTATCTACTTTTCCAGAATTCTCTTGCCGCAGCCATCTGCGGACTCCTCTTCGGCTTGCATCCCATGACCGTTGAAACCATGCCCTGGATTGGCGAACGAAAAACCTTGCTCGCCGCTATCTTCGCGTTGATCAGTCTCGTCGCTTACGTTCGATACGCCCAATCCAATGGACGAATAGCCGATTCGAGTCATCCCTCCCCCATTTCAAGAGGGAGGGCACGGTGGGGGTTATTCGAGGGCGATCTACGCTGGCTGGCGGCCTCCATAATTGGCTTCGCTCTTGCTTTGCTTTCCAAACCGACCAGCACTCCTTTGCCGCTCGTGATGGTTCTAATCGACCTTTGGCCACTGCAGCGGATGAGTCGAAAGACCCTTCTCGAAAAACTCCCGCTCTTCGCTCTCGCCGGAATTTCCGCGATTTTGACCCTAGTTTCCCAAGCTGGCAGCCTCGCCGGCGTCACCGCCCCTTCGGAACAAAACCCCGTTCGAATCGTCCTCATTCTTTGCCACAATATCGTCTTCTACCTCTACAAAATGATCTGGCTCGGCGACTATTGGCCGCACTATCTTTTCCCCGAACCGCTCACCCTTTCCAATCCGCCGATCCTCATCGGCCTCATCGGCACGATCCTTCTCCTCGCCGCCTTGAGTTGGTCACTCCGATGGACCCGCGTTTGTGCCATCGGCTGGCTCATCTTCCTCGTCGCCATTCTTCCCACCATGGGGATCATAGGATTCACCCTGGTCATCGCCTCCGACAAGTTTGCTTATCTTCCCTGCATTGGACTTCTGATGGTGTTGGCATGGTTCCTATCGAAAATGACACTATATGGCACCAATCAACGCGCCAAGAGGATCATTTTCATAGGAACTGCCCTTGCCGTCGTCTTTTTCATGGCCGCCGAAATCCGCTCCACCCGAACTGCGATCTCCCACTGGCGAGATTCCGAAACGCTTTATCGCTTCATCCTGATCAAAACGCCCAACGCACCCGTCGCCCATCTCTCCCTCGCCGCGATCCTCGCACAATCCCAGCGCCTGGATGAAGCCGTTCAGCATTACCACTCGGCCATCCAAATCCGACCGATCTACGTCGAAGCCCACCACCAACTCGGCAAGGCTCTCTTCACCGCCGGACGCTTTGCGGACGCCATCTCACCGCTCAAAAAAGCCTTGGAACTCAAACACGATTACGTCCCCGCGCTGGGCGATCTGGGCATTGCACTGGGAGGTCTCGGCAAAACGGAAGAGGCCGTGGAGACTCTAAAGCATGCGCTGAATTTCGCGCCGAAGGATTCCAATCTGCACAACAATCTTGGCTTGATGCTGTCCCAATCAGGAAATCCCGATGAAGCCGTCAAACACTACGAACGCGCCATCCAACTCGATCCCCGCAACGTCCGCGCCATGACCAATTTAGGTCGCGCCCTCATGAAACAAGGCCAACCCGACAAAGCCTTCACCCAATTTCAATCCGCCGTGCGAGTTGATCCCGCACACGGACCAGCATGGTATGAACTATCCTTGATTTACCGTTCCCGAAACGACCTGCCGAAAACCATCGACGCCCTCAAGCGAACCCTCGCCGCCAACCCCAACCACCCCCGCGCCCGCCAAGACCTCGCTGTTTTATCCGCGCTCTCGAACAAACCCCCCGGCCCGTGATCGAACAGGTGGGTATCACCTTCAAGCTATCTCGACGGCCAGTGCATTCTCATTGCTACATCGAAACGCAAAACAGAACATCACAGCCTGCCAAAGAACGAATGTCCAAAGGTGGAGGTCTTCAAACGCAAGGTACCTGTAAGAAAGCACTTCGGGATATTCTCCTTTGAGTGGTGAGCCTTGCCAAGACAATTGATAGAACTCTGTCTCCTCTTCTCCATCACACCATCGAATATCGACACATGATTCACGAGGCAAAAAGCGCCCAAGCTCGATGAAATGCAATCCTCGCACAATCTTGATGGCCACCCTTTGAATTCGAGGTTCATCGACTTTGAATTGAATGACTCCGGATGGTAGATGAATACCTCCCTCGGTTACTTCGGACATGGTCTTGTGGATGTTACGCAACATTGCGGGCGTTTGGGGTTTCTCGCAGCGACGCTTCATGTCACTCCACAAAATTCGGTCCATTGAAGGATTGTGCTTTTCAATAATAGGAAGCAGCGCCGCGAGAAATTACTCCTCATCCGTTCTGTAGCCCTCATTACAATCGCGATGTGTTGGAAGCGTTTTGAGATTGGGGTTTCTTTGCTTTCTGAAGTCTTCCGGGAAAAACTTTTGTGGTGGTACGTGATCCCTAGTTTGAACGCTCGGCGAGATTCGCTCTCCACAGAGATAACATGTTTTCATTTCTGGCATGAGGCGAATTCTAATAAGATCGCTCTGTTGACGTAAGCTCGTGCAGTTACCGAAGTCCTTTGCCGATCGATTTGTAAGCTCCTGGGATTCAACGATCCAAGAGACGCAGAAACTCATCGATACTCAGATCTGCCTCGTTCAGAATATGGCGCAACGTCCCGATGCGAACCGTTCTGTGGTCGGGAACGGTGACTCGAGAATAGGGATCGTCTCGGCGAAGGATCATATGGCTGCCGCGCTGTCTTCGAAAAACGAAACCAATTCGTTCGAGCGCAGCTCGTACTTCTCGCCCGGTTAGGTCTGTGGGTAGCTTAGGCATCAGGCGGGAACTCGAACCTCAACGAACTCCCGCCCAGCTTCCGTGGGGATCGGATCACCGGAAGCTTGGCAATCTTCAAGGTAGAGTTCGATCGCCTCGCGCGCATTGCGAAGGGCCTCGTCGCGCGTGTCACCTTGCGTAATGCATCCAGGAAGCGCAGGTACACTAACGACGAATCCGCCATCTGTCTCTTGTTCAATCACGACCGTATAACCCATGACATCACCTGGCCCATCCGGCCTAATTCAGCACCAACTCCCTCGCCTTGGTCATCGGTGTCTTGGCTCGCGTTTGATGCTTGATCTTGTCCTGCAAGCGCATCAAGCCTTCCAGCAACGCCTCCGGTCGCGGTGGACAACCCGGAATGTAAATATCCACCGGCACAACCAGATCGACCCCCTTCACCACGTGATACCCGTGCTTGAAATAAGGCCCGCCGCCGACCGTGCACGCCCCCATGGCCATCACGTATTTCGGCTCCGGCATCTGGTTATAAAGCCTCTTCAACCGACTGGCCATCTTGTACGTCACCGTCCCCGCGACGATCATCAAATCCGACTGCCGCGGGCTGGCACGAAACGCGCCCGCTCCGAATCGATCAATGTCAAACCGCGACGCCCCAACCGCCATCATCTCGATCGCACAACACGCCAGCCCAAACGTCATA
>JBBTCX010000228.1:0-9840 GCA_038043045.1 Planctomycetota bacterium | reverse complement strand
GGAACCTGACCCATCGACATCCGTCGTTCTCCCTGACAATCTTGCCTCACGCCAAAGCAATCATTATACCACATCTGTCAAGAGACTTTTGCAACGGACTGGTAGGCACCATTTGCGCACCGATTAAACCGGCCGAACCAACCACAATCTCCTTGCGCGGATCACCACGGTGGCGATCCCTAAAAGAAAAAAGGAGATGTGTATGGTTAGTACAAAGCCAGCGTTCGATGAGGGGTGCAAGAATCCCCCAAGTCTGTCAAGACAGCAACTATCTGCAAAACGCGCTCGTCTGCTGGAGCTAATGCAATCGCTGAACTTTGGAGCGATTGAGGATTTAGAGTTCGCCGGGGGCGAGCCGGTCCTGAATCCGCCGCCCAAGGTTACACGCGAGGTGAAGTTCGGCGCGGAAAACGGTATCAGGCCGGAGTCGTCGCTGGATGACTTTGTTCTGAAGGCCCAGGTGCGCGAGTTGTTCGCCGCGATCGACGAGATCGGCGTCGGCGTCATCGAACGCATCGAGGTTCGGCACAGCTTGCCGTTCCGCATGTTCGTCGCAGCGCACTGCGAGCATTGAATTGCGCTTACCGAAACCAGTGTAAACCAATAGTCCATTATTCGTAACTGATATCGCTCAACCCAACGGCCGCGAAGCGGAGTTGTTGAGGGTGTCGCCGACATGGCGATTCTCTCGCGACTCCGTCGCGCGGCCCTGCGCTCCGCCGGTCGGTCGGCACCCATGAACCCCCGCTTCTCGGCTTCGAGGAGTCCGACATGGGTCCCGACCCGAAACTGCTTGAATATGCGAATCGAATTATTCATCACAAGGCCCGCCAGCTGGTTCTTGAATCCGGATTCAGTCCCTCAGATCGAGAAGACATCGAACAGGAACTGCGCATCGCGATCCTCGAGCGCTGGAAGGCGTTCGATTCCCGGCGTGCGTCGGATCGTACGTTTGCCGCACGAATCATCGAGAACAAGGCCGTATCCCTCATTCGCGCCAACCGGGCGGCCAAACGGAACATTCGGCGATGCACGCCACTCTATAACGAAAGGGTAACCGATGGCGATTTTGATGAAGAGCGCGCTCGGAGCCGACGTGGCATCCATTCCCGATCGGCGCTTGAATCGCTGTCACTGCGTCTCGACGTCGCCGCCCTGCTGGCGGACCTGCCGAAAGATTTGCGTTGCGTGAGCGAACAACTGTTACTCGGTTCGGTTTCGGATGCGTGCCGAAGGTCAGGAAAACACCGCAGCACGATCTATCGGGCCATTCATGACCTACGGGAATATTTCGCCCAAGCCGGACTCGAAAAATATTTGTGATCCGCGCGACAACTCGCCGGCGCTTTGCGTATATATCTCATAGTGGCCTGAGTCCAAGGAGGCGAACCATGAAAAAGAACATCGTTTGTTACACGTTTTCCCCATCGGTCCGATTTCGAGACGCCGAGGATACGCTGATGCTGTCGGTCATGGCCGTGGAGAGTCTCTTCGGCGATGCACGGGTCCGGCTCGACGCGAGCTACCGACTCGACCCGCTGCGGTCGATCACTGTGGATGGGGGCACCGAAGTCGGTTCGGCTGTGGTCAAAGTCTTCACACGATTGCTTACCCGTGAGTTCGGCGAGGACTCGTTCCGCGTGCGTCGTGCCGAGGCGGTCGCTGCCAGAAATGCGGAGGGATGCGGCGTATGACCACGCAGTTGCATCCTCCATACGAAGCCCGTTCCACCGTTGCCAGCCATCGCGCTTCGCTCCAGCTCGGTCGGAGGCGAATACCGCACGAACATCCACACGGAGGATTTGAATTTTGAACCACATGGAGAACAGGTCGTGGTGAGTCTATTGAACCAAGTGCAACGCGGAATTAAACCGGCACCGCGGAGGACGTTGCTGTACGGCACGCACGGGATTGGTAAGTCCACCTTCGGCGCAATGGCCGAGAAACCCGTGTTCATTCAAACCGAAGACGGTCTGGCGAACATGGACTGTGATCGCTTCCCCCTGGCCGCAAAGTACACCGACGTGCTAGCGGCGATGGGCGAACTGTACTCCGAACCGCACGAGTACCGAACGGTCGTTCTCGATTCGCTCGATTGGCTCGAGCGGTTGATTTGGAGTGAAGTCTGCAATTCCCGCGGGGTTGAGTGCATTGAGGACATCGGTTACGGCAAGGGTTACGTCTTCGCGCTGACTTGTTGGCGCGAGGTCCTTGCCGGCCTCGATGCTCTCCGCAACGACTGCGGCATGAGCGTGATGTTGATCGCCCACGCCCAAATCGAGCGTTTCGCCAATCCGGAAACGGACACCTACGACCGTTATTCGCCCCGCTTGCACAAGCAGGCCTCGGCGTTTGTGCAGGAGTGGGCGGACGAAGTGCTGTTCGCCACGTACTCGGTTCACACCAAGGCCACCGACGATGGTTTCGGTCGCAAGCGAGTGCAAGGCATTGGCACCGGAGAACGCATCATCCGCACGACGGAGCGCCCCGCACACGTGGCCAAGAATCGACTGGGTCTCCCGGACGAAATCCCACTCGACTTTCGAATCTACGCCGCGTTTGTGCGTGGCGAGAACCCCTTGGCAAACCCGGAATCGGATAACAGCCAACCTCAAACGCAAGGAACATAAGACATGGCAAACCTGAACGGATTTAATGCAAACGATGTGGAACCCGCCGTCGGGTTCGATCCCATCCCCGCCGGCAAATACCTCGCCCTCATCTCCGACAGCACGATGAAGCTGACCAAGTCGGGCGTGGGAAACTTCCTCGAGCTGACGTTCCAAATACTCGAAGGGGAGTTCAAGGGTCGCCTGGTCTGGGCCCGGCTGAATCTCGACAACACCAATGCCACGACGGTCAAGATCGCCCGCGCGGAACTGTCGGCGATCTGCCGGGCGGTGGGTGTCCTGGCCCCGAAAGACAGCACCGAATTGCACAACCTGCCGCTGGTCATCACCGTGGCCCACAAGAAGCGTCAGGACACCGGCGAGATCACCAACGTCATCAAAGGCTACGCCAAGAAGGACGCGGCTGCTACAAAGGTGACAACGTCTGGCAGCAACGGGAAACCGCCTTGGCAGAAGTGAACTCGATGTTCGAACGACCAGTTCGTCAACGAAAGGCCTCTGTCTTGACGAATCTCAAAGATCTAATCCTCGGACCGAGTTCCCAGGTAGTCCTGGGGCGCCACCACGGGGATTTCAGACCGGCGAAAACCGGACACGTCGCGCGTGACGAGATGACTGGCACCGGCGCGAAGCGCGCAGGCATGTTGAATGGCATCTTCAAAATCCGCAAAACCGGAATCAATGGCTTGATGAATGATGTGCGCATCGACCTCGACGATATCGAAGACGTCGCGCAAACCCTTGATCGCTCGCCGGGCGGCACGCTCGTCCGCTTGGTGTCGTACAATGTAATACACTATGTTGAAACTGACGGCGGAAGCGCAACCGATCACCTCCTGACGTTCGGCCAACGACCACAATTCGGCGGCGGCGTCGGCGAAAGGCGCTCGATCGAGCAAGTGATCCAGAAGAACGTTGGTGTCGAAGAACAGGTGGTCGATCATCGACGTTTCTTAGCCAACAACGCTTCCTCGAACAACTCGCGGTCGCTTCTGTTCGGCGACACCTTGGCAAGGCCGCGCAACCGGCGGGTGATTGGCGCCGTCCGCCGCCGGGGGCGACCACGCGCCCCGATCATTTCGACGAACTGGCGGAACATGGTCGACACGCTGATCCCGCGCTCTTGGGCGATTTCCTTGGCTTTGGCAATCACGTCCTTGTCGGCATTGAGCGTCAGCTTGGGCATGGCAAATCTCCATTACGTAACATCTAAACAAGAGTATACGTATATCGGGAACGGGGGTCAACGACAAGCGTTCTTTGCGGGAGCGCGCGAACGACCACACGATTCAACGACTCAGGCCCGATAATGTTGCGACCCTACCAGAGTCAGGCTGTTGACGCCGTCTATGATTTTCTGCGCGCCAGGGACGACAACCCCTGCGTGGTGATCCCCACCGCCGGCGGCAAGACGCCGGTGATCGCGACGATCTGCCGCGACGCCGTACAACTCTGGAGCGGCCGCGTGCTGATTTTGGCTCACGTCAAGGAACTGCTCGAACAGGCGGTGGAAAAGCTCCACGCGGTCGCGCCTGATCTTCCCGTCGGTGTTTATTCCGCAGGCCTCAAGCGCCGCGATCTCGGCTACGCCGTCACCATCGCCGGCATTCAAAGCGTCTACGAACGAGCGTGCGACGTCGGGCCCGTGGACTTGGTCATCGTCGACGAGTGTCATCTCATTCCCGAAGACGGCGAGGGCATGTACCGCACTTTCCTGACTGACGCGAAGAAGATCAACCCGCTCCTTCGCGTCATTGGCATGACCGCCACGCCGTTTCGGATGAAGAGCGGCACGATCTGTGCGCCGGATAACATCCTCAACGCGGTCTGTTTTGAAATCGGAGTCCGTGAGCTGATCCTTCAGGGTTACCTCTGTCCATTGCGCACCAAAGCGGGCATGCTCAAACCCGACACCAACCAGCTGCACATTCGCGGGGGTGAATACATCGCCGGCGAAGTCGAAGAGTTGATGGACGACGACACTCTCGTCCTCTCCGCCTGCCGTGAAATGATCGAACACACCCGGGATCGCAAGAGTGTTCTGATCTTCGCCTCGGGCGTCCGGCATGGACAGCACATCTGTCGCGTGATGACCGAACGGCACAACGTGGAGTGCGCATTTGTTTGCGGTGAGACGCCCTCGCTAGAGCGGAACGAGCTGATCCGGAGGTTCCGAGAAGGAGAACTAAAATACCTTTGCAACGTCAACGTCCTGACCACCGGCTTTGATGCTCCCAACATCGACTGCGTGGCGATGGTGCGCCCCACGCTGTCACCGGGACTTTACTATCAGATGGTGGGTCGCGGCTTCCGCCTTCATCCCGGCAAGACCGACTGCCTGGTGCTGGACTTCGGCGGCAATGTCCTGCGTCACGGGCCGGTGGACTTGCTCCGCGTCAGCGGCATCGGCGGAAACGAAGACGGCGAGGCGCCAGCGAAGGAATGTCCGCAGTGCCACGCGGTCGTCGCTGCCGGATATGCACACTGCCCGGAATGCGGCCACGAGTTTCCGGCGCCTGAAGGAAATAGGCACGAGGCCACGGCCAGCAACGAAGGCATTCTGTCCGACCAGACTACGCAGACCGAACACGAAGTCTCCGAGGTCTTCTACAGCGTTCACGTCAAACGCGGCGCGCCGCTGGATGCCCCACGCTCCATGCGCGTCGAGTATCGGGTCGGGTTCAACGAGTACGTCAGCGAATGGGTCTGTGTCGAGCACACCGGCTTTGCGCGCCGGAAGGCCGAACAATGGTGGTCACGGCGCTCAAACGAACCCCTGCCCACCAGCGCGGACGAAGCGGTGGAACTGGCCGACGCGGGCATGCTGGCCCCGACGCTGGCCGTCGTGGTGGAACATAAGCCCGGCGAACAATTCGATCGCGTTGTGGCCTATCGACTGGGCGACAAACCGCCGCGACTGGAATCCGAAGAGGGCTTGCCGGAATACGTTTCTACCATTTCTGAGGAGGCGCCGTTTTGATGGACCAACCTCAGAATGTGCCTGAAGTCCGCCGCTTCCTCGAAGTGCTGTTCCAACCTGGGGATACATTTGAGGTTCGCGCGCCGGACTGCCGCGAACGCCGCGATGCCCGTTACTCTTTCACGTGCTCGGGCTATTTCACGTTTGAGATGCTGGATGAGGCGGTCGCCGCGATGGTCGAGCTGGACCGTTCGGCCGTCGCGCCAGGCGTTTACGTCACAATGAATCCCGTTTCGCAGGAACTTCTGGCCCGAGCCGCCAACCGAATCAAGCCCCGGGTGCGGGTGACGACGCAGGACAAGGAGGTCTTGCGTCGTCGCTGGCTCCTGATCGACGTGGATCCGGTACGCCCCACGGGCGTGAGCGCTACCGAGGCCGAGCTTACTTTGGCAGTGGAACGCGCCCGCTCCATCGCTGAATTCCTGACCTCCGCCGATTGGCCGGACCCGATTCTCGCCATGTCGGGCAACGGATGTCACTTGCTGTACCGCATCGATCAACCGACCGACGACGGCGGCTTACTGAAGGCCGTACTTTTGAGATTGGCAGAGCGATTCAACGATGCCGTGGTTGCCGTCGATCAGTCTGTTCACAACCCTGCGCGGATTATCAAGGTCATTGGAACCGTCTCGCGAAAGGGTGATGACCTGCGCGGAATGCCCGGCCTGCCCGACCGTCGCCATCGCCTGTCGGAATTCATTGACGTCCCTGAACCGCTCGTGGTTGTGCCGGTCGATCTCCTTCAAGCTGTGGCGAACAAGAATCCCAGCCCCAACCGTGCTGTGCAACCCGATGTCACTACGACCGCGGCTAACGAAGGCGATGCCCGATTCAACGGTACGCCGGCGGGCGTCCGTGCGTGGCTCGAGGTCAAGGGCGAGCGCCGCAACGGCGACAAGACTCTGCTGCTGTTGGAGCGTTGTCCGATCAACCCAGAGATCGTCTCCACCGGCGGCACGGACATCGCCGTGCTCGTCGGAGATGACGGCAAACTGGCCTACTGCAACAAGCACGGCCGAGGTCAACACTTCACGTGGCACGATCTGCGCCAAGCGCTCGATCCTGAATACAGCCGTCAGCCCACGGATGATCACGATAGAGTCGATCTGTCCGCGTTTGACGTCTCAGCGCGTGACAAGCCTTTGAACCACACTGGAGACCTGCACCCCGGCGATCCCGGTCCATTGCCCGAAGGGCTTCTGCGCATGCCCGGCTTCGTCGGCGAGGTGATCGACTTCTGCCTGGCCACAGCACCGTATCCCAACTTGGTCATGGCGTTCGCCGGGGCATTGGCCCTTCAGGCGTTCTTGGCGGGACGCAAAGTACGCGATTCGGGCGACAACCGAACCAACATCTACCTGCTCGGACTGGCGCACTCCTCCGCCGGTAAGGATTGGCCCCGTAAGCTCAATACTCAGATCGTCCACGCCATAGGACTCGGTCGTTGCCTCGGAGAGCGCCTGGCCTCCGGCGAGGGAGTGCAAGACGCGCTGTTTGCCGACCCGGCCATGCTTTTTCAGACCGACGAGATCGACGGAATGCTCCAATCGATCAACAAGGCCAGGGACGCTCGCCACGAGAATATGATGAGTACGCTTCTGACGCTGTACTCCGCGTCAAACAGCGTCCTGCCGATGCGGCGCAAGGCAGGGAAGGAATATCCAGGCGCCATTGACCAGCCGTGCTTGATCCTCTTCGGCACCGCGATTCCCAATCACTACTACGAGGCGCTTTCGGAACGAATGCTCACCAATGGATTTTTCGCCCGCATGTTGATCCTGGAGGCCAGCCAGCGCGGGACGGGTCAGGAGCCGGCCATCCGTGAGCTGCCGTCGCGCGTCTTGGCGACCGCCAAGTGGTGGGCGGACTTTCGACCCGGCTTCGGAACCTTTCGATTCGGTTACTCGCGCTCAAAGTGGAAGAGAAAGCGCGGGTAATCGTGAAGATCGACGTCTCCATCGCAATCGAAATCGTAGGTCTTGCACCCGGGTTCGGCCGTCGGACCCGTCATACCAGCCGCGAACCCCGCGATGTCGGTCTCGGTATGCGTCGACCATCGGGCGAAATAGGCGGAGACGTTGCCCCCGGCGATTGTGAAGCTCCCCCCCGCGTAAAGGGCCGGCCCGCCACCGTCGTCGAAGACTGTCAGGGCCAGAACGTCGGCATTCATTCCCGATCCAAGCGCCGACCAGCTCGTGCCGTCCCACTTGGCGATATTCCTGGCGCTGACACCCCCGGCGGTTTGGAAATGTCCGCCGGCGTACAGGGCCGGTCCGCCGCCATCGTCGAAGACTGCGAGAACCTGGACCTTAGTCGACCCAAACACCGTTATTCCAGATCCCAAGGCCGACCAGCCTGAACCGTCCCACTTGGCAATGTGGGTTGCGCTCACACCCCCGGCGTTGGTGAAGTCTCCCCCCGCGTAGAGCGCCGTTCCGTCGCCATCGTCGAAGACCGCCAGAGCACGCACGTATCGGTTTATTCCCGATCCTAGGATTGACCAGCTTGAGCCGTTCCACTTGGTGACGCTATACCCTCCCCCGGCATAAATCGCCGGTCCGCCGCCGTCGTCGAAGACCGTAAGGGCGTAGACGTCTCCGCTCAATCCCAGCCTCGACCAGCTTGAGCCGCCCCACTTGGCGACGTAATAAGAGTAATCGCTCTTGGGTGGAGGCCCCCCGGGGTTGATGGCAGTTCCTGCGGCGTAGAGCGCCGGTCCGCCACCGTCATCGAAGACCGTCAGGGCGTACACTTCGGTAGCGTATCCGGACAATCCAGAACCCAGAGCTAACCAGCTTGCGCCGTCCCATTTGGCGATGCCGCCCTGACTTCCGAGCCCTGCGGTGTAGTGTCCTCCCGCGTAGAGCGCTAGCCCGCCGCCATCGTCGAAGACTGTCAGAGCATTAACGCTGCTATACTTGCTGGTCATCCCCGATCCCAATGCCGACCAGCTTCCCGGCGAGCCGGGATCCCATTTGGCGATTCGGTTCGCGCTTACCGCCCCGGCGGAGGTGAAGGATCCCCCCGCGTAGAGCGCCGGCCCACCGCCGTCATCGAAAACCGTCAGAGCGGCGGCGGGACCGTTGATTCCCAACCCCTGCACTGACCGGGCCAGTGCCGTCCAGTTTGTGCCGGTCCATTTGGCGATGCGGTTGGCGGCGACGCCCCCGGCGGTTTTGAACTGGCCCCCCGCGTAGAGGACGGGTCCCTCACCGTCGTCGAAGACCGTCAGGGCGTACACATTGGGGTTGTCATAGCCGCCCAATTCCGATCCCAGGGTCGACCAGCTTGCGCCGTCCCATTTAACGATGCGGTTCGTGCCAAACGTGTTGTCTCCCCCTGCGTAGAGCGCCGGTCCAGCACCGTTGTCGAAAACCGCTAGGGTGTTCACGCTCCTATCTAATCCCGACCCCAGCTCCGACCAAATTGAACCGTTCCATTTGGCGACGGCAAAGAAGCTTTCTTCCCCGGCGGATAGGAAAGCCCCTCCGGCATAAAGCGCCGGTCCGCTGCTGTCGTCGAAAACCGTCAGAGCATATACATATCGATTTGTTCCCGATCCTACCGCCGACCAGTGGGAGCCGTCCCACTTGGCAATGCCGTTGGCACTCACACCTCCGGCGGTGGTGAATCCTCCTCCGACGTAAAGTGCCGAGCCACCGCCGTCGTCGAAGACGGTCAGTGCGCGGACGTAGGGGGACGTGCCGCCGCCGCCTTCAATTCCCGAGCCCAAGGCCGACCAGCTTAAACCGTCCCACTTGGCGATTCTGTTGACGCTCACGCCACCGGCGGTGGTGAAGTCTCCCCCCGCATACAGGGCCAGACCACCGCCGTCGTCAAAGACGGTCAGAGCATATACATATCGACTTGTTCCCGATCCCAGGGCGGACCAGGTTGAGCCGTCCCATTTGGCGATGTTGGCGCCCACGGTGTATCCGGCGATAGTGAAGTAGCCGCCGACGTAGAGCGCGTCTCCGCCGCCGTCATTGAAGACTGTCAGAGCATTAACGCTGTAAGCCCTGCCAAAGATGTCACTCCCGCCGTTTATCCCCGTTCCCAATGCTGACCAGCTTGATCCGTCCCACTTGGCGATGTTGGCGGCCATGGTGTCTCCGGCGATGGAGAACGACCCGCCGACGTAGAGCGCGTCTCCGCTGCCGTCATTGAAGACGGTCATTGCATAAACGAAACCATCAATCCCCGACAAAGTGCTGAGTCCTTCCGCCCACT
>JBBTCX010000227.1:0-18726 GCA_038043045.1 Planctomycetota bacterium | reverse complement strand
TCGGCCCGATAACGATCAAGCAAACGCCTTGAGCGACTCTCGCATCCGAGCCACACAGTACTCGTCGTGTTCGGAATCAAAATAAGCGATGTCTACGATGCGCATCGTTTTTTTTCTTAAGCCTGGACCGGCGCGACGGAGGTACTCATTGACACGGTGTCCCTGACCCCTATCGCCCCTGAAACATCGGCGGACGCTGGGAAGTTTGCGATGAACGCGACGGGTACGAGGGTGGTTCTGACGGAACGCGGGGTGGGATCGGGAACAATACCCACTTCGGCGGGAAAGGCCGCGCGGGCTGAAACCCGCGGGTCGCTGGAGTTTTAGGAGGCACACTGATTGGGGGTAGAGCAAACGCCGAACCAAAGGGATTAGGTTTGTTCTCGCGATCGTCGCGTGGCCGACCTGCGCCCCGGGCGATAGCCCGTTTGGGGCAGTCGCTTTTGGGAATGAACATGATCGGACTCGCGGATGTTTTGTGCTGCTTGACGACGGGCATTCACGGCCGCAAGCGGTGCGCGGGCGGGGATCAAACCGTCGCAACCGTCACTTATGAGATCGCCGCGATCGGCTTGTAGGAGGGCTTTGCGAACCGTGAAATAATTCTCGGGTTTAAAAAACTGCATCAGCGCCCGTTGCATTTTTCGGTCGCGGAGTCCCTTCGCGACCGGCACCGGTTTCATGGTCATCGGGTCGAGGCCGGTGTGGTACATGCACGCGGCGATATCGAACGGCGCGGGAATAAAGTCTTGAACCTGTTCCGGCTTATAGCCGTTTTGTTTGAGAAAAACGGCAAGGTCGATCATCGCGTTGAGATCACTGCCTGGATGGGCGGAGATGAAATAAGGAACGAGAAACTGTTTTTTCCCGGCCTGTTTGGATTGGTCGGAAAATTGAGAAGCGAAATCGACAAACGTTTCCGGCGCGGGTCGTTTCATGAGCGAAAGCGTGCGCGAGTCGGTGTGTTCTTGTGCGACTTTCAGATGTCCGCCGACATGGTAGGTGGTCAGCTCTTTCATGTACTCCGGTGAAAGTCGGGCGAGGTCCATGCGCACACCACTGGCGACGAAAATCTTACGAATGCCGCTCTGTTGTCGCCCTTCGCGCATGATGGCAATGAGCGGGCCGTGATCGGTGCCAAGCAGTTGGCACACGGTCGGATGCACGCAAGAAAGGCGGCGGCAGATGGCTTCGATCTCGGGGCGAACGCAGCGCATTTCGTACATGTTGGCCGTGGGACCGCCGATGTCGCTGACGATGCCTTTGAATTCCGGATCGCGGCCCATCGCGGAGATTTCGTTGACGATGGAGGTCTTGCTGCGCGATTGAATGATCCGGCCTTGATGGGTGGTGATGGAACAATAGGTGCACCCGCCGAAACAACCGCGCATGATGGTGACGGAGTCTTTCACGATCTGCATCGCAGGGATCGGTTCTTTGTAACTCGGATGCGGTTTTCGCGTATAGGGAAGGTCGTAGAAGAAGTCCATGGCCTGTTGAGATTCGGGGAGCCGCGGCGGGTTGCATAACACGGCTTGGCGGTCGTGGAATTGAATGAGCGTGCGCGCGTTGTAGGGATTGGTTTCGAGGTGGATACGGCGGGTGGCTTCGGCGAAGGCGAGTTTGTCGGATTTGACTTTCTCGAACGATGGGAGTGTCAAAGTGTTGTCACCCGCTGGTGGGGAGTCTTTGGCCCCGAGGGCGTAGGCGATTCCGCGCATGTCGCGGAGGTCGCGGACGGATTCGCCATTGGCGAGGCGAGTGGCGATTTCGACGATGGCGGATTCGCCCATGCCGAACATGACGAGATCGGCCTTTGCATCCAGCAGGATCGATCGCTTCACGGTGTCGCTCCAGTAGTCGTAGTGAGCGAGGCGGCGGAGGCTGGCTTCGACGCCGCCTGCGATAACCGGGACGCCCTTATAGGCTTCGCGGGCGCGTTGGCAGTAGACGTTGGTGGCGCGGTCGGGGCGCAGTCCGATTCGTCCGCCGGGGGAATAGGCGTCGTCGTTGCGGACTTTTTTGTTGGCGGTGTAGTGGTTGATCATCGAGTCCATGTTGCCGGCGGAGATGGCGAAGAAGAGTCGTGGTTTGCCGAATTCTTTCCAGGGTTCGCAGGTGTCCCATTTCGGTTGAGAGAGAATGGCCACCTTGAATCCGGCGGCTTCCAATACGCGCGAAAGAATCGCCATCGCAAAACTAGGATGATCGATGTAGGCATCGCCGGTGACGAAGACGATGTCGACTTCGTTCCAGTCGCGATCGAGCATTTCTTGGCGCGATATCGGAAGATGTTGCAATGCGTCGGGTCGATGACCCGACCTACAAGAATGACCGCTCCCTGACGGTCGCAGCTCGGATTGGTCAGAAATTCTCAGGACATTTAACGGGATATAAGTCGTCGGCGAGAACGAACCCGGTGTCGCGCTGGGGCTACTGAGAACCATTTGTTTTTCCTTTCGAGGCCTATCCGTCTGCCGTGTTTCATCTCGGCTCGCGGAAAGACTCCTTGGTTTAGTTTTTCGGCTGTCGGAATTATACTGGCTTGATGTCTCGACGCCAATGGCCGGTCATGGCACGAGAAGTCGGGCAAGAATGACCGCTCGTTGGCACTCGCGGTTCTGGTTGGCGAGAGTCCGCGCTAAACGGCCGTGTATTGCGAATGCGAATCGAGGAATTCATGATTTTTGAAACATCGCGGTTGTTGTTGCGAGAGCTTTGTGTGGAGGATGCGGAGGCGTTACAGGAGATCGTGAGTGATCCGCGTGTGACGCGGTACTTGCCATTTGATCCACAGACTTTGGAACAGACACGCAAGTACATCGCCGGGGCGGTTCGTGACCAGAAGACGGAGCCGCGGGTTGCTTTTGATTTTGCGATCGTGGTGCGAAGTGAACATGATAGACCCGACGAATCGTCGCATGGCGGTGGAGTTGATGTCGGGTCGATGACCCGACCTACGAGATTGATCGGGCGGTGCGGGTTGGGGGTCAATAGGCCTGAACATCGGGAGGCGATGATGTGGTATTTGTTGCACCCTTCGCATTGGGGGAAGGGATATGCGTTTGAGGCCGCGAGTGCGTTGCTGGGTTTTGGGTTTACGACGTTGGATTTGCATCGGGTTTTTGCGGATTGTGATCCGCGGAATACGGCGTCGTGCCGTGTGGCCGAGCGGTTGGGGATGGTGATGGAGGGTCGGCTACGGGAGAATTATTATTTGAAGGGCGAGTGGTGCAGCGCGGCGATGTATGGGATTTTGGAGGGGGAGTGGAGAGGGCGACAGAAGGTTGGTTCGATGACCTGACCGCTTGATTTTGGTACGATGGATTCTTGGTTGGGGCGACGAGGTTGGGTTGGAGCGAGGCAGAATGGAGAAACTGTATTGGTACGCTCGACGAATGAAATGATGTCCGTGCTTTCGCAACGACGTGAGGAAATCCGCGCGTTTGGCGTTCGGCGGTTGGCGTTGTTTGGGTCGTGGGTTAATGGAACGACTAACCCCGAAAGTGATGTCGATTTTCTTGTCGACCTGGAGAAAAAGACTTTTGACTCGTACATGGGGTTGAAGTTTTTTCTGGAGGATTTGGTGGGCCGACGAGTGGATTTGGTGCTGGTAGACGGGATCAAGCCGAAGCTTCGCAAAGAGATTCTGGAAAGCGCGGTCGATGTCGAGGGATTATAGGTATTTTCTTGAGGAAATGCAGTTGATGATCGGCCGTCAGAGCAAGCGGCCCGACCTTTAGACTGTTTGAACCTATGCAAGAAAAACGGCGACTAAGTCGTGGAATGAAGGAGATTACAGATGCAAACTGAAGTTTTCCAACCGCTGACGCGTATTGCCCTTTTTTACGATGGAAGCTACTTCATGAAGACTTCGCAATACTTCAAAAAGCAGCTTACCCGCAATGCATACCTAACATTCACAGGATTTCACGAATACGTTCGACACAAGGTGGCTGAAAAGGAACGTCGGGATGTTGCGTTCTGTCAGATCGTTGAGGCCCATTTTTTTCGTGGTCGCTTTTCCTTAACGTCTGCACAGCAGAAACAGTCGTTGGATGATGATCGATTCGTGGATCAACTACTGATGTATGCGGGTATTGTGACCCACTACTATCCGATGAATGAAGCCAAGTCGCCACCAGAAGAAAAAGGAATAGACGTTTGGCTTTCTTTAGAAGCATACGATCTTGCAGTGCACAAACGGTTTGATGTTCTTGTGCTCTTCTCTGGAGATCAGGATTTCGTTCCACTTGTTCGCAAAGTGAACGGGATTGGGACTCGAGTCATGGTGATCGGAATGGACGTTCAATGGGTGTACAATAATAAAGATTATGGATTGCATATTTCCCAACAACTAATCGACGAAGCGTCCTACCCTATCTTGCTCAACAGCGAAGTTGACGCGAAGACTGCAAAAGGTGACAGAATAATTGACGGTTTGTTTCAAAAATAGCTCATAGGACCGTCTTTGCAATCTGCCTTGCAAACGTTGAAGTCTGCGGCTCAGTACGATGGGAAACGCCGCGCGGGTTAAAGCCCGCGGCTCGCTAAGAGTGATGTGTGATGCATAGAAATTTGCGGGATGAGGCATTGATGATCCTGGGATTTTGGGGGCGGTGAGTGGTTCGGTCGTCCCTCCGGGACTTGAGAGGGAGGTCAACCAGTGTACCCAGCGTTGAAACGCTGGGCTAAGGTCGAGCGTCCCTCCGGGACAAGGGGTATGGAGCACAGGGTTGAAATCGGCGGGTCGGGTTTGTTCATTCCCGTTTGCACTTCGTCCACGAGGGAGCACCGGGCATGAATCATGATATCATCGACGTGAAATATGTAGGGGGGACGCGATTACGATTGTGGTTCGAGAACGGCGAAGAAAGGGTCATCGACATTTCGGAACTGGTTCCTTTCGACGGGGTATTCGAGCCGCTTCGCACGCCGTCATTTTTTGCACAGGTAAGAGTTGAACCGGATGTCGGCACGATCGTGTGGCCCAATGGCGCCGACCTCTGCCCGGATGTGCTTTACGAACGAAGCCTGCCCTTTGGGGTAACGGCCAAGTCCGTTGGGTAGCATGGTGGGGAATAGCATTTTGTTGAAAAACCACGTCGGTTGAATTGGCGCACCTTTGACGGTGCGTGAGGCGTTTCATTATGATCGGGCGTGGAGTGTGTTAGATACCCCCTACCCTCCTCCTGTGTTCCCCCATCTCCAAAGGAGATGGGCCACCCAGACCAAGCATGGTCACGCAAGCGTGAACCATGCCACCTGACCTGAAAGGGAGAGGGGACAACGGGAATCGTCTTTCGTTTGGAGCCTGGCTATGCCTGATTGCCATATACCGGATTTTTACAATGTGGAGTCGCTCTATTCCGAGGAGGAGCGGCAGGTGCGCGATACGGTGGCGAAGTTTGTCGACGAGCGCGTGCTGCCGATTATCGCGGATTGTTTTGAACATGAGCGGTTTCCGGCGGAACTGGTGCCGGAGATGGCCGAGTTGGGGTTGTTTGGACCAACCTTGCAGGATTATGGATGCGCGGGGCTGAACAACGTCGCGTATGGTCTGATCATGCAAGAGTTGGAGCGGGGGGATAGCGGCATTCGGAGCTTCGCGTCGGTGCAGAGCGGATTGTGCATGTTTCCGATTCATACGTATGGGTCGGATGAGCAGAGGCAGCGATGGTTGCCGGCGATGGCCAAGGGGAAGGCGATCGGGTGTTTTGGATTGACGGAACCGGATGGGGGAAGTGATCCGGGGACGATGAAGACGTATGCGGAGAAGCGCGGCGGCGATTGGGTCCTCAATGGGGCCAAGATGTGGATCACCAGCGGCTCCGTGGCGGATGTGGCCGTGGTGTGGGCGAAAACGGAGAAGGGAATTCGCGGGTTCTTGGTGGAGAAGGGAACGGCGGGATATACAACCCGGGATATTCCGCACAAGTTTTCGCTGAGGGCGTCGGTGACGAGCGAGCTGTTTTTCGACAATTGCAAGATTCCGCTGGCGAATCAACTTCCCAAGGCGGAAGGATTGGGTGCGCCGCTGAGTTGTTTGACGCAGGCGCGGTATGGGATTGCATGGGGTGGTGTTGGGGCGGCGATGGCTTGCTATCGAGAGGCACTGACGTTTTGTAAGCAGCGTGTGCTATTTGGTTCGCCGCTTTCGCATAAGCAGGCGATTCAACTTCGACTCGCGGATATTTTGCGGCGAATTACGCTGGGGCAGTTGTTGGTGTTGCAATTGGGACGCTTGAAGGATCGCGGGGAAATGCACCATTCACAGGTTTCCTTGGCCAAGTGGAACAACGTGCGAATGGGGCTGGATGTGGCCAGAGAATGTCGGGACTTGTTGGGTGCGGGTGGAATCAGTGTGGAATGTTGTCCGGTTCGGCATATGCTAAACCTGGAAAGTGTGATCACGTACGAGGGTACGGAGACGATTCACCAGCTTGTGGTGGGTCGAGAAATTACCGGGACGGCGGCGTTTTAGTAAAAGGGTTCGTTGCCTCGCCTTCCCAATTCTATTGCCGGAGTGAGGTTGTGATTGTCGAATAACGCTCGGCACCGATGTGTCGAGGTTCCCCGATCAGATCCGTGACAGGATGTTTTTCAACGAAGGAGTCCGCGATGAAAAGAGGTTTGTTGGCTATCGTGATTCTTGCGGCACTGGGGGGTGTGTTGTTTTTTCAACGATCCAAGCCAAAGACGGAGGGACAGCAGCAAACCCAAAAAGCCGTGGTGGACGAGAAGGCGGTCGCGGTCTTGAAACAGGCGGAGGAAGCGTGCAAAGCCGTGAAAGGTGGAAAGTTTGAGGCCGAGTTCAAAGGCGAAGGCACATTGACATCTGTTCGAGCGCTGGTGAAAGGAACGGTTCAGTTTGATGTCGCGAAGGAATGGTTGAGGATGACTGTGACCACGAAGGATGCCGCGGGTGCGGAGCGAACATTTGATTTGGCTTCGGATGGCGAAAAAGTCGTTGGCGTGGATCATTCGAAGAAGGCGTACAACTTCGGACCCTATCCGAATGCGAGACCGTTGCTTTCTCCCGGTTTGAATTTGTCGATGCCGAAGTTCGGCGTGGATGCCGCGTTTCGAGGGGAGATGGAACGAGGGGCGAAGCTCGATGGTGTTCAACCTTGTGACGGCGTCCCTTGCGATGTGGTCACGATCACGAAGGGTGGAGAAGGCACGCGATGGTTTTTTGGTCAAGCCGACCATCTTCCTCGCCGCGTTGAGCACCTTTTCAATTTGTATGCCAATCCGAATGGATCGGACCGGACGGTCTTGACGCTTTCGAACGTCAAACCGAACGAAACGCTGGCGATGGCGGATTTTCAGATCGGCACTCCAGAAGGATATGCGGAGAATGAAGTCGGCGTGACGCAGCCGCTGTTGACCGTCGGGTCGCCGGCGCCGGATTGGGAACTTAAAACGCCGCAGGGTGAGACCGTTCGGCTCGCTTCGTTGAAAGGGAATGTCGTCGTTCTGGATTTTTGGGCGACGTGGTGTGGGCCGTGCAAGATGGCCATGCCAAAGGTCCAGGAGCTACACGCCGAATTTGAAGCGCGCAAGGTGAAAGTGTTCGGCGTGAATTGCCAGGAAGATCCCAATGGCGACCCGGAAGGGTACATGAAAAGCAAAAGCTATACCTATGGGTTGCTCCTCGGCGGTGACAACGCCGCTCGCGCCTATCGTGTTTCGGGCCTTCCGACGTTTTATGTGATTGATGCCGAGGGAAATATTGCCCATGCGGAGGTCGGGTTCAGCAACAACGATCAAATCAAGGAGGCCGTCAAGAAGGCGATGGGGAAGAGCGAGACGTGATCTCTTGATTCAAATTCTATTTTTTAGGAAATGAACAAACCATGATGATTGCGGGGGATATTCGGGATCCCTTGAAAAAGCAGCCTTTTGAGCCGTTTTGGGTTTGCTTGTCCGATGGCCGGGCGTTCGATGTTCGCCACCCGGACCTTTGCATGGTCGGCAGAAATACGATCTACGTCGGCATCCCCGATCCCAAGGACAGAGAGATCTTTTCACGCGTCGTCCATTGCGCGATCATGCATATTACCTGCATCGAACCGGTCAGCGGACATCGCCGAATGGGACCCTCTAAACGTAAGCGACAAAGGTGATTTTTTGAGAGTGCAAAGCAATGGCACTGGACACAGGGGCAAAGGCCGCGACGCGTGCGAAAAAGTTCAACCTCAATCGCGCGCAAGTGGTGGATGAAAACTTCGTCGCATTCGTGCGAAACCGGGTAACCGGCGGAAATGGATCGGGGACCTCACACAAAAAGCCTCTGGACGAACCGATCGTGGACGGCAGCCCGCTTACGTGCCGCGACGCGATCGAGTTGTTCGAATCGCAATTGATCGCTCGACACCAGGACATCACCTCACGCGAAATGCGGGCTAGAAACGAAGGGTTCTACACGATCGGCAGTGCCGGACACGAAGGCAACGCCGTCGTCGGACGACTGACCCGACACAACGATTTGGCTTTTCTTCATTACCGTTCCGGGGCGTTCATGGCCGAGCGGGCGAGGAAAGTGCCCGGCGTGGATTTCGTTCGTGATACGATGTTGAGTTTCGCGGCCAGCAAGGAGGACCCGATCTCCGGCGGACGGCACAAAGTGTGGGGCAGTGTGGAAATGTTCGTTCCGCCGCAGACCAGCACGATCGCCAGTCACTTGCCCAAGTCCGTTGGGGCGGCGCTCATGCTGCCACGGGCCAAGCGACTCGGCGTGACACCACCGATTCCACACGACGCCATCATCGTCTGTTCCTTCGGCGATGCTTCGACAAATCATGCGGTCGCGCAGACCACGTTTAATGTCGCGTGTTGGGCGTCGCATCAACGTTTGCCCGTGCCGATTCTTTTCGTATGCGAGGATAACGGGATCGGCATCAGCGTCGAGTCGCCGCCGGGATGGATCGAGTCCGCGTTTCGACACCGTCATGGCCTGACCTATTTCCAAGCCGATGGACTTGATCTCGTCAATGCATTCGATGCGACCTCCCATGCTGTTTCGACCTGCCGAGAGAAACGGTGTCCGGTATTTTTGCACATGAAAACCGTGCGATTGCTGGGGCACGCGGGTTCCGATGCGGAGACGGAGTATCACACCTGGGAGCAAATCGAAGCCGCGGAGGCGAAGGATCCGATCTTGGCCGCGGCGGAACTGCTCATGCGCACGAGTGTGATGACATCCAGTGACATTCTTAATCTATACGAGCAGACGCGCGATCGTGTGAAAGATGCGGCGGTTCATGCGGGGAAGACGCCGAAACTGACGAGCGCGGCGGAGATCATGGAACCGCTGGCTCCATTCACTCCAAAAGCCGTGGCCGCGGAGGCGCGGCGATCGCCCAAGCACGAAGATCGCGTCAGGGTATTCGGCGGAGAAGAGCACTTGCCCGAGCGAGGCCAACCCAAGCACATGGCCGCGCTGATCAATCTCGGATTGCATGATCTCATGCTCAAGCACCCTGAGACCGTTCTGTTCGGCGAGGACGTGGCCAAGAAAGGCGGCGTGTATCACGTCACCACCGGGTTGATGGCCAAGCTTGGGGCGGGACGGGTGTTCAACACGTTGCTCGATGAAACCTCGATTCTCGGCCTTGCGATCGGCGCGGCCCATCTGGGGTTTCTTCCACTCCCGGAGATTCAGTATCTCGCTTATTACCACAATGCCGAGGATCAGATTCGCGGTGAAGCCTGTTCCCTGCAATATTTTTCCAAAGCACAATACCGAAATCCGATGGTGGTTCGCGTTCAAGGTTGGGGCTACCAAAAGGGCTTCGGCGGACACTTTCACAACGACAACAGCATCGCCGCATTGCGCGATGTGCCAGGGCTTGTCATCGCCACGCCCTCGCGCGGCGACGACGCCGTGCGCATGATGCGGACGTGTACGGCTCTCGCCAAGGTCGATGGCCGAGTCGTTGTATTCATCGAGCCCATCGCCCTATACATGACCAAGGATTTGTACGCAGCCAAGGATCAGGGATGGTCCTTCGCGTACCCGCCTCCGGGCGACGCGATCGATATCGGCGAAGCGGGAATCTATCACGAAACGGCGACGGATCTGACCATCCTCACCTTTGCAAACGGTACGCACATGTCTCTTCGAGCCGCCAAAACGCTTCGAGAGGAACATGGATTACACGCCCGCGTCGTCGATCTGCGATGGTTGAACCCGTTGAATGAATCCGTGATCGTGGAACAAGCCCTAGCAACCGGAAACGTGCTGATCGTCGACGAAAGCCGAAGAACCGGCGGCATCGCGGAAGCGATCATGGCCTTGTTGCACGAATCCTGCGGATCGAGAATGAGGGTGGCGCGGTTGAATGCACTGGATACGTATATCCCACTCGGTCCGGCGGCGGATTGCGTTTTGCCGTTGGAAAAGGACGTCGTCGCGTCAGCTCTGGATTTGATGGACCGTCGATCCATAGTGGCGACGTCGGTCACGCGGTAGTCCAATGGCGCTTATCGGCGGTTTCGTAATCGACGAAGCGGCCTCATCGCGCACGCCGCACCGATAGCCAGCAATCCGATCGTCGCCGGTTCGGGAACGACCAGCAGCCCTGTCGGGCCGTTCAGCCCGCCGCTGGCTTGCGTGATGATCGTATTCAAAAAAGCCCCGTTGGCGGAAAAGTAACGTTTGACGCTGTCGTTGTTGTAGCTGCTGACCAGCAACATGCCGTCTTCGGGATCGATCGCCAATCCCCACGGACCGTTAAGATTTCCGCTCGCCCGTGTGACAAACGTATCGATAAACTGTCCCGTATTTGCGTCGTATCGCAAAACTTGGTCCGTGTTGAAACTGCTGACATACAAATAGCCATCTGTACCGAAGAGCATATCCCGCGGGCCATCGAGTCCCCCGCTGTTTCGCGTTACAAAATTGCTGATCAGAAATCCAGACTGACCGTCAAACCGCTTGATGGTGTCATCACCAAAGCTCGCGACATACAGATCGCCATCTGGCCCGAAGGTCACCGCGCTGGGTGTGTTCAGTCCGCCGGTACCGGCAGGAACGAAATTGTTGATAAACGCTCCCGTTGGACCGAAATATCGCTTGATCCCGTTGGTCGCCGAACTGCTGACAAACAAATTCCCGTCCGGACCGAATGCAAGACCGTCCGGGCCATCCAACCCGCCGCTACCGGCAGTTACAAAACTATTCAGAAACGTACCGGTCGTGGTGTGATACCGCTTTACGTTGTCCGTGTTGCTGCTGGTAACATAGAGCATTCCATCCGCTCCAAACGCCAAATCGTTCGGACCGTCCAAATTGCCGCTTCGCGGAGACACGACGCTATCCAAGAAGGTGCCATTCGGTAGAAAATATCTCTTTACGCTGTCGTCCTGCTGGCTGGCGACAAATAGCTCCGTCGCACCCGCCGCCGGCAAAACAAAGACACCCAGGATGGCCGACGCCATGCCAACCTGTGACACAAAGTGACCGAAACCTCTATTTGTGCGCATAATCGCCACCATTCGTGTAGACTATTCCCCTCAAGACCCCTCCGTGGTGACTCCCCCCCAAAAAGAGCGCATCCTCCGTACCGATGATTATCTTACCACCGTTCTACGGTCTAAGCTACTTTCTTCTTCTATGTAATCCGTGATTTTTGCGTCCGAGATTCACATCCAAAGGTTATTTCTTCAATTACGGGACGTAGTTGTGCATGAAAATAACAGAAAGCTCGACGTATAGGACTTAACCAAACGAAGGTGGACGACACCGTCAACGCGATCGCCGCCACCAACTTCGTCGCTCCGGCCGCTCCAACGCGGATCGCATGGCCGCCATCGTCGGTAATTTTGAACGCAATTCCAATAGCCGTTGCTTGGAAAACTGCTCCGGATTTTGACGAAATCTGTGGAGCGAGGACTCGGAGAAGAACGCCTTTGCCGACGGTAAGTCGTTGTCTTCGTCCTCAAAAAACTTCAGTCCCTCTTCCAAACACAGAGCTGCTTCAATACCCAATTGCCGTGCCTGAATACGATTCGTTTCCCGACTGGCCGCTTCCGTGATCATGCGAAACAACGTAAGCCAGTCGGCTAGGTCGAGAATCCGCGACTGCTCGACCGTCGGATTGACCACCGCCGGTTGTGTGTCAACCGATTTCGTCATCTCTTCCGAAAGTCGAAAGCAAACAACGATCTCCGTTCCACAAGTCGCGCAGAATCCATGAATCTCAACGGTCGAGCCGCCACACGTTGTATCCTGCTTTTTGGAAACGGTTCGTTCGCCGCGGACCGGACCTTGACCGCAGGATCCGCATGGACGCGCCAGCAAATACAAATGGGCCTCGGCCAAACTATGCGCGGGTAGCGATTCATCAGCCATGATCGAAGAGTAGTCTACGATAGGAAAAGCGATCAAGCGTGCTGCGAAATAAGAGCGGACACTCGTTACTTACGGCCCTCGTCCTTGGCACCGCTTTGGGCAGCATCGTTGGACTTGTCGCCGGAACCACCCGCTTCCTGTCCGCCCATTTGCTGAGCCATCGTCAAGGCGGCTTCAAGCTGCGAAACCAGCGCGTCCACAGGAACGGCTCCCGAACGAATCCCCTCGACCATGCTGTCGAACTGCCCCATGGCCATTTGCAGCAGGGGCATCATCCCCGCGGCAAGCTCCATGGCCCCGGACTCCATTTCCCATTCATCTTTGACGGAGACGAAGCGAACTTCCAGAGCCTTTTCCGGCACCGGCGTCCCAACAGGCGGCGAAGCCACTTTGCCCAGTACTTCGGTCTCACTAACGACTGAAAGCGACTCCACTTTCATTTCGCCAAAACTCTGACTCGACAACACTTGTTCGAATAACTTCTTGATCGCATCTCCCTTGCCTGGGGCTTTCTCCTCAATGGCTTGGACGAGAGCCTGCACTTTTTCCAACGCTGTTTTCTGAAAGCTTAGGAGCTCCTTGACCTGGCCGCGCTGACCCTCCACGAAATAATCCGGCATCGATTCGTAATCTTTTTCCGCCACGACCTCATTGAACTCTTGAATAAACTTTCGAACGGAGGCCTCGGCAGGGTTGCCGGATCCTGAACCGGCTTCCCCGAGAGAACCCTTTGCGGATTCTTTTCCAGCCGCCTGCAAACTGGGAAACGGATGCCATTCAGCCTGACCCTCCTTGACCGCAGAGTCGTGCCACGCTCCGGGAGTAGGCAGCAACGCAGCACCTTCATCTCCAAGGTCCGCGTGAAACGACCGTGGAGGTTCCAAATCCCGACAGCCAACAAATAGAACCATCAAGCAAACGAGAAACCCATCACCAACCCACCGAATCGATGGCCATAGGTTTGCAATACCACGCCTCTGTATATTCCACTGATTCATCTTACGTCGTCCTGTCCTGGCTCCAATCCTCCCGACCCTTTTCCCGCGTTAACCACAGCCCAGGGTGAAGGTCTTTCGGATAGCTCCTTCTCGCAATGTACAAGGCCATACTCCGCGAGCAATCGCCAATCGTCAAGCCGGAACCCGCGACCGAGTCCGTCAGGGTGCATCCCAAAGTGAGTGGCGATTCCAACGAGAGTGGCGCTTCCAAACACGGGTTGGCAGTGTTTGTGACTATGATGCACACCCACCGCCAAGCTGTCCCTGGGCGGCACCACTCAAAATGGGATGCACCCGGCGCTGTTGTATGATCCCGGAATATACCTCGCGCACAGTCCGAGCTGTTCTATCCTTGGTCAGATCTGTGGAATTTGTGGAGCGGAACTGTTGCCGATTGGAGAAGTCCGGTATTTGCGAACGTTTTTTTATCAAGGGTCTACATGCCCGAATGCATGAACAAGAAAAGAGGCAGCCGCCGGTGGGGCGGGCTGCCTCTTTTTCGTCGTGCGGAGTCTTCCAGACCTCAATTGGCTTGGACGAATCCGCTTCGTCGGAGATGGAAGAAAACCTAGCGAGCTAGGTTGAACGGACGGCCTTGCTTGGTCGCCGCGGTGGCGACGAGGAATCCGCCGTTCTTAGCCTTGGCGACGGCTTTGATCGGGCTCTTGCCGAACTTGGCCGTGAGGATGTTCTTGCACGAAGCCACGCTCGCGCTGCGAGCGTTGAAGGTGTACCGCGTCGAATGTGCCCAACGGGACAACTGAAGGTTCGATACGGTGTGTACGATGGCGCCCTTGTCAATCCAACGGGCGAAGGTGTTGAGCTGAGCCGGAGTCGGATGACCGACGCGAGCTGCTCCCTGAGCCTGATTGTACAACGTCTTATACGAATTGATCTTCCCCTGGAACGCGTTGCTCACGCCCCGATAGGAAGTCGTCGTGGACGAGCTTCCGGCCTTGCGGGGCCGGCTGCTCTGTGCGCTGGACGATGTGGATCGTCCCCATTTGTTCGTGTTGGCCGACGGTGTGGAAAAGGAAGAGTATCCACCAAATGTCGGCCGCGAGCTCGAATGCCCGCGTGATCTCCAGCTTGCTGCCATGCGTTCAATCTCCAAAAAGTACCTAAGTTGTTAAAGTCCATCCCGACTTTGCGCTACATCGACCGACCTCAACGTGCTCTTGAGAAATGGGTGCTGGAACATGTCACGAATCTAAAGTTTTTCAAGAAATTTATTTGGGGCGTATCGAGTTTGATGACACAGAATTCCCTTTTGAACAGCACGCGGATGAATGCCAAATCAACAGGAGTGAAATCCAATTCTGCGTTTCCGAAAATCCACTTGTCCGAAAAACCCCAACAAAAATGACCTTGAATTGCGTGTTTTCACGAATATGGGAACTAACCCACCGCGCGGCGAATGTGCATGTCTAACGCGATCGTGGTCCATTCATCTCACGGGTTCCGATCAACAGAACCTCTCGTGTTCGTGTTCGCGTGGAGAGAGCATATTGACGGGCTGCAAGGTCAATGATTTTCACTCGACCCTTGACCCGTCGAATCATTCGAGCGAGTTCAGCGATGCTAGGGATCCCGTCGCTCCGGTAAGAAACGGCCAATTGGCACTTGGAAAAGTGTTCAAGACATTCTTGGAACCGTTTCGGAGCGATCGCCGGGTTAGACCAATCGTGAGGTTGACGTCGAAGAGTTCGATGAGCGGATGTGTAATCGACTCGCGCCGGCCAGGCGTCATATTCCACCAATCCTTCGAGGAAATGGTAAAAGTCGCGGTAGTTAACACCGACACCCGAGCCATTAATGTAAGGCGGGTCAAGATAAACCAAATCAAAGTTCGAACTAAGTTCCCGGATGTCCCGCCGAATCGCCTGACACTGGCGCGCGGATGAAAAGATCGCACGGTTGGCTTCCAAAACGAAAGCACGAACGTGATCTCGAAAGGATCGGTCCCAACTGGCTTTATTACCGAACGTTCGTGGGACCTTCGCAAGCCTCATATAGAGGTTACGACGATGAAAAAGGTTATACGGTCGCTTGGCCAATGCTGCTTGTGAAACGGCGAACCAAGCGATAGCGCGTTCGTATTTTCCATGCAAATTTGCAATATTTTTGGCGGCTTGATCGAGCCAACGGTTTTCCTGTTGCGTAAAATAAACGCCGTCGAAAGTTTGTTCTATGAAGTCGTCGTAAACCACACGGCGACGGCGGACTCCAAGGCGATCCGCATCTCTTAGGCTCAGGGTGGTATCGTTGTTTTCAATCAGGGCGAGTCCGAATTGGTGGTTGAACGAAAGAATGTCGTTATAGGTCACGGCATACCCTGCGCACTTGAAAGCGTAGGCCACGGCGCCGGTTCCGCCGAATGCGTCCAACACCGTTTCATAGTCGAGCTTTCGCAGATGATTCACGATGGCGGCGGCGAAACGACGTTTGCTGCCTTGATAGCGCGTGCGAGGGAAGTGCTCCGGTTGGGCGAGATCGGACGTGGAGACGGCGATCATGCAGGCGAGGCCGGCTCTGAAACGCAAACCGGTGCGGGTTTTTGCTCGGAGGACAATTCCCAAGAGACTTCGGGCTGAACGCCGCTTCGGATCAAAGCCGCTCGGACCAAACCGACAAACATTGGCTGCGGATGCAAGGGTCTGCTGGTCAATTCGGGGTGGGCTTGGGTCGCTAGGAAGAACGGGTGCACGCGTTCCGGTAACTCCAAAACCTGGACGATTCGATGATCCGGACTAAAGCCGGAAAATACAAGCCCCGCGTGCTCCATCGCAGCAACGTAATCGGGATTGACCTCGTATCGGTGGCGGAAGCGAAGTCGGGCACTCAACAGGCCTCCCATCAGGGCTGCAATTTTACTCTCCGGTGTCAATTGAACGTCACCACCGCCCAAGCGCATGTTGCCGCCGAGTCGACTCAATGCCCGCTGTTCGGGCAAGATATCGATAACGGGATGTGGACAATCCGGTACAATTTCGGTGCTGTTCGCTCCCGTAAGACCGCAGACATTCCGAGCGAATTCGATCACGGCCAACTGCATCCCGTAACAAATACCGAGATAAGGAATGCCGTTTTCGCGAACGAACCGCACGCACGCGATTTTACCTTCCGTTCCGCGCGTTCCAAAACCACCCGGAACGATGACCCCATGTAAGTCCAAGAGCCGCTCTCCCGCGCTTTCCGGTGTGACGTCGGCGCTATCGACCCATTCCAATTCGACTTTGGCGCGAAAGTGAGTGCCGGCATGTTCGAGGGCTTGGATGATGCTGGCATAACTATCGCGCACGGCGGTGTATTTCCCAATGATCCCGATTCGGACATTGTGATCGGTAGAGCGATAACGCGAGATGTAATCGTTCCAAGTTTTGCGCGCGTCGGTTTCCCTGGCGGCGTCGACGCGATCATTGAGGCCTAGTAAATCGGTCACGGCGGCATCGATCCCACCGCCGCGAAGCAATTCGGGAACCAGATAGACGCTTTCGCAATCGTGCATGGAGAAGACGCGATCCATCGGCACGCTGGAGAAAAGGGCGATTTTCTCGCGTACGGATTTGGATACCGGGCTGGATGCGCGGCAGGCGATGATGTGCGGATGAATACCGGCGGCGTTGAGAATCTTCAGGTTGAGTTGGGCCGGTTTGGATTTTTGTTCGCCGAGTGACGGCGGTTGAACGACGTAGGTCAAGGCGACAAAACAAAAATTCGACGGGCCTTCCTCGTAGGACATTTCTCTGACGGCTTCAATGAAATAGGCGTTCTCGACATCGCCGGCGGTGCCACCGATTTCCACGAAGACCACGTCGGCTTCCGTGGCGACGGCCAATTCGCGGAGGCGAAGCTTCACTTCTCCAGTGACATGCGGGATCATCTGCACATCCCGGCCTAGGTATTTTCCTTCTCGCTCTCGTTCCAACACGGTGGAAAATATCTGCCCACTGGTTGCGAAATTCAAACGCGACAGGTCGATATTGAGCATTCGTTCGTAGGTGCCCAAATCCATGTCGCATTCCATGCCGTCGTCGAGAACGAAGACCTCGCCGTGTCGAAAGGGATTGAGCGTGCCGCTATCGCGATTGAGATAACCTTCGAGCTTAATCGGCGCAACGGTCAAACCCTTGTCTTGAAGAATCTTGGCAAGAGAGCTGGAAAAAATCCCTTTCCCCAAGCCGCTCATCACCGTACCGAAGACCACGACGTATTTGGTCTTGCCCGGTTCATAGCCGTCGGGGATCGGGGTGAAGAACTCCGTGTCCTGGGACAGATTGCGAACGGATGAAAGCAGGTTGTCGGAGGCCATGATTTTTCCTCTGCACACTGGGTCAGGTTTGTGGGAGCCGCCAATTCGCCGGCGTCGGCACTCCCTGTTTCCAACAAACGCACTACTTTCCCCGTGTCCGATTCACGCAAGCGTCGTAGCCGGTTGTTTTTTTCCGAGCGTGCGCGCAACAAACTCCGCGTAATCCGCCGGGGTATCCACGCCGACGAACGCGTGATCCACGATCACCACCCTAATTCTCAATCCCGCCTCCAGCCATCTCAACTGTTCCAAGGATTCCGTCTTTTCCAAATCGCCTGGAGGAATCTGTCCTCCCGTAATCAACCGAAGCACGTCGGGCCGAAATGCGTAGACCCCCAGATGCAAATAATACTTGGACGGGTCGTCGATCACTCCGCCGGTGCTCCGCGGAAACGGAATCATGCTTCTAGAAAAGTATAGCGCCTGGCCTTTGGAATCGACCACTACCTTGACTCGGTTCGGGTCCAACGGCGAGCTTGGTCCCTCACGAGGCCCGTTTGAAGAAAACTTGGCCGCAATCGTACCGATTCCGCAGCTTTCTTTTTCCGTGGATCGCCCGACGGCTTGCATTCGTTCCACCAACTTCGTTAACACCGACGGATGAAGCTCCGGTTCATCTCCTTGCACATTCAACACCAAGTCGTCATCACACAAGTTCAACTTGCCCGCCACTTCGCCCACGCGATCCGTGCCGCTAAGGTGGGTATTCTTGGTCATCATGGCATCGCCGTTGAACGACTTCACAGCCGACAGGATTCGCTCGTCGTCCGTGGCCACGATCACCCGATCCAGTTTAGGACACTGAATGGCACGTTCGTAGACGTGTTGGACGAGATATTTTCCGGTTTCCTTGGCGAGCATTTTCGCGGGGAAACGGGTCGAACCAAATCGCGCTGGAATGACCGCAACGGTGGTCATGTTGTGGGTCCTTGGTGATCACAGTTGTTTCTTTGGTGCGGCACGGGTCGTTTATACCCGAAAGGACAATGAATGTCAAAAGAGCTGCCATGACGATTGGCGGTGCCGACGATCGGGCGATTCGCGAAGTGGATTCAAGT
>JBBTCX010000226.1:0-1287 GCA_038043045.1 Planctomycetota bacterium | reverse complement strand
AGACTAATGGGCTACGCTTGGCCATCCTTGGCTCCTCCTTCCACCACGCCGATCCGGGCGGGAAGGAAGATTAGAACCCAAATCGCCCAACAAGCAATAACCTCAATTCAGACCGCGCGGAGTACAGTAAACGACCCTCGCCTGAAGGCGAGGGCTTTGGGGGAGTGGGATGAGCCTACGAACTAAAGTTCTTCGTCTCATCCTGCCCTTCGACCCGAAACGTCGCATCGGTGGAAGGAGGTTCCTGGCCTTGCAGACGAATGTATTCTTGAACCACTTCATCCGACACGTTGGGCGGCGCCGACACCAAAATGTGGACGTGCTCGCTCGACACATGACCCTGAAGAATTTCGATGTCGTTCGCTCGACAGATTTCGCGGATCAGGTCGCGCAGTCGAACGCCCACCGCTCCGGCCAAGACCTTTTTGCGATACTTCGTCGTCCACACGAAGTGGTATTTGATGTCGAAACGCGTAGGCGCGGAGGTGCGATAGTTCTCCATCCGCAGCAGTGTACCTAAAGGTTTCGCCTGAAGGCGAGGGCATCGTTCCCTCCCATCGGGTGACAGTGAATGCCAAACTGCCGGCACACGCTTCGCCGGCTTCGCCCCTCGACAAACACCCATCGTCGAATCTCGGCCCACTTCTCCATGTCCGTAAACACCTTCGAAGCCCTCGCTGCACGCCTGCCTTGAGGCGACCCACGCGGATCACCATCAAGCCCGGACTGTAGCCAAGGCAGCCAAGAGCGCTACGTTTTTCAAACGGCGTTTACAGTCACTTTTTCCGGTCGCAAACTGTCACCTTTTGTGTCGTCTTTTGTCACTTTTCCCTCAAAGCCAATAGGTGTTTCGGCGTCCGCGCCCCCCTTCGGGTTTCGACGCGAACGACTTGTAGTTCGGCCTGGTGGTCGAGGTGTCGAAGGACTGAACGTTTGGTCATGCCGGCGACCGTCGCCAACTTTTTCAAACTCGGCCACGCCGCACCTTCCCGGTTCGCATGGACCAACAGCGCCACCCACACTTTGCAAGCGTCCCCTTTCATGCCTCGAAGTGTTCCGTCGTCGATGTAGGTACGTGGTACCCGTCCAAACGCTAGTGTAGTGTCTCTGAATTGGGCATGGTTATCAAAATCCGAGCCGCGACCGTGAGGGAGCGGTTGCCCGACGACCTGCGGGGCCAAACGGCCAATGCGTGCGGTTCGGATAATATTGCATCAGGTTGATACACTACACTAGTGTAGTGTATCATTCAGATTCAACATTATTCAGTACCTGCCGTGCCCTGCG
>JBBTCX010000225.1:0-25456 GCA_038043045.1 Planctomycetota bacterium | reverse complement strand
CCGCCCCCGCGCGTCTGCCTCGCCGCGTAGAAGGGGTTTCGCCACGGGCTGCTAACCCGGTTCCATTCATCGTTACAGCTTGGATGTCACGGGAATGAAGGAGTTTCGTATGAAATATCGTCGTCGTTTTGTGTTGGCGAGCGGCCTCATCACTTGCTTAATCGTAGGTCGAACTCTTGGCGTCATTACCGTGCACTGCGAACCAATTCTTTCGTCGATCGTTGCACCTGGGGAAATGTTTGAGATAGAGTGCTTTGCGACGTCCGACACCGAGGAGCCGTTAATCGCTGCGCAACTGGATTTTGATTGTAACGTTTCTCCCAGATTAGGGGCCAATGGAACCATTTCAATTACTAGCCTTGAGATTGATTCGTCGAGCCACAATGGGATTCAGCGTCTTATTCCATTTACCGTGACGTCAGGAGTAGATGTATCAGAGTGTGTGGGATTCACTCAAATCTGCGGAATTTGTCCACCTGAGATTCTACCCATTGGAGAAACTAGGTACTTCGTAACGCTGGAACTATTGGTTTCGGAATGTGCAGACGGAAGTTTCAGCCTCATACTAGAAAACTTCAGCACTCCTCCTGTACCTAGTGATGATAGCGGATTTCTTATCGTCCAAAACGGTGTACATCTTGTTCAAGTAGCTTATGAACCCTTATTGCTAACCGTGCAGTCAACGAATGCGGCATGTTGCTTAGCAAATGGCAATTGCACCGCAGTTGATGATCCTAACTGTTGTCTTCAACAAGGCGGTGTTCCGCAGGGTTCGGGGACGGTGTGCGATGGGGATGTCGATGGGGACGGTGTCGATGCGGCGTGCGGCGATGTATGTTTGGGGTTTGATGATCGCATCGACGACGACAACGACGGGATACCCGATTGCCTGCAAACGATCCCCACGGTTTCGACGTGGGGGTTGGTGATTCTGGCGTTGCTTCTTCTCACGGGAGCGAAAATGAGTGGGTCGGGCGGGCTGAAGCCCGCGGCTCGCTGATCGGATGAGCACTGCGCAAAAGCAGTGGCACGCGGTCCGCTTCCTCTCGGTCGCGGCTCAGATCGAGCGCAAACTTGACCGGTACCGATTGTCCAGAGTGAATTGGGCCCGACTTATCCTCCGCGCACAAGTCATTGCGGAAACTCCCGTGCAAACGCGGGCATTCTTGGATACCCTAATTGTGTGAAAAAATGAAGTCAGTGGAACGGATCAATCGGACGGATATTCGATGAAAAACGAGGACGTGGCCAAATCGTTGGACAAAACGGCCGATCTGCTTGAAATCGATGGAGCGGATTCGTTTCGAGTGAATTCTTATCGTCGCGCGGCACGTTCGGTCAAAGATGCGACGGAAGATGTTTTCCAATTGGCGGCGGAGAATCGACTGACCGATCTTCCGGGAATCGGGAAGGGCATGTCCAAGCACATTCAGGATTTTCTGACCACGGGCCACATTGAAATTCTGGATGAATTGGAAGCGAAGCTGCCGCACGGATTGCCTGCATTGCTCGAAATACCGGGAATGGGGCCTAAGAAGGTTGCACTCGTTTTCAAGCAGCTTGGGGTCGGCAACTTGGACGACCTCAAACGCATCATTGAATCGAGTGAGATGGCCCAACTACCGGGACTTGGTGAAGCCAGCGTTCGCAAAATTGCTGAAGGGGTGGCTTTTTTGGAAAGCAGTCATGGTCGCACGCCTCTTGGAGTGGCGTTACCGATTGCGGAGGAATTCGCAGAAGCCGTGCGAAGTTTGAAGGGCGTGAAGCGAGTGGAAATCGCGGGATCGTTGCGACGTGGATGTGAGACGATCGGGGATATTGATTTGCTTTGCGAAGCAGCCAATGGCGAAACCGTGGTGGACGGATTTACGAAACTCTCTGCCGCGCGACGCGTGTTAGCCGCCGGGGCGACGAAGGGGTCAATCACGGTCCAAGTGGAGGGAGATCGTGAACTGCAGATCGATCTTCGCGTCGTGGAGGCCGACGCATTCGGAGCGGCGCTGCAATACTTCACGGGTTCAAAGGAACACAATGTTCGCCTGCGTGAAAAGGCTATCGCTCGGAAATGGCGATTGAATGAATACGGCTTGTATGACGGCGAGAAGCGAGTCGCCGGAAAAAAGGAGGACGAAATCTACAAGAAGTTGGGCCTTGCTTGGGTTCCGCCGGAGTTGCGCGAGGACCGTGGGGAGTTCGAAGCGGAGGGTTCATTTGATTCCCTGATTTCTTTGGATGACATTCGCGGCGATCTGCACATGCACACCGTCGCTAGCGATGGTCGCAACTCGATCGAAGAAATGGCCGTCGCCGCCAAGGCACGGGGTTATGAATACATCGCCATCTGCGACCACTCGAAGAGTTCCGTGATTGCCAATGGGCTCTCGATTGAGCGGATGAAAAAGCACATCGAAGACATTCGGACGGCGGATCGCAACGTCAAAGGAATCACGATCCTGGCCGGGTGTGAATGCGACATTCTGCCGGATGGCTCTATGGATTTTCCGGACGACATTCTAGCGGAATGCGACTGGGTCGTGGCCAGCATTCATTCGGCCATGACTGCTGGTCCCACCGGAAAACACGGCGCGACGCAACGAACCCTTGCGGCGATGAACAATCCCTATGTCTGTGCGATCGGACATCCCACGGGACGATTGATCAACCGACGAGCGGCGATGGAATTGGACATGTCGGCGGTTGTTGAGGCCGCAGTCGAAACCAAAACCATGCTCGAAATCAACGCGAGTTGGCAACGGTTGGACTTGAAGGACAATCATGTGCGTCAGGCCATTGAGGCAGGTGTCACGTTGGTGATTGACACGGACGCTCATCATGTCGATCAGCTTGGTCAGATGCCACTCGGTGTCACTACTGCACGACGCGGCGGCGCTAGGAAGGATCAGGTGGTCAACACCGGGACGCTGGCTGCCCTGCGACGGTGGATTGCGGCGAAACGGAAACGAGCGTGATCGGTCCTTTTCAATCACCGTTAAAACGCCGGCGGGTCGATAGTCTTTCGACTCCCGACCCGCTGCGGCGTCCATGCTCAAGCGTTCTCCCCCAAGACCGCTCGATCATGTTCTGTTTTGAAACTGGGTGCTTCCTAACTTATTGCAACAGTTGCAAAATTTGTGCCGCTTGCTGGTTGGCGATTCCCAACAGCGAGATATTCGACTGCAACAGCACTTGTTGACGGTTAAGATCGGCCGTGGCGACCGCGAAGTCGGTATCGCCGATGACACTCGCCGCTTGAGTTAATCCGTTCTGAGCGGCCTGTAGAGACGAAATCGCCGTACCAACTTCATACTTCTGGAACGCGCCGAGTCGACCACGAATACTGGCCACCTCGGTGATCGCGTCTCGAACGGCGAGGCGCGCGGCCGACACATCGGTCTTCAACTCCGCACCGCCACCGGATTTGAGCTCGCTGAGTCGCCGGGTTCCATTCCCTCCGGCAAGATTGTACGAGGCCACCGAGTCTACTCCGATCGTCGACCGCGTGTCGGTAGTCGTGCCCAATTGGAACGTGGCACCACCCGTTGGGTTGACAGTGAAACTGGTCGAGGTCGTCGCCCCCGTATTCCCCTTGCCGAAGTTTTCCTCCAGGGAGAACTCCAAGCTGAGTCCGTTAGCATTGTAAAACACATTCAACCCGTTCGTGCCGGCGGTTTGTCCATTGACGGTGACCTTGGCATCGATACCGGTTTGCTTGCTCTGGTTTCTTACGTCGTTGGCGGTGTTTGCGTCACTGGTTGCCGTCGAATAGCTCGAATTGATCGTCCCTCCGGAAAGCACCTCTACGCTGACAAACGCATCCGTTCCAAACGCCGTCGAATTCAGCTTGATGTTGGTCGAATTCTGAATGGCGGACACCCCGGTTTGACCTTTCGCGGCGTTGATCGAGGTTACGATCTGCGCCTGAGTCAGTCCGCTGGTCAAGGTAATCGTCGCGGTACCGAGCGTTCCTTGAATCGCCACTTGCGTCGTTCCCGATGTTCGGGCACTACCCCCGACGAAACCAAACGACGCCGAAGCCACCTGCGCGGAAGTGACGCGGCTGACAGTGACCGTCGTATCCGCAGTCGTCTCCGAGCGCGAGAACACACGCAGATTCTTCAAATACGCATTGCCCGTAAACCCGGTGGTTCTTACGCTGAAGGTTCCGTCAAGCAGTTTCTTGCCGTTGAAATTGGTCGTGCTGACGATTCGATCGATCGCGGTGAGCGCATTATCGATCTGGGCTTGATTCGCGGCGATTTCCGACGCGGAAATGTTGGCCGTACTGGCGGATTTTGTGACAAGACCCTCAATTTCCGTGAGCAAACCGGAGATTTCCCCCAAAGATTTGTCGGCCACGGTCAGAACCGAGTCCGTTCGCTGGTTATTGTCCAACGATGTGGCGACGCTGGCCAACTCGGCGTTGAGCGATGACAGGGCGATCAATCCAGCCGGGTCATCTTTGCCCGCGTTGATTCGCTTTCCGGTCGTAAGCTGCTCAATGGTACGCGCCTGGGAGGCGGTCGTAGCATTCAGCGTGTGCAATAGTCGGATTGTGTTACTATTCGTAACCGTCAGTGCCATGTGCGTACCCCTTTTTACACGCCGGGCGGCGAAACCGGCGAGCCAGTGTCACTCATTGCCAAACGTAGGATATAAAACCAATGGAGGCAAAAAAAATTCAAGGGAATTCACGTAGGTCCACGTCGCGCTGCGCGACTACGAGACATCTCCAAGAAGTCTTGGTCGCTCAGGGATCGTAACGCCCAGAACTACAGGACGTTCCAAAAGATGACAGATAATTGGCACGCACGAACTCGCTTGGCCGGACGGCCCGAATGGTCTGCGTCCGACTCCACGTTACGAAATAGGCCGCGCTTCAGGCGGTTCGTCGGCGAGTTGATTCACCGAGAAGAAATGAACCGAAAAGCGTCCGCAAAATCCTTACAAGCGGCTACGATGCAACGACGCCAATCATTCCCGTACTGATCTCTGTATTTCGAATCGCGGTAGGCGTGAATGATGCTTCGGGACGCGTTTACGATCGCTCCGGTTCCATCGTTGCGAAAACAAGCGGCCACATCCTCGGCGCTACGTCCTTGAAATCCGAAACCCGGCACTAAGAAAATGCACGCCGGCATGGCCTTTCGGAGTTCCATCGTTCCTGGGCGATCTTGAGGCGCCACAACCGCTCCGAGCAAACTAAAACCCGATTCACCTATCATCCCCGCCGCCGATGACCACTCGTTGACATAGTCCGCTAAGGCACGCACCACACGCCGACCGTCCGAGAGCTTTAACCCTTGAAGCTGTTCCGCCGATCGATTGCTGGTCTGGACCAACGCGAATACGCCTCGGCCCTCTTTTTTGGCGACGTCGACAAACGGAGCGATTCCATCACTCCCCAAATATGCGTTGATCGTCACGGCATCCGGTTCGGCGAAGGAAGATGCGTCGGCGAAAAAGGTGGAACTCGAACCGAGATGGGCCAACGCATATTGAGCGGCTGAGTGATCAATGTCCGACCGCTTGATATCACCGATCACCAGCAGGCCCGCCTGCCGAGCTTCTCGAATCAACTCAAAATAGGTGCGAACCCCAACATCGAAATAGGGCTCAAAGAATGCGATATTCAGCTTGCAGGCCGGTACAAGATCGGCGATAAGATGGATCACCTCCCGACCAAACACTTTGAATGCTTTGCCCACGGAATCGAGTGACGTACCCTTCAATGGTTGGCCCGTCGAATCCAGATGGACCCCGTGCTCTTGGAGCAACTCGTCGGGGATTCGATCCAATACCGGATCAATGCCGACGCAAACCGGCGCGCGGGTTTTTTGAATCGCGTGAAGCAGTCGATCCGCAAAATGATTCATCATGGGTTGACCTCGCGTCTTGCCGAACATCAGTCTCGTGTGCCCACCAGTTCCACGCAAGTCAAAGACAGGCTCGATGTGTCGAATAGTCCCCGATAGCCCGTTTCTCATGGAATCCGTGGTTCATGCTGCCAGCAGAATCATGGTATGATCGTTGAGGTTTCCGCGCGGTCGACGACCAAGAAAAGGAAAAAATAGATGCCCTCATCCGACGAACCTCAAAAACACAACAAGGGCCGCAAGACGCGAATTCCCATGCGCCGGAATCGAGGTTCTCGGCCAAGAACAACGGATTGGACCCGCCGAGCCAACGAAACCGAAGGTCGTGACCTGGACTCGGCTCAAAACGAAAGCGTCGTTGCCAAAGGCGAACTTTCCCGCCAGCGCACGATCATTGTTCACGGTAAAAAGACCGAAGCCGAATCCTCCCAGCTTCGAGGAGTCGTTACCGCCGTTCTCGGTTTATACGCCGATGTTGACGACGGGCAGCGCGTTTGGCGATGCACCATTCGACAAGTCCTTCGCTCGAAAGTCATCGAGGATAGGCATCCGGTTGTCGTGGGAGATCGGGTAAACTTCCGACTCGATGAATCCCAAGGTTCCAGTCAGGAAGGCGTCATCATCTCCGTCGAAACACGAAAAAACCAACTCCAGAGAGGCTCCGGCAATCGTCTTCACACCATCGCGGCCAATGTGGACCAGGTCCTCATTGTAAGCTCTGCCGCGGAACCGCCGCCGAAATCAAACTTGATCGACCGTTACACCGTCTCAGCTCTTTCGGGCGGCATTCAACCGGCGATTTGCATGAACAAGATCGATTTGGATACCCGTAATGATGCGCGGCGAATGCTCGATCGGTATGCGCAACTGGGTTGGCCAACGGTCGCAACCAGCATACACACGGGCGAAGGAATGGCAGCCTTAAGAGCAATCTTTGCAAACAAGTCCACGGCTGTGGCGGGTCAAAGCGGAGTCGGGAAGAGCTCTCTCTTGAACGTCATTCAGCCCGGACTGAAGCTCCGTGTCAATGCGGTTGGGAAAGAAACTCTAAAAGGTCGCCATACCACGACAACCGCGGTGATGCTCAAGCTGGACTTCGGCGGATTCGTTGTGGATACACCGGGCGTTCGAGCCTTCGACATAGGCCTCATACCCAGAGGAGAATTGGAGGCTCTTTTTGTTGAGTTCGTGCCCTACGTGTTCGGCTGCAAGTTTCCCGATTGCTCCCATCGACACGAAAAAGGCTGCGCGGTCCTAGCGGCAGTTGAGAGTGGCCGAATCCATCCGGAACGTTATGAGAGCTATGTGAAGCTTTTTGAAGAGCCCATTGGAAAAATGCACCGCTAACTCGGAACCCTCGCGGCTCCTTCTACAGGCTGCTTGTCGAACTATTCTCCGGTGGCGGTAAGATCGTCAAAATAAGTCTGACCGTCGGCTTTCGTCCACAGGCCGATGCGGCCCGCCACGGTGATTGTGGAATCCGATACTTCCAAGAGTTTTTTTCCGTCGAGGTGACATTCGATGCGGTCACCGTTCATCACCACTCGAATCGTGTGCCAGCCTTTGACATCGGAAACATCCGCGCTACCGAGTTCATCGCGCTTGCCGCCCACCACCTTGTAGACTCGAAAGTTTTTTTCGAGGGGGTTGTAGCGACAGACGTAGTAGTTCTGAGCGTCCTTCGCTCGCCAAACCACTCCACCACCTTGATCGATTTCTCCGGCGATGGCCTTGAGCTTTACGGATAAATCGACGTTTTTGTACTGCGTGTCGATGATGAACGTGACATTGTATGCGGTTTTTTCGCTTTTGGCGAGTTGGGCGAGGACGTTTCCCTTGCTGGGCGCTGAGTCATCCGCGAGAACCTTCCACTGGCCAACGTCGTTTGAAAAACCTTTGGCAATTTCGCTGATCTTCTCAGTATCAAAGTTCCAGCAATTTGATTTTGTATTGGTCTGAGCCATTGAGGCGGTCATTTGAATTATTCCCCCAATCGACACGATCATAGAGAGCTTGAGGAACCCCATGTCCCTGATTCTCCTGCAGCGCGCACATCATCGCAATGGCCGAATCTTTGATGCGCCACCGCGAAAGCTCGCCGCTCACTATGACTTGCTCTCCAAAAAGTTGAGCCAGAGGTTTTGAGAGCTGACGGCCCCGGAGTGGGCGGAAACGACACAATCCGAAGCAGGTGATTCGCAAGTTATGGGAAGCGGATCGGCGTCACCGGAAGAATCTGAATTCTGCCTGGACTATAGCAGTTTTCATGGTGATGCCAATAACAAAGCCAATAAAGACTCACTGACTATTATTGTGTGAAAATTTATTTCGAACAAACCCACTCTGGCGTTCGTAAGGATACAATGAGTATGTGGACGCGCCACCGGATGAACAGCTCCTCAGAGATTTCCTCGCCGGAGACGGTGGTGGGTTCGAGTTATTGGCCCGAAGACACCATGCGGAGCTCTATCAATTCGCCATGCGAATCACCGCGAGCTCTGCCGCGGCGGAGGACGTCGTTCAAGAGACCATGTTGCGAGTTTACCTGTCCGCGTCCAGCTTTGATCCGGAAAGGAAGTTTAAATCGTGGTTATTCGCCATTGCCGCGAACAAGGCGCGCGATTACTTGCGAAATCGTGAACGCAAGCACGAAGTACCGTTGGATGGATATGCGGAGGATGAACAAGAATCAGGTCGCCGTTTTGTCGACTTGTTATCCGCCGAACCGATCCCCCAAGAAGACGACTTGGGAACCGAGGATCGGCGGCGCCTCGTTCGCTCCGCGATTGGGCTGATGCCCGTGAAACTGAGAGAGGTTTTGATTCTGGCGTACTATCATCGGTTTTCGTACCGAGAAATCGGCGATATTGTAAATATTCCTGTTGGGACGGTGAAAAGTCGGTTGCACGCGGCTATTGTTGATTTTGGAGGGCGCTATCGTGCGGCTGTGCGGCAGAGAATGAAAAACGAACACGGATAGACCATCGTGAGTCGTCGGTTTGATCGTGTTCTTAGGCAAGAAGTTTGAGAAGATACCATGAGTAACCCCACTCCTGATCGCCCGATTGAGCAGTTGTTGCTTGATCTACATTTGAATCGCTTAAAGGATGAAGAACGTCGAAAAGTGCTGGCGCTCCTTGCTAGAAACCCCAACGTTCGGGCATTGAGTCACCGCTTGGCACGCACTCTGCGTCCTTTGGATTACTGGACAATCGCTTCACCACCCGCCGGGTTGGTGGATCGAATTCTCCGTCGCGCGGAGAAGTCGGGACACGGGAATCGAGCCTTGTCGCGCGATGTCGGCGCTAATCCGAGAAGACTGCGCTTTGTTCCCATGCGAGATCTTTTGGCGGCGGCGGCTTGCATCGCCTTGGTTGTCGGGGTCATGGTTCCGGGATTGACGCAACTAAGAAGTCGTGCACGGGATACGCAATGCGAAACGAATTTGTGGTCCGTCTATAACGCCGCCGAGATGTACCGTGAGAACTACGACGGATCGCTTCCCTATGCCGGAACACAAACGAGATCGAGCTGGCTTCCCTTGGGCACGGCCGACGGACCCTTCGAATCCAACAGCCGCCATCTGTACCTCTTGGCCAAAACGGGCGTCGGTCCACGTCCGGAAAGCTATCTGTGCCCCGCGGATCTTTTGGGCGAGCCCATGACGACGGCGGATGAATCCGCGCGGGACGACTTTCCTTCCCTCCGCAACATTGGATACGACTCTTTGAATCTCTCCGGTGGATCGGCCAACTTGCGCCCGTCACCGAGGGTAGCCTACTTAAGTGACTCCAATCCACTTTTTGTCGGCGGTCGCTTTCACCCCGAAGTCGATCCCAATCTGGCCAATTCCCAGGCGCACGGCGGACGCGGTCAGGCGGTGGTGTTCCTCAACGGCAGTACGAAACAGCTTCGGTCTCCGGTGTTTGGAACCCAGAAAGACAATTTGTGGCTTTCGGGAAATACCCTCCAATACAAGGGGAATGAGATTCCCGTAGACAAGGAAGATTCGTTCTTGATCCCCGGTTTTCCAAAGACCGATTCTCTTTTTCCGCGACCATGAAAGTTGACTTTTCCTCGCCATGAATCCTTCCCTGATGTAGATTCAGAAGTAATCTTGGTCCTTCGTTGCTCGCGCCTGTCGTCGCGAGAAGCGGTGGTTCCAGGGTGCTGGTCGAACCCAACGTGCCCGACCGAATCGAAACCATCGGGATTCTCATAGCCATCATCCTTGCTTCTTGCTTGGCGTTGGTGGCCGCCGGTCATGCCATCGTCTACAAGCGTGATCCGAAAGGCGCCGCGCTATGGGTCATCCTTTGTCTACTGGTGCCATTCGCGGGCCCTTGGTTTTATTGGGTTTTCGGAATCAACCGATTGGAGCGTCGAGCGGCCAAAATTCTCCGGCGTCGGCCTCAACCCTTCGATCTACGTAAAACCGACGACGAAGATCATCTTACCACGGCGGAAACGCAGACCGTCGGTGAATTGGGCCGGCTTCTCGTTGTTGCGGATCATGTGACCCGACTTCCGCTGGTGTCAGGAAATGACATCGCGCCGTTATCGAACGGCGAGCAAGCTTATCCCGCCATGCTCGAAGCGATTCGAACCGCAGAGCGCTCGGTGACCTTGGCGAGTTACATCTTCGACTGGGACGACGTGGGTCGGACGTTTTGTGCCGACTTGGCGGAAGCGGCCGGTCGCGGCGTGCAAGTTCGCGTTTTGCTGGATGGAGTCGGCGCCGTGCTTTCTTGGTCGCGGATCGGTCGATCGCTGATCAAGTCCGGTGCCAAAGTCGCGGCATTTTTTCCGCTGCGGTTTCCATTCGGACGATTGCGAATCAACCTCCGGAATCATCGCAAAATTCTGGTGGTTGACGGAAAGATTGGATTCACGGGAGGCATGAACATCTCTAGTCGCCACTTGGTCGAAAACGACAACCCCGGACGATGTGAAGACCTTCAGTTTCGCGTGACTGGACCCGTGGTCGGGGAGATGCAACACATTTTCGCAGAGGATTGGCTTTTTGCGACGAATGAGCAGCTCGAAGGCGAGGACTTTTTTCCTGCGCTTCGCGCCTGCGGAACGGCCGTCTGCCGGGGAATCGCCAGCGGCCCCGATGAAGACTTCGAAAAGATTCACTGGATTTTGTTGGCCGCCTTTGCAGCCGCGAGGCATTCGGTATACATCGCCACCCCGTACTTCATCCCGACCATGGATTTGATGAGTGCCATGATCTTGGCAGCAATGCGCGGCGTGAAGATCACGCTCGTTTTGCCTCAGATCGTCGACCATCGTTTCATGCGTTGGGCAGCCGACGCCTATCTTTGGCAACTGCTGCAACACGGCATTCGCATTTTTCGTCGACCGGCTCCGTTCGCTCATACCAAACTGCTCATGGTGGACGAAACGTGGGTGTTGCTGGGATCGGCCAATTTGGATCCAAGAAGTTTCCGGCTGAACTTCGAATTCAATATCGAAGTTTACGACGGGCGGTTGGCCAAATACGTGTGCGATCGGTTGGAGCGGGAGACGTCGCGTTTGACACCGGTTACCCTGGAGGAGATGGACCGTAGGGGTCTTCTTCGCAAACTGCGCGACGGCGCCATGAAACTGTTTTCACCGCACTTGTAGCGATGCGGGCACGACCGGGGCTGGGGGGCAAGAGAGGATGAACCGCACGATCCGAATTGCGATGTGGTCCGGACCGCGCAACATCTCCACGGCCATGATGAGGTCGTTTGGGAACCGCGCCGACACTTTCGTTTGCGATGAACCCTTCTACGCCCACTACTTGAAATCCACTCGCATCGAGCACCCCGGCGCGGATGAAGTCATGGCCCATCATGAAACCGACTGGCGAAAAGTGATTGAATTCGTGCTCGGTGACACGCCCACCGGCGCTTCGATTTTTTATCAAAAGCACATGAGCCACCACTTGTTGGCGGAAATCGACCGCGGATGGATCGACCGCGTAACCAACTGCTTCCTCATTCGTGATCCATCGGAAGTGCTCACGTCGCTCATCAAGCACTACCCAAATCCAACCCTTCGCGATACCGGCCTACCCCAGCAAGTTGAAATCTTCGATCAGGTGAAGAGGAAAACCGGAAAAACTCCTCCGGTGATCGACGCGATGGACGTATTGCAAGAACCACGACGAATGCTCGGTTTGTTGTGCGATGCGGTCGGTGTGGAATTCCATGATACGATGCTCTCCTGGCCCGCGGGTCGACGAGCGACCGACGGCATCTGGGCCAAACACTGGTACGATGCCGTGGAACGCTCCACTGGTTTCCAACCTTACAAACCGAAACAAGAACCCCTGCCCGACGAACTTCGCGCTCTCGCCGCTCAATGCCAAGAGCTCTATTCTTACCTGCACGGATTCCGATTGAAACAATGAGGATAGGACATTATGCAGCAAACCTACAACGCAAGGAACCGCGACATCCTGGTCAACATCAACGGCCGTCCCATCGGTTCCACCGCCCCCGGCCCCATGACCCGACGCCTCCGTACTCTTTTCCGCGAACTCACCAAGACTGAAGGAGTTTCCGTCTGTGAGTGACAGTGTATGACATTGAATGGATCGCCAGTTTTATCGGGTCGAAGGCTGACCCGCCCGATACTTGATCACTTCCACTTTCTCCAGCGTGATCAGGCCCTCGGTCACCATCTCATCGAGATGCGGAAGGAGCTCATCGATCTTTTCCTTGGCATCGACGATCTCAATCACGATCGGCAGGTCTTCGGACAACCGAAGGACCTTCGTCGTATGCAACCGGCTATGGGCGCCGAAACCCATCGGACCGCGAAGGACTGTCGCACCTGCCAGGTGCAACTCCCGAGCCTTGAGGACGATCGCCTCATACAGCGGTTTCCCATGCCATTGGTCGCTCTCGCCGATGAAGATGCGAAGAAGATGGCCTTGTTCCGGGATTTTCATCCATCACGCTCCTAACCAAGATTCGGCCAGGCGATACCCCATCCACACAGCCGCCAGTCCGAGTACGACGCTGGCCACGACGTTGAGAAATGCTCGCGTTTTCTGCCCATCGTTGAGCATCGCAAACGTTTCCCAACCGAACGTGGAGAATGTCGTGAACCCTCCGAGCACGCCGACCAGCAACGCGATTCGATAGTTCTCACGAATCATCCAGCGACCGGAAAGCGCGCCCATCAGGAAACCGATGCACAAGCAACCCACGACGTTAATCGTCAAAGTGCCGATGGGAAAATTCCCACCCGATAAACGTTGCACCGCGCCGCCCCATAGGTACCGCAACACGCCGCCCAATCCGGAACCGACGAAAATCAACAGTAGCTTGGCCATGACCGCCCGAGTCCTGTCCCGCGCATCGAAATACTATTTATGTCCGGTCACGAACGGCAGCACCATCGACACCGCGATCAACACAATGATGATCCACTCCAACAATTCCATTCGCCGGTTGGCCGCTCGATCGGTGAGGCGCTGGTAGATGCCTTCCAAAGTTTGCAGCTTGCGAAGAATGCTCGAATCCCAATCGTTGAGGTGGAACTTCTGCGATGCCAAACGATAAATCCTGGCCAAATACTGATCGCCAAAAAGTTTCAACGCGTTGTTGATCCGCTCGAAAGCCACCGCGTGATCCACCTGCAATCGAGCGATGCGGCGAAGGTCGGACTTGGTACCGCCCGTCAAACCCCACCACCGATGTTCCCTTTGCAGCAACATCGCTTTGTACGATCGCTCCATGGCCGCGTCGAGTTGCTCGTCCAGATAGCGCATCTCCAACAATTCCGAGTTGGCCAACTCCAACACCGTTCGCACATCATCCGTGTCCGAGTCCAGCAACAATGCGGCGTTCCAATCGACGATGGCCAAGTCGCCTTCGCCGAAAGACAGCCGACAGGACAGCGCGTCGGCAATCTCTTGCTCGGAAAGTTTCGAAGTTTCCGCCCGAAGAATCTGGGCGATGGGAAGACCGTATCTCTCCACGAATTCGGTGGGGCTCATCGGTGTGGTGAATCCGTGAAGTTCAAAAATGCAATAATCCTCCACGAGGTCGTCGATATTCGGTTTGGCGATGAACTCGCGAATGTCCTCCACCAGCCTCTCCACCTGTTGCAGGGAAGCGCTGCGAAGGGCTTCGTTGTCGTAGAGCAGATGGCTCAACTCCAGAATCTTCGACAACGGTCCCTCGATGGGAAATCCAAAGATAACCGTCACCGCCCCGAAGTCATGGATCACGAGGTCGATGGTGATTGGCGTCGAAATTCCGTGAATCGGTATCGCCGAAGTTTTCAGCGTCATTCGTAGCGGCGGCGACTCCTGCTCGAAGTAACTTTCGGGTGCTCGACGTTTGTCCTTGACCCGTTCCTGTTGTTTGAGGGATGGGATGCGCCGGTCGCACGCCGCAAGGTCAATGCTCAGACCCACATCGTAGGAATACAGCGCATGACACACACCGTCACGGACAACCAATGATTCAGGGATTGCAGAGGCCACAGATGAACTCGACGTCGTCAACCCGTTGCCAGCTTTCGAAGCACGGTCGGCAAAATACCACGGTTGCGGTAATAGTCCGCTTCCACGGGAGTGTCAATGCGAGACACACAATCGATTTGCCTGGCCGACTTCGTGGCCGGATCCGTCAGGCGAACGACCACGGTTTGACGCGGGCGGAGGTCATGGCCGAAGTCTGGAAAATCGAACACTTCATGGCCGGTGATGCCCAAGGATTCCCTGGTCCACCCTTTCGGAAACTCCAGCGGCAGAATGCCCATTCCCACGAGGTTGCTGCGGTGAATCCGCTCAAAACTTTCTGCGATGACGACGCGCACACCCAGAAGCATGGTTCCCTTCGCGGCCCAGTCGCGCGAGGATCCCGAACCGTACTCCTTGCCCGCCAAGATGACAAGCTGTGTCACTTCTGTCTTGTATCGCTCTGCGGCATCGAAAATCGACAGGGGCGCGCCCGACGGCAAATGGATCGTCACGCCACCTTCCGTTCCCGGCGCGAGCAAATTTCGCAATCGAATGTTCGCAAACGTTCCGCGCGTCATGACCCGGTCATTACCCCGCCGCGATCCGTAGCTATTGAAATCGACCGGTTTCACGCCCAGCGACTGCAAGTACTTTCCCGCCGGGGATTCGGCCTTGATGGACCCCGCCGGCGAAATATGATCCGTCGTCACGGAATCGCCCACCATGGCCAGCACCCTGGCGCCGCGAATGGACTCCAGCTTGGGCACTTCGCCCGTCAGATTGTTGAAGAAAGGTGGATTCTGAATATACGTACTCTTTGAATCCCACGCGTACGTGTGACCCCCGGACCCTGAAATCTGATTCCAACGATCGTTGCCGTCGAACACTCGGCCATATTGCGTGCTGAATTTGTCGGGCGTCAGCGACTGCGAGATCACCCTTTGTACTTCTTCCTGCGTTGGCCAAAGGTCACGAAGGTACACCGGTTGTCCATTGGAACCCTGACCAAGCGGCTCGGTGGTCAAATCAATCTCGGTCGTACCGGCCAACGCATACGCGACCACCAACGGCGGCGAAGCCAAGTAATTGGCTTTCACCTGCGGATGCACGCGCCCTTCGAAATTCCGATTCCCGCTCAGTACAGCCGACACCACCAACTGTCCCTTGTTCACCGCATCCGAGACCGAATCCGGCAACGGGCCGCTGTTTCCAATGCACGTCGTGCAACCGTATCCAACGGTTTGGAATCCAAGACGATCCAAATAGGGTGTCAGTCCGGCGGCATTCAAATACTCCGTGACCACACGCGAACCAGGCGCGAGACTCGTTTTAACGTATTTCTTGACCGACAACCCCAGTTCACACGCCTTTTTCGCCAACAGCCCCGCAGCCACCATGACCGACGGATTCGACGTGTTCGTGCAACTCGTGATGGCCGCGATGACCACCGAACCGTGCGTCAGTTTTTCCGTGTGACCATTGAATCGAACCTCCACGCTCTTTCGCAGGGCCTGTTCTTCGAGTGCAAAGCCTCTGTCACTGATCGGCGCACGCAACGCCAGGGCAAATGACTTTTTGACCTCGCGCACCGGCACACGATCCTGAGGTCGTTTGGGACCGGCCAAACAAGGTTCGACGGTATCGAGATGGAGTTCGAGCGTGTCGGAAAAAACCGGATCCGGCATGGCATCAGTCCTGAACATGCCCTGTTCTTTTGTGTATCGTTCGACCAGATCAATGAGTTGGGGCGGGCGCGCGGTCTGCCGAAGATAATTCAAGGTCTCGCCATCCACAGGGAAAAAGCCCGTCGTCGCACCGTATTCCGGCGCCATGTTGGCCAAGGTCGCCCGATCCGCCAAAGAAATATTGCTCAATCCTCGACCGAAGAACTCCACCAGTTTGCCGACGACGCCTTTCTTTCGCAGCATCTCCGTGACGGTCAACACCAAGTCCGTCGCCGTGGCGCCCGCGCGCAAACGGCCCGTCAATCGAAATCCAACCACTTCCGGGAGCAACATGCTGATCGGCTGTCCAAGCATCACCGCTTCGGCCTCGATTCCGCCCACTCCCCAACCCAACACGCCAAGTCCGTTGATCATCGTGGTGTGGCTATCGGTTCCAACGAGGCTATCCGGAAAAGCTCGCGTGACGCCATTCACCGTCGCGCACATGACGACCGATGCCAAGTATTCCAGATTGACCTGATGAACAATTCCGGTAGCCGGCGGAACGACGCGGAAATTGCGAAACGCTTTTTGTCCCCAGCGCAGAAATTGATACCGCTCAAGATTTCTCTCAAACTCACGGTCGGAATTGAAGGCCAGCGCCGCTGCTGTTCCGAACTGATCCACTTGGACGGAATGATCAATCACCAGATCGACCGGTATCAAAGGATTGATCTTCCCAGGATCGCCGCCGAGTTGAACCATCGCGTCTCTCATGGCCGCTAGATCAACAATCGCTGGAACGCCCGTAAAGTCTTGTAAGAGAACTCTCGCAGGCATGAACGGAATCTCGCGTTCGCTGGCTTCTCGTGAGTTCCAAGATGCGATCGCCCGAACATCGTCTTCCGTGACAATGAACCCATCCACGCTTCGAAGGGCGCTTTCAAGCAGCACTTTGATCGAATAAGGCAATCGATCGACGCCGTCCAAACCCGCGTTTGCCAAAGCGGGCAGGCGAAAAACTTCGACGGTATTTTCCTGCGTTCGAAGGTTTCCTATCACTCCAAATGGATCACGATTACAGCTATTTCCCATTTTAACCTCGAATTCCAAGTGTGCGGTCTTTGCAAGGTCCCATATTCAGTCCAATCCACTATATTTCCTACTATCCTTTCGGTCAAAAATCATGCAACTGATGTGTAACGATTTTTTCTGGGGGCATTGACAGTTCCATGCGTGGTAGGTATTTATTTGGGACTTGGATGGCCTCTCGTCTTCGCCACGTTTGGCTGAGGTGCAATCGAGAGGGATAGGTTGTTGTTCGGCCAACCCTAGAATGTTCTATCAACGTCGCCCTTCGAAATGACCTAGTCCGGTGGAACTAGGATAAACCGAACTGCGGAAGTTTTATGGTGCGGATTTGTTGCCACCATGTGTCGGTGGCGGCACCAGGTATAAGACGAAAGGAATGAGGAAATGTCAAAAGGAAAGTGGTTGGTAGCGCTCGCGTTGAGCGGTTTGTTCATGTTCTCCTCGGTCACGCTGTCCGAGGACAAGAAAGCGGAACCCAAGAAGGACGCCGCTCCCGCGAAACCTGAACCCGCCAAGGGGGGAGACAAAGCCCCCGCGAAGCCCGGCGATCCCGGTGCAGCGGCGGAGGCGGCGGCAGCAGCAGCTTGGGACGCGGCGGCCAAGCCCGGTCCCCATCACAAGCATATGGAAGCTTTCGTCGGCACCTTTGACTCGACGAACAAGTTCTGGATGTCACCTGGTGCCCCGCCCATGGAGTCCAAGGGAAAAATGGTCAATACCATGATCTTCGGCGGTCGCTACCTGAAGTCCGAATACAACGGAGAATTCATGGGCGAGCCATTTCAAGGCCTTGGATACCTGGCCTACGACAACGTGGCCAAGAAGTACACCGGCACATGGATCGACAACATGGGAAGCGGTATCTACCAAAGCACCGGCACCTGCGAAGCGGACGGCAAGACGATTAAGTTCACGAGCAAACACTGGGATCCCATGAGCAACGCCGAGGAAACCGGCACCGATGTTTGGAAGTGGACCGACGCCAACACGTATGTCATGTCCATGTCCGGCAAAGGTCCGGATGGCAAGGAAATGAAGATGATGGAAATCACCTACACCCGTGCCAAGTAGTTGGATCTCCCTCATCGCGGGTTAGAAAAGAAGCGAAGCTCGTAAGATCGTCGTTTCGAAAAACCAAAGGGGTTCTCGCGTCGATTTTCTCAACGCGAGGTCCCCTTCTTTTCCTGTGAGGTTCATCCATTTATGGTGAAAACGAAGACGGACGTCCGAGTGGGCGGAATCAGCAGTGAAGCCGTCGAAAAAGCCACAGGAAAAACTTGGCCTCAGTGGCTTGCACTACTCGATAAAGCCGGCGCGAAAAAACTCGATCACAAAGGCATCGTTAAAATCGTATCCGAAGAATTCGAAGTGGGGTCTTGGTGGCAGCAGATGGTCACCGTGGGTTATGAGCAAGCTCGCGGTCTACGCGAAAAACACGAAACGCCATCCGGGTACGACGCCAGCGTGAGCAAAACGATTGCTGCATCTGCCGCTACGCTCTTTGACGCCTGGAAAAACCTCCGCACGCGTAAGAAATGGCTTCTGGATGTTGATTTTGATGTCACGACCGCGACCGTCGACAAGTCACTCCGCATTCGCTTAAGCGACGAAACGCGATTGGAGGTTATGCTCTACCCCAAGGCCGCCGACAAAACCCAGATCGCCCTTCAGCAACACAAGCTTCCAACCGCTGCGGCCGTCAAGAAAATGAAAAGCTTTTGGAAAAAACAATTGCTCGAGCTTGAAGCGTTTGCAACCGCTGACACCACACTCGTGGAACTCAAGAAGAAAAAAGCTCGCCCGCGTGGGTAAACACTGCCTTGCGAATCCATCACCGATTCGCCCGACCTACTATCTCTTCGCCGTGGCTTTGTCCTTGTCCTTGCGGTACTTGGCGATGATTTCTTCTTGAACGACGGTCGGAGTTCGGCGATAGCAATTGAACTCCATCGAAAAATTCGCCCGGCCTTGGGTCATGGATCGCAAATCGGTGGAGTAACCGAACATATTCGCCAGCGGAACTTCGGAGGTGATGACGACGGACACGCCCTTCATCTCCGATCCCGTGATGAGCCCGCGCCGCGATGCAAGATCGCCGGTCACGCCGCCTTGAAACTCGGTGGGCACTTCGATCTCGACTTTCATGATGGGTTCCAAGAGCACGGGTTTGGCTTCACGAATCACTTCACGGAATGCCGCCCGTGCACAAAGTTGGAACGCCAAGTCCGATGAATCGACCGCGTGTGAAGAGCCATCCTCCAAGACCATCTTCACGCCGACGACTTCGTATCCCGCCAACGGCCCTTTCACCCGAGCCATTTGGAACCCTTTGTCCACCGATGGAATGTACTCGCTCGGCACGCGACCGCCTGTGACTTTGTTTTCAAACTCGTAGTCCGTCTCGCCGTTGATCGGCATCGGCACAACCCGTCCAACCACGTGAGCATATTGTCCCGAGCCACCGGTTTGCTTTTTGTGTTTATAATTGTATTCCGTTTCGACGGTTGGGGATTCTTTGTATTGAACCTTGGGCTGACCGACGATCACGCCGGCTTTGTATTCACGCCTGATTCGCTCCACGTAAACTTCCAGGTGCAACTCGCCCATGCCCGAAATAATCGTTTGTCCCGCTTCCTCGTCGAAATGTGCATGAAACGTCGGATCTTCCTTCACGAACCGGTTCAATGCTTTCGAAATCGCGTCGCGATCGGCCGTCCGTTCCGGAGCGATGGCAATAGAGATCACCGGCTCGGGACAATGCATGCTTTCTAACGAAACGCTAATCTCAGGATCGCAAAGCGTATCGCCCGAAACACATTCCAAACCTGTGACGCCGACGATGTCACCCGCGAACGCGGACTCCACATCTTCCCGTTTGTTCGCGTGCAATCGGTAAATCCTTGCAATCCTCTGCGACTTGCCCGTCCGCACCAGTTTGTAGGGTTGGGTTCGCCTAAGCTCGCCTTGATACACGCGGACGTAGGTCAATTGACCGAACGGTTCATCGACGATCTTAAACGCCATGGCCACCACGGGTCCGTCGGTGTCGGCGGTAATCGTGATTTCGGCCCCGTCGTTGGCGTTGTCGACGGCGAAAGCCACGCGGTCGAGCGGCGATGGAAGATATCGCACGACGGCGTCCAAAAGCAATTGCACACCCTTGTTCTTGTAGGCCGAGCCCAAGAGCACGGGAATGATCTCTCGACCAAGTGTCGCACGCCGCAAAGCCGCTTGAATTTGCTCTACTTTCGGCTCGCCGTGCTCCAGCATGACTTCCATCAGCTCGTCGTCGTAGAGGCTCAAGGCGTCAAACATCCCGTGCCGCGCCCGATCGGCTTCGTCACGAAACTCCGCCGGAACTTCAGCTTCCCGAATGTCCTCTCCGGTCGGTCCGTCGAAATAGACGGCCTTCATTCGAATCAGATCGATGAGACCTTTAAACTCTTCCGCCACTCCGATCGGAATTTGAACCGGGACAGCCACCAGCCCGAGTTTGGTTTCCAGCTCGGCGATGACCCTCCTGGGGTCAGCTCCCACGCGATCAAGCTTATTGATGAACGCCAACCGCGGAACCCGATAGCGTCGCATCTGGCGATCCACCGTAATCGATTGCGACTGCACACCGCCGACGGCACATAAAACGAGCACCGCGCCATCCAACACTCGAAGCGACCGCTCTACTTCCACGGTAAAGTCAACGTGGCCCGGGGTATCAATGATGTTGACTTGTTTGTCTTCCCAATGAACCGTGGTGGCTGCGGATTGGATGGTGATCCCGCGTTCGCGCTCCAGCTCCATGAAGTCCATGGTGGCCCCACCGTCCTTGCCCTTGACCTCGTGCATCCGATGAATACGCCCGGCATAAAAAAGGATCCGCTCCGTCAACGTCGTTTTGCCGGAGTCGATGTGCGCTGAAATTCCAATGTTTCGAATATTACTTAACAGTTCCATGCCAGACCTACAGTTCGTTCAAATTCCTAGACCAATACTTCGTTCTTCATCCGATTTTTGTGCACACGCACAAATCAAAGCACATACAACAACACAGGGACTCCCCCTCGCTTCGTACTTGAGTCACCCGGACATTCCGTCAACTTCTTTACGAATTATGTCGTGAGGAGCGAATCAGCGGGACGGGCCCCCCAATTGGCTTCGTCGCTGTCGCACAAAGTACCAATTTCTTAGGGTTCACGCAAGTCGAAAACCAGCCGAAAAAACCCTATTCTTTCCTTATCGGTCGATGCGCCGACTGCCTCATGTCCCATGCCTGCTTAAACGGAAACTTCACAAGTGTCGTCTTACTTTCGTCCCGCTTGCGAATCATCGGAATCTTCCCATGTTTCACCAAGGGCATCGATCCATTCGACCCTTGTTACACGGCCGTGAAGATCAAAATGGACCTTGGCGGTCAAGTGCTGGTCTGGGCGGGTGTAAATCCACTCTTCGGTCAATTTTGCGTCAGGGTCGCCAATCAAAGCGGCGACTTCCGTTTCCGTGGATACGTGAGGTCTGATCTGAGTGAAATTCGCATGAACCAGTTTGTCCGATCGACAGCCGCCGAGAACCACGATGATGCCGCATACCGCCAAAAAAAGAACTTTGAATATTCCGCTTTTCATCAAACTTCATCCTTTAAAGAGATTATTCGGGAAACGACGTTCGCGCTGTTCCCGGTTGAAATCCGGTGGAACGATATCGAATCAAACAATCATCGGTAAGATGCTCGCCCAAAGGTGAAGTATAGGTTACGCCAAGGACATACTGCTCGGCTGGGGGAATCAGCGTGGGATCGACCGCCATCCGAAACTCGTACATTTGGGTCATCTTGTTCCAAAACACTTTTTGGTCCTTGGCCGTCGAAAGGTCCACGTCCCAATGTTCGAGAAGTCGCCCGCGAGGTTCGCCGCTGGCCGGCAGGTATTCGTACAGTTCCACGCGGATGTTTCCCACGACCATCAGACCGGGGTCGTCGAGGGCGTTGACGGCTTGGACCAATAGCTCGATCCCATCGAGTGAATCGTCGTCGTCAAAACTGCGAACACGGGTAAACGGTTCGACGATCTGGATTCGTTGCGGCATGAGCAAACTCAACATTTGGCGCTGGGCGGGATCGGAAACGACGTGTTGCTTCTGAGCGCAGCCAAACATGCAGCCGATCAGCAACACCGGCATGGCCAAAAGCGCGGTCGACCGTGCCGGGCTTTTTCTTCGTTGATTCGCAATGTTCTTCATTTGTCGACATCCCAATCCAAGATCGTAGTCTATCGGTCAGGTTTGAAACCGGCAACGCCCAACGCAGGGAAAACCCCTGAGACGTGCACAGTCCGCGCTCCATTTGTGTGTGATCGTCGATATATCGGGGGCATCAGAGGATAAACCGACTCAAGTCGGCGTTTTGCGTGATCGCCGAGAGGCGAGTTCGAACGTAGCTTTCATCGATACGAATAGTTTCGCCGCGGCGGTCAGGACCTTCGAAGCTGATTTCCTCCATCACCTTATCGACGACCGTAGTCAATCGGCGGGCCCCGATATCCTCGGTCGTTTGATTGATTTGGTAGGCCAGTTCTGCAAGGGCTGAGATAGCATCCTCGGCGAATTCAATTCGCACGCCCTCGGTTTCCAGCAAGGCCATGTGCTGTTTAAGCAGGGCGTGTTGAGGTTCGGTCAGAATCCGGCGAAAGTCATCTCGGGTAAGACTCTCGAGTTCAACCCGTATAGGTAAGCGCCCTTGCAATTCGGGCATCAGGTCGCTGGGTTTGGTTCCGTGGAACGCACCGGCCGCAATGAATAGAACGTGATCCGTTCGTACGGGACCGTAACGAGTCGTCACGGAGCATCCCTCAATAATGGGCAGCAAATCACGCTGCACTCCTTGGCGAGAGACATCCGGACCGTGGGTTTGGAAGGGTGAGGCCAGTTTGTCAATCTCGTCGATGAAGATCATCCCGCTGCTTTCCGCGCGGCGAATGGCCATTTCGGTAACCTTCTCCCGATCGATGAGTCGATCGCATTGCTGGGCGAATAGAATCTTGCGAGCCTCCCGAATGGGTACGGGGCGCCGTTTGGATTGCGTGGGCATAAGCCGTTCGAGAAAGTTCATCATGTCGGGATCAAGTTGATCCATGCCCATATTGGTCATCACCCCAACGGGGGGACCTTTTGACTCCATGGTGATCTCAATCATACGCTCTTCGAGTTCGCCGGCTCGGAGTTGTACGCGCAGCTTCTCTCGACTGCGCTGACGGCGTTGTGCGGTTTCACTATCCCCGTCGTCTTCACGTGAATCCGATTCGCCGAACGGTATGATCGCATCGAGCAACGCCTCCTCGGCCATTCGTTCAGCTTCCACGCGGACGACCTCGGTCTGTTCCTGGCGGACCATGTGAATAGACAGCTCGACAAGATCGCGGACCATGCTTTCCACGTCCCGGCCATGGTACCCGACTTCGGTGTATTTGGTGGCTTCGACCTTGATGAAAGGTGCGTTGACTAACCCGGCCAATCGACGGGCGATTTCCGTTTTTCCCACGCCCGTGGGACCGATGAGGATCATGTTACTGGGCGTTACATCTAAACGAAGGGGCTCGGGAAGTTGCATGCGTCGCCAGCGGTTACGAACGGCGATGGCGGCGGCTCGCTTGGCTGCGTGTTGCCCGATGATGTACCGATCCAGGGCGGCAACGATTTGTCGAGGTTGGAGGTCGTGCATGTTTCAATCCACATGGGGTATTCAATCCACAAGATTGATCCCAATGAGCATGGTGGCCACGCCGAGCGCGTCGCACTTCTTATCCGAGCGTTTCGACGAAAATCTCCTGGTTGGTGTATACGCAGATTCCGGCGGCGATTTTCAACGCTTGTTCGACCATTTGGGCGGGTGCCATTTCCGTATGCGTGACCAACGCTCGGGCAGCCGCGACCGCATACATTCCACCCGAACCGATTCCCGCAACACCGTCGGAGGGTTCAATGACATCGCCGCTCCCGCTGATCATCAACGTCGATTCTTCCGACACCACGACAAGCAGGGACTCCAGCCGACGGAGGACACGATCGGTCCGCCAGTCCTTGGCGAGTTCAATGGCCGCCCGACGCAAATTACCGTGGTGACGTTCCAACTGAGCTTCGAATCGCTCCAACAGAGCGAACGCGTCGGCGGCGGACCCGGCGAACCCACACAGCACTTTCCCTTCGGCCAAGGATCGAATCTTGCACGCATCATGCTTCACGATCGTTGGACCCAAGGAAACTTGACCATCGCCGCCGATCGCCACCTTTCGACCCCGGCGAACCGCCAGAATGGTCGTGGCGCGCAACTTTTGGGTGGTGTCATCGACATACCCGGCCGCGCCCGGTTGGGTCGCTTGGGACAACGTGGTCTTGACCTTCGATTGCATCCGCATTTCATTATGGACGGTACAAGAATTCCAGAGGGCTGGCAACCGCGGACGATTTCCTCCACGCAAGGCAATGGGAGGTGTGATTGACGTTCTTGATCTCGCGCCAAGTCGTGCTGACGGTCTTGTTGACGGCTGGAACGTGCCGATTCCAGACTGAACCGACACAATCGCGCCTCGGGCCTGCTTCAAACACCGACCGATCGCCCTCGGAAACTCCATCCTCCGATACCACGCCTGGAAGGAACGCACTACCCGACCCAAACGTTTCCGATCACTGGCTTCGAGTCTTGGCCGTTCAGAAGAACGCGCCCGGGGCCTACGCCAAGGGATCATTCGATAGGGATAGAAATCGTATCGAGATTCGCACCCGAGACGTGATGACCTTCGCGGTCGACATCTCGAAAATCAAAATCGATTGGTCGCGACCGGTCGTGATTCGTATCGATGGAGTCAGCAGCGAACTCCGCCGACGCGAACACCCGGTGCTGCATTTTCATTGGGACGAGCACGGCGCCTGGACGGTTGTGGAACCTCCCAAACCGGGGAATTGATTATTTCGCTGTGTCATAAGGCGAACGACGGAAAAGTCGGCGACGACGAAAAACCAAACGGCTACGAAAGGAATCGAAAGAGGCCAATAAACCCATCCGCCGATCGCAGCACACGCCCACAGAATGAGCGTTACAACGGCGATTTCACGAATTCCTTCTCGTGCAATTGGCATTGGATGCATCATACACTACGGCGGTAGGGGCGGCTATTTGGAAGGCAACAATTTGTCGGCCTCGGTTCGGACTTTTTCGGAGGTGGCTTTTGCTTTGGCGATTTCGGCGAAGCGGGCGGATTGCTGGGCGTCTTTGTTGGACCCTTCGCGGTACCAACGGCTCAGAAATAAGGCTAACTAGGAACGCAGATTCCTTTGCGCTGTCTTGGCGTGGAGTTCGTCATGATCGAACA
>JBBTCX010000224.1:0-23643 GCA_038043045.1 Planctomycetota bacterium | reverse complement strand
GTCGAAATCCCGGCACCAATGCCCACGCCAATCGCACAACCAATCCGCAGTTCGCCCTGTCCATCCGAATCCCACTGCTTTTCCCACCGTGCAAAAACGCCGCACGTCAACAAACCCAGGACCAACGCAAAACCAGTCTTCTCATACGAACCATGACTGAGTAGCGGCGCCGCACCCAGAAACAAAAACGGAGTGAGGCAAACCAATCGCACGATATGTTGCGGCCAAGCGGGCATTGCTCCTGACGCCAACCAATTCGTAACCCCCTTCGACAACAGCAAGCCGGCGGACATGAAAAACGCCAGCATTCCCGCCGAAACACCGACTTCTTCCGGGCCTTTCGAAATTCCGGTGACCAATCCCAAAGCTAGCGACAGACCCACGGCCAACATCCCGGATAGAAAAATCCGCTTGCCTCGATCCTTCGGAAGGGACCCAGGTCCCGCCGCATTCCCTTCTATTTTTTCTCGCAATCGCTCGCCGCGATCGTCCCCCCGATCCTCGATTCTTTTCCCGCCTCGCTTTGCAAGCTTTTTCATTCGCCGTTCAATCTTCTGCGAAATGGCATTCATCCTCTTGGACAAATGAACGGGCAAATCGGCGCCGGCGGCGGCCATCGTCTCCGCCATGCGGTCAAACGCCACTCGAGGTCCTCCCTCGTGGGCATGACCCGCCGGACCGAACATCGGGTTCGGCGACGGCATCGGTGAATCAAATCGATCTGCCATCGCTCGATCCACCACGCCATTCAGACTCTGCGTACTAAACCCCGCCAGACTCTCCTGAATCTCCTCAACCGAAAGCAGATCCTCCACCATTTCGTTGACGTGTTGATACCGATCCTTGGGATCCTTCTGCAAAGCTTTTCGAATGACTCTGCCAAATGGATTCGGCAACTCGTCGAGGATTGGCTGCGCGGTCAGATGCTTCATCAGCACCTCGCCCATCGTCGAACCTTCAAACGGAACCCGACCCAACAACATCTCATAAAGAATCACGCCGAGCGCATAAATGTCGACCCCGCGCGAGTAATTCCCGCTCCCGATTTCCGGGGCCATGTAATGAACCGTGCCAATGCTCGCGGTCTGCGCGCTGTGTCTCGATACGGAAATGAATTTGGTCAAACCATAATCGCCGATCTTCACGTACCCGTCGTCGTAAAAGATATTCCCAGGTTTCAGATCACGATGAACAATCCCGCGATCGTGCAAATACGCCAGCCCCTTCCCGATTTCTCGCACGAAAAACGCGGCCTTTTGCGGCCCAAGTCCCTTCGGTTCCGCGATCAATACATCTCGCAACGACGGCCCGGAACAGTATTCCATGATAATGAAATACTCTCCCTGAGCGTTTTTCTTCACGTCAAAAACGGAAATCAGGTGCGGACTCTTGAGATTCATGCAGTGGCTGACGCCGCGCAATTCAATCTGCGGATTGTCACGCAGATACTTGAGTGCCACCTCGCGACCCCCGTCGCTGATGGAATAGTACACTTCCCCAAATCCACCGCCGCCCACCGCGCGCTGGATCGTGTAATCATCCAAGGGGCGATCGCCGTATTTGAATGTGTAAGCCATGGTTATCCCAGCCTCTCACAAGAAACTAAATCGGCGCTCAAGATACCGCAGGACTCCGAACCCGCCACGCCTCTACCACCAAGCGAACTCCGTTCATCTCCACCGGTTCACCCAGCCGAATCATAGCCGCATCGGTCATCACATGCCCGGTGGCCTTCGGTCGCAACCACAAATCGCCATTTCGTTCAAACAGCACGAGCGGCGTTCCGGCGTGCATGCATCGAATATGGGCCGAAGACCCATTTCCCAAAACCGCATATTGATTGAACAACAACACCCGTCGCACGTCATTGGGCATCTTCGTTCCATCGCTCAAATCCAACGCCGCCGTAAGGCTCTGTCGACTCGGCATCCGAAACGAAAACTTTCCCTTTCGACCCAGAACCACCCGATCCCCTTCGCGCAGCAAGTGACTCCGTACCACACGACCATTGATCTCCAAATCCCGATTGCTCTCGATGAAATAGTCTTCTTCCACCCGCAGCAAATTCGCATGTCTCTCGGCCAAATCGCTCAGAATCGGAATGTCGGCGCAATCGTTCGACGCCGCACGCCCAATGGTCGCTCGCGGATCACGCAACAACAAATAACTACCCCCGCCATCCACCAACACCAGCAGCCTCGACGAAAGATGACCCTGAACTTTCGGCGACGGATTCGCAACCACGATCGTTTCATCCAACCCGCGACCTTGCTTTGGCGCGGCCGCACGCGAAACCGCCACCTTCGCCGGTTCACCCAGCGGCCCGGCCATAAGCTGCGTGTAGACTTCATCCATCTGGCGCAATTGTTCAAGCGTACCCTTGATCCACGCAGCACCCGGCGCCATTCGTTGCAACGTCAAAACATGTCGCCGCGCATCCGCAAATTGCCCCGCACGCATGCAACGACTCGTCTCTTGCGCCGCCATCAACGCCGCATCCAACTCTCGCTTCGACGGTTGCGTGTCACCCAGCGCGCCCAGCGGAGCCAATTCACCCAAACACCGGATAAACTTTCCCTGATTCAACGCCTCCCACGCCCGCTCCAACACTTGCTTACACAGCGCCGCTTCCAACCGCGCCACGTCCGGATGATGCGCTTCAATCGTCTTCGCTCGTTTCAATCGCAAGACCGCCGTCGCCGGTTGCCCCTGGTGAATAAACTCCCCCGCCTGATCCAACAACGCCTTGATCTCACCGGCCCGATGTTCCGCTTGCGCGCGAAGTTGATTCGCCGCGAGATCGCCTTCGCTCGCTTGCTCAAGAATTCGCTGACCAGCGGCCAACGACCCGGCGTGCATCCGTCGCGCCGCCTCCCGCACTCGATCCTCACGGTCCGTGTCCTTGCGACGCTCCTCGACCGCCACAGCCTGAACATGGGCACGCAATTCCGCGATCTGCTCCGTCAATACCCCCGCCGTCGACGCACGATCCAAATCAATCAGTGCCTCAGAAAATCGATCCGCCCGAAAATGCTGACGCGCCCGCTCATACAATTTCTCCGCTAGGTTTGCGAGGATCCCCGCCGCCTTCTTGTTTTCCCGGAGGTCGGGAGAAGCCACGATCCGATAAGCTTCGTCCAGTCGCCCGTCCCGTACGGCGCTCTCCGCCGCTCGAAGCCGCATGAATATCAACTGTCCGAACATCCCTTCACCCACACCTTCGTTGCCGTAACGTCCATTCTACGAAGAGGTTATGACCGCTCCAAGGCTCAAAAAGCTCCACGGCGAAAGCCCAACGGCGCTCGTTACAGCCCGGCGATCCAAGGCCATTACCTGTAGGGAATTCGGCCAACGCCCTCCAATATTCCGCAATATTCCGATGATAACGCACGAAATGAGAGAACTTGCCCAGTAGCCCTGGCTTTTTGGTACTGGTAAAGTTTGCCGCTCATCCGAGCCGCGCTTTCCGAGCCGCACCGTTATTTCCGATCCACACCGTTCACGGTGTGGAAGATCCGAGCCGCGACCGTGAGGGAGCGGTTCCCCGCGGATTCGCAAGCTGCAAAACGGCTGCGGCTCAAAACGAACTTTACCAGAGCCGACTTTTCCCCCGCAATCAACTCTTCGCCCCGAGCCGACTTTTCGCCCCGAAGGGGCAACCACATGACAGCCCAGGGCATCGCCCTGGGTAGAAACACGACAGAAATCGCCAAAGCCCTGTAAGGGCGGCAATATGTAAACCCAGCGCAACGCCCTGGGAAGAATTGATTACCGCTTCTTGCTTTGCAAATCCCGAAGGTGAGATGCCAGAATCTCCGGTTTCTGCTGCTTGAGAATGTGCGCAATGGTCGCCGGCTGCAACTTAAGCCCCTTCAACGCCTTCTCCACCCGCGACCACAACCGCTTCACCTTCGCCTCGGAATCCGCCAACACCAACTCCGTCACCAACTCCCCCAACTTCGCCAACATGATGTCGTCGCGGTTGTCATAATACCCCTGAATGATTTTCTTTTGATGCTTCGTGTAATCGGCCATACCGGAACTCAATCACGAATCAGAACCGCGACAGCCATGGAGCGGTCCGTGTGCCACTGCCCTTGAGCAGTGGTCCCCGAGCCGCGACCGTGAGGGAGCGTTCGCGCGGACAGGCTGAAAGCCTGCCACATGAAAGCCCTGGGCAGAGCGCAGCGCCGCCCAGGGTTCAATGCATCGAAGAAAAATATCCTTCGACCCTGAAAGGGTCGCACAAAAATCTCGCCGGTCGTCGCAAACCTGCGTAGTTCGAGTTAACGACCCGACATCCCATTCGACATTCTTGCTTCTGCATTCGCCATTTCATAAGTGCCACCGTGTGACACCAAAAACCTAAAACAGCTTGCTGATATTTGAAATCGCTTCCGCCACCTTCCCCATCCATAAAACAATCCTGTAACCAAGTTTCACAAGGGTTCCCACCGCCCCTCTCAATTCTTGATATTCCTTCTCCACCTCTTCCGCCAACGCTGGCCTTGGCTTATCCGGCACATCCCCTCGCTCAATATTCTGCGCTTCAATCTCCGCCGCGCGCTTCGAAAGCGGCTGCTGAACTTTTTCCCGCAAAACCGTTTCCCGTTCAGCCGTTTCGTGCGTCACCAGCGTGTCTATTTTCGGTGCTTGATTCGCGATCGTCACATCGATCGCCACATCCTGACCTTCCAAGGCCGCGTCGGAAACCGCCTTCTGGCACGATTTCAGAATCGCTTTCGCGTCCTTGAGGTTGCTCGCGGCAATCCGAATGATCCGCTTGGGGCGAGACCCGTCTTCTCTTGGTGCAAGATCGCTCATGACCCCACCTCCACCAAAACCGGGTCCTGGATTTCGATCTGATCTACGGTAACCCCGCGCCCCCCATAGCTCCGGTGCAATCGATCAATTCGATCGACCAATCCCACGACGTGTTTGTCTAGCTCATCATCCGAAATCCCCGGCGGCCCTTCGACCTGTATGACCAGTTCAACGCCTTCGCTGTTCTCCTCTTCCACCGGCCAACCCCCCGGCACACCTTCAGGCCACAACGGCCCAAAAAACTCCGGCGAAACCGGCGTGCGATCCGTCCATCCCCTCTCCTTCGCGGCCACCTTCAGCAACTCAAAATCCCTTCGCATCGCCCGCAGCGCGGCCTGGCAATGAGTGGCGCGCGCGTCTGCGACGTCGTCGAACCTAAGAGGAACTAGCCGGGAGTTATCGTACACTTGTAAAGTGATGACTTCGGACAAAACGTCTACTTTAATCGAGTGGACAAACGGCATCCCGTTTTGGGCGGCCAAGGCGAGGTTTAGGTCTTCTTCGCTGATATACCCGAGTTCAAGCAAAATGGAGTCGATGGATCCTCCTTGCGTTTTTTGAACTTCCAGCGCCTTTTCAACTTGGGGGCGTCGAAGCCTGCCCATTTTTACGAGGATGCGGCCCAGCTGACGACCCTTGAGCTGGTTAATAGGCGGCATTTTGCGAGCGAACTTGGTAGCGGCGGACTGCTCGGCCATCGTTATCGCACTGTCAAGAGCGATCATGGGTCCCTTTGACCCTCCTCCCCTTTCCTTCACAAAAAGCGGTTGCACTCTCCGCGCAGACCGCGCTGCAAACGCAACCCGCGCCCATCGCGGCAACGTTTGCAATTCCTCTTTCGTGGGTACCATTAGACTCTCCGACCGATCCGATTCTGCGGACATAGATTTCCTCCCGCGCCAAAGCGAGCTGCGGGCATTTCAATCCCGGCTTGCCGGGAGCCCGCGCGATCACGTGCCAAATAGTGACACTCTTAGGTTCCGTGTGCCACTGCTCTTGAGCAATGCCTCCCGAGCCACACCGTTTACGGTGTGGACCTTTGTATGTCGGCTCATCGACCTGCCTTCCCGCCGCCCAACCATGATGGACCCGCCCCGTTCAACATGGCGAGTAAAAACTCTCACCTATTTCTCTGCTTGCGCCCGATTACGAATCAGCAAGGCGCATTACCCAATTTCACAATTTTAACAATTCCCAAATGGCCAAACCATAGTGTCAACCTTTTGGCACTATGACGACGAAATCCGCATTTATCGGACGACGATTTTCATTTATCGGACCCGTGTAACGTCCGGTAATAGCCCCGTTTTCGGACATAACCCGCCTCGTAGTGTCACCGCGTGTCACTACCATACGTGAGGAGCGCGAGCTCTTTTCGAAGAGGGGCATCACGTTGCGGCCACCACTCGCGGAGCAATCGGAGCCATGTAACTCACCTCTTCCGGCGTGCGCACTTCGCCAAAGCGCACCAGTCGGGCGCTGTTGAAGATGACCACGGCCGTTGCCACGGTGTGGCACATGGCGGCCGCAACCGGGGTCAGTTTTCCCCACGCCGCCAGCCCCATCATCACCACGATAAAGCTCACCCCGAAGATGATATTCTGCCAGACCACGCGAATCGTCGAGCGCGAAAGTTTGATCAAAAACGGCAATCGAGAAAGGTCGTTATTCATCAATGCGATCGACGCGGAGTTGATGGCCACATCGCTACCGGCCGCGCCCATCGCGATTCCCAAATCACTCGCCGCCAGCATCGGCGCATCGTTCACCCCATCCCCCACGACGGCCACGCGATGACCGCGCCGCCTCATTTCATCCACCACTTGCAGTTTCTCGTGAGGCAGGACTTCCGCGCGAACTTCGGTGCAGCCCATTTCCGCTCCCACCCGTCGAGCCACCGACCACTTGTCACCGGTGACCATCGAAAGATTGCGAATGTTAAGCGATCGCAGTTCATCAATCGCCGCTCTCGCTTCCGGCCGCGTGCGATCCTCCAAACCAAGCCACCCCGAACATCGACCGTTTCGGGCCACATACAACATGCTGACGCCTTCGGGTTCCGCATAAGCCGGGTCCTTCGTCAGGCTCATGTCTACGCCTTGCTCCGCGAGCCAATTGCTTCGCCCCACCAAAACCGCGTCGCCGGATACCGTGGCCATAACCCCGCGACCGGAAATTTCGCTGAAATTCTCGGGGCGCACGAGGTCGATCTTGGCCCGCCGGGCGACTTCCACCATCGCAATCGCCGCCGGATGTTTGCTGAGTTGTTCCGCCGAAGCCGCCGAAAACAGCAAATCCGCCCCATCGATTCCCGGCGCCGGCTTCATTTGGGTGACGGAGAGTTTTCCGGTCGTAAGCGTACCGGTCTTGTCAAAAATCACCGCAGTCAAATTCCGAGCATACTCCAGTTGCACCACGTTCTTAATCAGGATGCCCAACCGCGCTGCACAACTCAACGCGGCGACCATTGCAGTCGGGGTCGCCAGAACAAGTGCGCTTGGGCAAGCGATGATTAGCATCGTAATCTCTTTGTGAATTCGTTGGGTTTTGTCGGACGATAAAAAACATACGATGGACGCCAACATACAGACCGTCGGCGTATACCATCCTGCGTAACGATCAATGAGCCTCATCAATGGGATTCGAGTTCGCTCGGCATCCAAGATAAGCTGCTGCACTCGGCCAAGCGTCGTATCACTTCCTGCTTTTGTAACTCGAAACTCCAAGGCGCCTGTCAAATTGCTGGTGCCGCTGAAAACCTCATCGCCAATGGACTTGTCCAAGGGCAACGATTCGCCGGTAATATTCGCTTGGTTTACGGTTGACTCGCCCCGAAGAACAACACCATCGGCGGGAATGTTATCCCCAGGCCGAACAAGAACCGTGTCCCCGGTATGAAGGTCTTTGGCTTCCACCAACTCCTCTTGACCGCCTTTTTGAAGGCGATGGGCCTTTTCAGGAGTCAAACGAAGCAGCGATTCGATCGATGCTCGAGCACCCAATGCTGTGCGAGTTTCAATGAGGTTCGATAGAATCATGAAAAACGCGACAATCCCGGCCTCTTGATATTCGCCCAAGGCAATGGCTGCCCCAACGGCCAAAGCGACGAGTTCGTCCATGTGCATGTGGCCGTGAAGCAGGCACTTCATGGAATGCCAAATCAGTGGTGCACCTAGCAAGACAGCCCCGATTAACGCAATCATATCTGAATAGGGCGAGTGTCCAGCGTAGGTTTCACTTGATAAGTCGTGCTGAAATAGAACTCTCGCAACAGACGGGACATTTAAGATAAACGAACTGATCACCAGCATTCCGCCCATCAACGTAGCGATCATGAGGCCGCTGGCCTTCAATGTTTGGGCTTCGATCTCTTTCAAATGTGCATGTGCCATGTTTGTCCTTGCAAAAACAAAAACCTGTTCCTACGGACAAGGTCGTCGTACTTGCAAGTATTATTGACCGTACTTGTCCGAATGTAAATCGAACAGGTGATTTATTCACGTTACTTGTAGAGCGGGACCCACTCCGCCGCAGAGTTGGGCAGCGGGTGTGGAATGTTCTCGAATCAAGGGATTGATGGGATTGGCCAAACGGCGAAATTCGCGGGTGGGCATAGAAAGCGTTTGCCACTTGTCGGAACGAGGGCGTGCATGGGCGGCGTAATCGGCGACCGGAATCGAAAAACAAGAGTAAAATTCACCTCGAAATGCGTGGGTGTAGGTCGTGGGGTCCCGCGATGCGGAACCGACCAACCAGTACATAAAAATGAAGACGGGTTGGAACTTGGGACCGAAAACCTCTCCCCATTGTCGGAGAGCGACCAGATCGTCACGTGTGACCCAGTTTTCCCAAAAGCGTTTGCCGTTTCGTCCTTGGTACGGGAATTTTCGCCCTTTGACATCGACCAGCCAGGCAGGCCCTTGTGGTGGGTATACGACGAAATCGAAAGTTTTGACCCGGGTACCGTGGAAGATGGCTTTGCGGCGCTCGTCGATGGTTAGGTGCGGCCAACCGGAAGCGCGAAGAAGGTCTTCGAAAGCAGCTTCATAATGAATGTGTCGGCGACCCAAGTTGAACTCCTCTCTCGGTTCTATACGCGAGCCTTGCGGCGAGCGCCCGCGGAAGTTTGCAACTTCTTACCGGTTTTGCCCTCGTAGTATTCCTCAATCTGTTTGGGGTGGGTGAACAGGCGCTCGTATCCATACTGCCCGTCGCCATAGTCACATTCGCCGGGCTCATACTCGCGACAAATCTCGGGGCGAGTATCGTAAATGCCGCAGAGATTGTCGGCCCCGAGGTTTCTGCAACGGGTCTGGAATTGAATGTACCAATCGCCTTCCTCGATGAATACGGTGATTCCTTGGTGCATCAGGTACCAGCGGATGTCATCGTAATCCCGGGCGGAACGAGGCTTGTCGAGAGGAAGCGCAAGGTAACGGCAACAGGCTGCGGTGCAGTGCTCACAGAGAATCGAACCCATCACGGCCCCTCATTTTATACGGGATGCCTCCAACCTGCAGGACCGTACCGGCGCGCTGGATGGTACCGTCTGGTGGAGTGTTAATGCTACGGGTTGAGGATTATAGTGTTTGAAGTGAGGTTCGCCAGGGTTGGAGATTGAGGGGCGCGCGGGGTGTTTGCCGGGTGGGGATTGAGGATGCGGATCATCGCGGGGAAATGGCGATCGCGACGGTTGGAATATCCACCGGAGAGCATCACCAGGCCAATGCCGGATCGTGTGAAAGAATCCGTTTTCAATATGTTGGGATGTCATTACGGCTGCCCAGGTGAATTGCCTCCCATTCAGGTGGCGGACGTTTTCTCCGGCGGAGGATCGCTGGGGTTGGAGGCGCTTTCTCGCGGTGCGGTTGGATGTGTATTTTTTGAGAAGGAACGTCGGGCGCTAGACGTGTTGTCCCGCAATCTCGATGCGCTACAAATCGGAGAGGAAGCTCTTGTGGTTTCGGGCGATGGCTGGCGGAAAGTTCTAGCATGGGTTCAGTCCGACACCAGACCCATGGGGTTGATGTTTCTCGATCCCCCCTATGTGAATTCGGAGGACCCTTCAGCAAACGGACACGTCTGGCAATTTCTGGGACGGTTGACCGCTTGCATGTCTGAAGCACCGATGGTCGTCCTGCACCACGAAGCAACAATTCGATATGATGAGGTCATGATCGAACCCTGGACCCTGTTGGACAGTCGAAAGATCGGTTCAAATGCCGTGACATTCTTTCATGTTGTCTCATGACACCCAAGGATTGTGATGCTCGACGAGCCGCTGTAGACGTGGTGTCACGGCTGCAATCCGCCGGACACCAAGCCGTCTGGGCCGGCGGTTGCGTGCGCGATCCATTGCTGAATCTTGCCCCCAAGGACTACGATGTGGCCACGAATGCGACCCCCGCGCGGATTCGGGAGCTGTACCCGAAATCGCGGGAAGTCGGTGCGCAATTCGGGGTGATGCTCGTTCGTCGTTGGGGTTGGGACATCGAAGTGGCTACATTTCGGGCGGACGGTGCATATTCCGACGGTAGACATCCTGATGAAGTTCGCTTCGGCACGATGGAGGAGGATGCTCGGCGACGCGATTTCACAATCAACGGCGTTTTTTATGATCCGATCACCGACCGGGTGATCGACTTGGTCGGAGGATGTGCGGACCTTCGGGCGGGTGTCATTCGGACGATCGGCGATCCGCAGCAACGATTCCAAGAGGACCACCTTCGATTGATTCGGGCGGTTCGTTTTTCGGCGCGTCTGGGATTTTCCATCGAGGAATCCACGCGAAAGGCCATGCGCGAATTGGCGGCGGAATTGGGCACGGTCAGTCCGGAGCGCATCTGGCAGGAATTGGAGCGAATCTTAATCCACCCATCGCGGGCGGCGGCATGGTCGATTTTCGTGGAGGCGGGGTTGCTACCGTTTCTTTGTGGTGCGTTCCAAACGGGCAACGACGAGAATGAGCGAATCGGTCGACGGCTGGCTGGTCTTCCAAATAAGGACATACGGGCCTCCTTGGGGCTGGCGGCGTTGTTGTTTTCCTTATTGCCTGATGCGGCCGAAAGGATCTGTAAAGCGCTGCGCCTTAGCAATCGACTGACGCAGGCTGTGGTGTATCTGGTCCGTTCGGCGTCGGTCGTTCTTGCAGCAACGGACTTGGAGCTTGCGGATTTGAAATCCCTCATGGCAAATGAGAACTGGGGAGATTTGTTGTCCTTGGTTGAGGCCGATCTGAGAACCGGCGGGCAATCGACCGCTGAATTAGAGAGAATCCAACGCCGGGCCGCGTGCATTCAACCGGGGGATGTTTCACCGCAGGCGTTCTTGTCGGGCGAGGACTTGAAAGGCCTGGGATTGGTACCCGGACCGCAATTCGGCGAAGTCGTGGACCTGTTGTATCGCGCCCAACTCAACGAAATCATCCGAAGTCGAGAGGAAGCCCTCGATCAGGCGGCCGAGATCATCAGGCGTTTGCCTGAACCCCCGCCAAGGCTCCGATCCGGTCATGCACGTCCACGATCCGAGTAATGCGAAAACCGAAACTCTCTCCCACTTTCACGGCCTGTCCCTTGGCGATTTCGCAATTGACGGCGTGGAGTTTGAGTTCCGACTCGACGGGCACATCGAACTCCAGGATGGTTCCCACGGCTATCGCGAGGATGGACTCCAGACTCATGTTCCTTTCAGCAAGGGTCACGCTAATGGGAACCTTGAGTCCGAGGACGCGATGAAGGTCGGTGCGGCGCGTGGAACCGCGGAGCGCGGCCGCCTGTTTGGCGGGTGTCGGAGCGTCTGCCAGCGCTAATCCTTCCTGACCGGTCACCGTTGATTCGTCTCCCCATCGGGCGCGCGCAAACCCAGCGTGTCGCGGTTGTCCCGTGTTGAGTTATCGACAGGATCGAGTCAGAGGCTTGAGTGAGCCGTTGGTCGGCGATGTCCTTCGCCCTACTCGAATCGTTTAACGACCAAGCACGCGTTGTGGCCGCCGAAACCGAAGGAATTGTTGAGCGCGATTCGCACCCGCCGGTCGCGGGCGGTGTGGGGGCAATAATCCAAATCGCAACCTTCACTGGGCGAATCGAGGTTGATGGTCGGCGGAATGACGGAATTGCGAAGGGAACCGATGATGGAAACCAACTCAATACCGCCACTGGCGCCCAAGGAATGGCCCAAAGCGCTCTTGTTGGCGCTGATCACCAGCTTCTTGGCTGACGAACCAAAAACATTCTTGATGGCCAGCGTTTCGGAAATATCACCCAGCGGCGTGCTGGTGGCATGAGCGTTGATGTAGTCGACTTCGTCGGGGTTTATGGCGGCGTCTTGGAGCGAAAGACGCATGGCCGCCGCGGCACCTTCCCCGGATTCCAACGGTTGTGTCAAATGGTCGGCATCCGACGAGGAGGCAAATCCAATAATCTCCGCCAGAATGGACGCTCCGCGGCGCTTTGCATGTTCCAATTCCTCAAACACAAAAGCGCCGGCTCCTTCTGCCAAGACAAACCCGTCTCGATCACGATCAAAGGGACGACTTGCTCGCCCTGGATCATCGTTTCGACAACTGAGGGCCTTCATCGCCGCAAAAGCCGCCAGAGAAAGCCCTGTGACCGCGGCTTCGGCGCCACCGGTGAAAATCACATCGGCATAACCCGCTCGGATTTGTCGAAAGGCTTCGCCCATGGCGTTGGTCGCGGATGCACAGGCGGTGCTGATAGCGATGCTCATCCCCTTGGCGCCGTAGGCAATAGAGATATTCCCGCTCGCGGCGTTGACCATGAGTTTGGGGATGGTAAACGCGGAGACCTTGCTGGGACCTTTTTCGGCGAGGCGCATGAACTGACTTTCCAGTTCGTTCATGCCGCCGATCCCCGTACCGAAAACCACGGCCATTCGGTAAGGATCTTCGCGGCTCGGATCCAGTCCGGATTGCTTTACGGCTTCGTCGGCTGCGACCAAGGCGAATTGGGCATAACGGTCGAGTCGTTTGATAATCTTTCGATCCAAATGAGCGGCTGGATCGAAATTCGGAACTTCGCCGGCGATGTGAACTTCGAAGGCGGAGGTGTCTAGCAACGTGATTCTAGAGACGGCACCAAGGCCTTCAATCAAACCATCCCACAAACGGTCGGCGGACACCCCAAAGGGTGTTACCGCCCCCATTCCGGTAACAACGACCCGACGATATGACATCCGAATATAGTAACCGGTTCGTTACTTCTTTGCTTCCATATGCTTAAGGATGTAATCCGTGGCCTCGCCGACGGTCTTGAGCTTCTCCGCTTCTTCGTCGGGGATGGTCAGGTCGAATTCATCCTCAAGCTCCATGACCAACTCAACGGTGTCCAAGGAGTCGGCATTGAGATCGTTCACGAACGAGGTACTACGCTTAATTTCCGCCTTGTCCACGCTCAATTGTTCGCTCACGATTTGAATGACTTTCTGCTCAATCTCAGCGGGGCTACGCACTTTGGATTCCTCCAGTTTTAATCCGCTTTGCTCTTTGTTTGGTGTCATAACGTTTCGTTCCTGTATCCTGTCATCCTATGCCTAATTGTCGTCTCTCGCAACCAGGGCGTTCCACCCGTCATCGGGTGACAAAAACCGACGGCCTCCGAACCCGAAGTCCCTCGCTTTTTTTTTCGCCCACCGCCGCTTAGTACCCGAACCCTACATTCGAATACCGCCGTCCACCAGCAGAACCTGCCCCGTGATGTACGAGGCGCCTGTTCCGGTTAGAAACGCGACCGCCTCAGCCACGTCCTCCGGGGTACCAAAACGCGCCGCCGGGATCGATTGCTTGAACGCGTCTTTCACCTTATCCGGCAAATTCTGGGTCATGTCCGTTTCAATAAACCCCGGAGCGACGGCGTTACACGTGATGTTTCGCTTAGCAAGCTCCCGGGCCGTCGATTTGGTCAAACCAATGAGACCCGCCTTGCTGGCCGCGTAATTCGCTTGTCCGGCGTTGCCCATCACCCCAGAAACGCTGGAAACGTTGACGATGCGACCATATCGAAGTCGAACCATCACCCTCGACACCGCCCGGGTCATCCAAAAAGCCGAACGGAGATTGGTTGTCAACACTTCGTCGAACTGGTCGTCATCCATGCTCATCAAAAGCCCGTCGCGTGTGATCCCCGCGTTGTTCACGACGATGTCGATTCTGCCGTATTGTTCGGAAACGGAATCCACCAATTCATCGATCGCCGTGCGCTGGGTTACATCCAACCGGTGCGGTACGATTCGACCGTTCAGCTCTCGCTCTTTGGCTTCTTGGGCAACCCGTTCAAGCAATTCGATGGAGCGAGCGCATGCCATCACTGTGGCACCGCGTTGGGCGAGTGCCAAACAGATGGCCCTGCCGATTCCGCGGCTGCCGCCGGTTACGATTGCTACGCGGTCTTTCATATGAGAGAGTCCATCTACTTAGTTAAGCCGGTATCGCGGAGGCCAGCGCTACCGCCGTGCTCACATTGATCACCGTTGCCGGTCGGTGAATCTTGCGAACCAATCCGCTCAGCACCCGTCCCGGACCCATCTCCACAAACTCCGTGACCCCGTCCGCCACCATCCGCTCCACGCATTTTTGCCAATACACCGGATGCGTCACTTGTAGGTAAAGCTTCTGGGGAATCGAAGCGGGTTCGTCATGATATTCCGCATCGACGTTGGAGATCACCGGGATCGCCGGGTTGGAAAAACTCGCCCGCTCCAACAACGGGGCCAGTCGCAAGGCCGCCGACTCCATCAGCGGGGAATGAAACGCCCCCGCCACTTTGAGTGCCACCGCACGGCACTGATACTCATCCGCCAAGGACATCGCCCGAGCGCACGCGGTCTTGTGTCCGGAAATCACGACCTGACCGGGGCAGTTCAAATTCGCGGGAAAAAGCACCTCTTCCCCGCGACATTGATCGCACAGGGCTTTCGCCGACGCTTCGTTTGCGCCGACCAGCGAGACCATTCCGCTCTCCACCGCGTCCGCCGCTTCCTGCATCAGTTGACCACGGCGATGCACCAAACGCAGGGCCTCTTCAAATTCCAACGCCCCGGCCACGTGCAAGGCCGTGTATTCTCCCAGACTCAACCCCCCGGTTTTGGCGAACTGGTCCCGCGAGCCGCCTGCCTCCAAAAACGCTTCCCACAACGCAATACTGGTTACGAAAATCGCGGGTTGTTGAATATCCGTCTGTTCCAGTTTTTCCGCGGGACCATCGAAACACGTTTTTGCGAGATCGAAACCGAGAATCCGGTTCGATCGCTCAAACACCTCGCGCGCTCGCGGGCTTGCTTCGAAAATATCCCGACCCATTCCCACGGATTGGGAACCTTGTCCGGGAAAGATAATCGCCGCCAAACTCATGGGTACTTCTTCCAATTCCTCAGTGACTACAGAGCTATAACCGTATGACTATCGTGCCCCAGGCGAAACCGGCGCCCATGGCGATTAACAATACCAGGTCACCCTCCTTGACGGTTCCGTTGCGCCGATGTTCTTCCAACGCCATGGGAATCGACGCCGCGGAAGTATTGCCGAACCGCTCAATGTTGACGGCCACCTTCTCTCGTGGGAAACCAATCTTCTCCTGCACGGATTCAATAATTCTCAAGTTTGATTGATGCGGAACGACCAGCTTGATGTCCTCCGGGGTCAGCTTCAATTTGTCCAGAGCGCGCTCGATCAATTCCACCATCTTGGTGACCGCGAACTTGTAAACCTCACGACCTTTCATGCGCATAAATTGAAGCCGTTCGGCCATAGTGGATTCCGACGTGAAACGCCTTGAACCTCCGGCCGGAACGATGATCAAATCGGTGTGGGTTCCGTCACAACCGAGTTCGCAATACAACACGCCACGATCCGGATCGTTACAACGTTGAATGACCGTTGCGCCGGCGGCATCTCCAAAAAGCACAATCGTCCGACGATCCTCTGGATCGGCATATCGGGTCAACGTCTCCGCGCCGATGACCAACGCCCGACGAAATAAACCCGCGGTGATCATGGCGCCGGCTGTCGCCAGTCCATAGAGAAATCCCGCACACGCGCCCCCCACGTCGAAAGCAGGAATCTCCCGTTTATGGCCTCCCAACGCCGCTTGAATAAAAGTGGCTGTCGCTGGAAATGGGCAATCTCCGGTGGCCGTCGCACAGACAATAAGATCGATGTCGTCGATCGTCATCCCGGCGTCGGCAAGAGCCTTACGCGACGCCTCCGCCGCCATCGTCGAGGTACACTCATTTGGCGCGGCCTTTCGACGTTCTCTAATTCCCGTGCGAGGAACGATCCAGTCATCCGAGGTGTCCAGGTAGGCGGCGAAATGTGAATTCCGCACCACCTCTTCGGGCACATACACCCCCATGCCTCGAATCTCAATCGGTAACGGGTGACTCATTCCAAACGTTTCCTGACCCCATTGCCCGTGTCACACCTTCCGAATGATTGAACGTGAACCAAAAAATAACCACATTCCAATCAAAAGGAACCGATCATGGATTTTCGAAACTTCTCGCAAACACCCAACAGCGCCTGAACCCGCGTCTACCGCACGACGACAGCGGCCGGTTGCTCCACCGCCGAAGCCCGAGCCCCGGATGCGCCGCCGAGTCGTTCACCCAGAGCCTGATTAATTCCTTGTCTCGCGAAACGGCACGCCACTTTGACCGCGTTACGAATGGCCAATTCGTTGCTGCGGCCATGACATATGATGCAAATACCATCAATGCCAAGCAGAGGAGCGCCGCCGTATTGACTGTAATCATGGCGCGACCAAACGCGGTCCAACGCAACGTTTATCTGCTGACGAGTCTCGGGGGACTGATCTCCGAACTCTCGGGCGATGGTGCGGAATAGACCCTCGGCCAATCCTTCAACAAACTTCAAAACGATATTGCCGACGAACCCGTCGCAAATGGCCACGTCGCAACGGTTCTCAAACAACTCCCGTCCTTCGGCGTTTCCCACGAAATTTAGGCTAGAGTCTTGAAGCAACAACGCTTGCGTTTGCTTGACAAGCCCCGTTCCTTTCCCGCTTTCCTCGCCGATGGAAAGCAAAGCCACTCGCGGATTCTTGATCGCAAGCACGCGCTCTGCATAAACCGAAGCCATCACCGCGTACTCGTACAAATGCTGCGGTTTGGCTTGAATATTGGCCCCAACGTCGCATAGAACAAACGGCCCATGAAAAGACGGTATCGTCACCGCGATTCCAGGGCGGCTGATGAACGGCAACGGTTTTAGCCTGAACTGGGCAGCTGCCGCACAAGCGCCGGTGTTGCCGGCGCTGACCACCGCATCGGCCTCTCCTGCGGCGGCCAACTCAGCCATGCGGAGGATCGACGAGTCCTTCTTGCTTCGCAGCGCGTCAACAGGAGCCTCTTCCATCCCCACAACTTGGGTGGTATGAACGATCCGAATCCGTTCGTGGCGGGCGTCCGACGAACTCAGTCCGAAAGCGGTAAGTTCATCTCGAACAACCGTTTCGTCGCCCAAAAAAACCAGCCACAATTCGGAATCGTCGGACAGCGCTTGAACCGCTCCCCGAACGATTGCCCGAGGGGCATGATCGCCCCCCATCGCGTCCACAGCGACCCGTGTGGCCATTATTCTTCCTTCTTACCGAGTGGAAGGACCAACTTCGCGCTGACATATCCGCAAAGTTGGCATGCCGCATTAGGCAGTTTGGGTTTTCCGCAGCTCGGACAAGGACTCAGGTTCACCCGATCCAATGCATGGTGCGCCCGGCGAGTTCGCGTACGCGTTTTCGACATCTTTTTTACTGGTAACATATACTTTTCAATCCAACTTGCCGGCGGGGTACGACTTCGTTTTGATGTAACGGCATTCGCCCGAACGTAGCCGCCGCGCGCCCGGCTTTGTAACAGCGGAGAAGGTACGAATTACCCATTCCCCTGTCAAGCCAGGATTGCTTGGGTTGAACCAAACCGAAGATTCAACAAAAACTCGCCGTCCGACTCAGTGAGACTTTGTTTTGGCAACGCGATGACTGGGTTCAATCGTTCCCGCCGAAGGGCAAACCCCCGACAATTCACAATCCGCACATTGCGGTTTCTTCGCCGAGCAAACTCTGCGACCGTGCCAAATCAATGCATGACTCAGAATTGTCCAATCATCCCGTGGAATGATCGCCATAAGGTCGCGCTCGACGGCGAGGGCATCCTTGTCGTTTTTGGAGGACCACGTCATCCCGAGGCGTGTGCTCAGTCGCCCTACGTGGGTATCAACCACCACTCCCTCGTTTTTTCCAAAAGCAGTGCCCAAGACCACGTTAGCCGTCTTGCGCGCGACTCCCTGCAAGCGGAGAAGATTCTCCATCGTGTCCGGTACCCTTCCACCAAAATCTTCTACGATCGTCTTGCTAGCCATTTGCACACTCTTGGCCTTGTTACGAAAAAAACCGGTCGAATGAATGATCTCTTCAATCTCATCCCGCCCTGCGTCGGCCAAACGCTGCGGCGTGGGAAACCGGGCAAAGAGAACCGGCGTCACTTTGTTGACCGTCTGGTCCGTCGATTGGGCGGACAAGATCGTGGCGATCAAAAGTTCAAACGGATTTTGATGGGTCAGCGCGCACGTTGCGACTGGGTAGGTTTTCTTGAGAATACCGACGATCTTCCTCGCCCTCGCGGGGAGGTCGGCCGGCCTCTTGCTGAGACTCTTCAGCGAGTTCCGTTCGCTATGTTTGGATCGACCCATCGCGTGAAACCATCCGCATAGACATCCCGCTTCCAAATCGGAACGTCCATTTTCAGCGTATCAATCAGCCAGCGACACGCATCAAAGCACTCGGCTCGATGCGCCGCTGCCACCGCGACAACCACGGACACCTCCGCCGGACCTACACAACCCAATCGATGGAGCATCGCCACGCGCCCCAACGACCAACGGGTCAACGCCGCTTCCGCCAAACCCTGCAATTTCCGCAAGGCCATATCACGGTACGCTTCATACTCCAAGTACTTTAAGGAACCGTGCTGGGGGTCAGTCTCCGCACGAGTTGTCCCCTCGAAAACGACGCCCCCCCCCCCCGGGGGTCGCCAGACACAAATTGCCGAATCTCCCCCATCGGCAATTCTTGGTCGAACAAGTCGACCCAAATCGATCGATCACCCGCACCACCGGAAACTGGCGGGATCACGGCCACTTCATCCTTGTCAATCAACGGCGCATCCGGTGCTACATATTCCAGATTAACAGCCAAACGACAACTTGGCAGCAACCGCTCTAACTCCGGATACTGATCACACAACGCTTGTCGAACATCGGCCAGCGTGCCCCCCTTGCGAAGGGGTAGGTCCAAAACGTCTGTTTTGACCAATCCTCTCGCCGGACCGAAAAATAATACCCGAACAAGAATCATCCAAACCCGTACCTCACCGGTGCTTCAATGTACCAAAGCCACTGGCGAATCCAACCCTGGTCACATGGACTGATCTCGAAAACTGGTTTTCGCTACTTGGAGTAATACACGCAGATCGATTTGGGGCAGGCGCGGTGTTGTCGATGGTCAAAAGTCGCCATGCCCGGGACACGCCGGCGCACTGCCCATCTGGTTTGATCGCGTTTTTTCCTCGCGGATTCGTCCAAGCCCATTGAGGCATGGAAGACTCCACACGACGAAAACGAGACAGCCCGTACCACAAACGGCTGCCTCGTTTTATGCATTCCCGGACCGCTGAACCCGCCCACTCACCTTGGCCAGGGTCAACAAACTCAACGCGAGAATCACCAACCCCCACGTCGAAACCGTGGGGATTGTTTGCAGGCAATCGGGCATCCCGTCGTTGTCGTCGTCGATGCGATCATCAAACCCGAGACATACATCCCCGCATACTCCATCGATCCCGTCCCCGTCCGCATCCCCCTCGCAAACCGTCCCCGGCCCCTGCGGAACACCGCCTTGATTCTCGCAACACGTGGCGTTCAACATCTCGCACGAAGAATCCGAATGGCAGCAGCCTTGGGTTTCAACCCGAAGTACCGTTGGAAGCAGATGAAATGGAACGGGAGTTCCTCCACCACCTGGTGCGGTAAAACCAGTGATGTCGGTCAGGACTGGTGGATCACTAAAGTTTTCGAAGTACAGCTCAAAATCACCTCCCGCACAATCTGAAACCAAGTACGAGATTGTACCTAAGTATCTCAATACCCCCATGGGAAGTAACTCTGGAGGGCAGAGTCCACAGTACTGACCAATAGTCACGCACAGATTAGGAGGAGGCTCGATAAGATATAGTCCGACAGGAAACAAAATCGGAATTCCTCCGGAACTTGGGCCCTGAGGAGGAACTCCATCCGGATTGGTGGTTAAAGCAACCGCGTCGAGCGAACCTTCGGATGGCCCCGAACTTTCCAATGAACAAGGGAAATCCAGTATGTAGCTTGTGAGCAATTGGTCTATATCCGAGATTGCAAAACACTCAATATCCACAACCTGTCCCTTGACTTCCGTCGTCCCTCCAATGGGAACACACTCAACTGTTATGATAGCACTTGCGCTCTGTGAAAAAACACACACACTTGTGAAGATTCCCGTCACAATCCGAACCTTCCGTCCCATTTCACGATCTCCCCTGTACCCATTTGCAACAAGAATTGTGCTACTGCGACGTAACAGTTACGTTTACACTGCCGCCGCTGTCCCAGTTCACTGGAGCACGATTCGCGTCGCGCAAATGGGTTTCGTTAGTTCTTAGAGTGATCGTAAAGGTTCCGCTGGCGTTCGTTGAAGCGCGGAACACGAATGACGCTGTGTACTTTTCGGGAGAGGCCGTCGCACGATCATCCAACAGATTTCGCATATCTCCCATTTTCCCAGATACGTACCTTTGCGCCAACCAAAACCAACAGCGCCAATACGATCATCCCCCACGTCGAAACCGTGGGGATTGTTTGCAGGCAATCGGGTATCCCGTCGTTGTCGTCGTCGATGCGATCATCAAACCCGAGACATACATCCCCGCAGATTCCATCGATCCCATCTCCATCCGCGTCGCCTTCGCACGCCGGCTCGCCACCCTGTGGAACTCCGCCTTGTTGAAGACAACAAATAGGTTCATCTACCGGGATACAAATGCCGTTTGGCAAACAACAAGATTGCTCAGTGGGTTGCACTAAAAGCACCAATGGGGTGTGAACAAAGGGAAGAAGGGGTGTGCCAGTGGTACCTTCTCCGAATTTTGTTCTATCTGAATGAAGCGGAGGAACGTTGAAATTCTCCAAAATCACCGAGAATTCACCGCTTGCGCAAGGAGAAACTTCATAAGTGATTTTCCCGAAAAAGCGTCTGTTTCCGACGGACAGTAATTCTGGACCACACGAACCGCAAATCGATCGAGTTGCCCAGCATTGAGATGAGCTGTACGTCGAATTACTAAGAGGGAACAGATTGGGAACACCATAAAAACTCGGCCCGGAAAGCTCAACTCCATCCGGGTGTAAAAGGAGATTGACGACATCCACTGACCCCATTGCGTTCATTGCTGCGGGCAATGAGCAGGGAAAGTCCAAGGCTGCCCCTACAATTAACTGATCCACGTCTGATGAGACAAAACATTCTATTGGAACGATATCCCCAGGTGAAACTGTCGCTGAAACAATCGGCTCGCATTCCACCAATATCGTGGCTTCAGAGTGCGGACACAAAAACAATATCACAACACCCCAACAAACTCGCTGGTATTTCCGGAACATATTTTGCCCCTTTCCCGCAGCAAATCGAAACGGAAGGCGTCGCACAGATTAGGGGATAACGATGATTTCCAACGGTTCCTTGAGCGACCACTCGATCGCGTTGCCGTTGGCATCTCTCAACTGTGTATCATCTTCCCGTAACTCGATACGGAAGACTCCTTGAGCTTCCGGTGCTGCGTGAAAGAGAAATGTCGCGCTATATTTCGGCGGTTGAAACACTGCCGGATCGCCGAGGGAAACCCCCGCAGCCCGGCCGTTTTCAAGATCAATCGCTATGTGCGATGGCGTTCCATAGAAACCGAAATCCGTTCTCTGTGAATCTACTGAAAGATCAACAAGCGTCAGTTCTCCCACTGTGCCGCCGTCAACAATAAGTGCGAATTGATACCCGCGAAGAGCCGCTTCAGTTTCCGCAAATATTTCGACTTCGAACTTCTCGTCTGGCGCAATAGTCATAGAAGTGCCTGCCAACGTAATGCTTGCCGTTACGCCTTCCGACGGCGAACCTCCACCCGGCGGTTGGAAACCCCCAGATTCTTCACATTGGCACGGAAGCGTGCAGAATTGCGGGTAGGGACTATTCGAGTAGGGAGTATTTCCGAAGGCGCTAACCAATGCAATGAGATCCTCAAGATCAATAAAATGGTCGGGGTCGCATGGAAGGAGATCGGCGGCTTCAATACCGAAACCACAAGCGTCGTAACGCCCCGCAAAGGCCTCATTCATGCATGTAACATCATCAAAATCGACCTGACCCGAGTAATTCAAATCTCCCCAAACCCAAGTCAGGGCGAATCCAATGGATTCGTCAGGGCCTCCCGCTTGATAACGTCGCCAAAACCGATATCGCGCGTTAGGCACAATCTCCGAATCTCTCACATGGACAAGACCGGTTCCCCAGGTGGAATAATAGGGCGTGCTGGATAGACGATTGTCCGATTGGACAAAAGCATCCAAACAAGCGATCTCGCAATCTTGCGGATAACCTACGACTCTGATGGCATAAGGCGAACCAGATGCAGTTGCGGACACGGCTATGTACCGGCTGCTCTCGCCCCAAGTGCAAAGTGGTCCGGTGGGGGATTTCTGGCAAATCGCAGCGCTTAAACGGGGATGAGTAATGGGCATCGCCTCGTTGACACCCACTTGGCAGACATCTGACGTAAGTATCCCGACCACCGAACCGCCGCTTCCATTAGTGAGAGAGTTGACGATTACCGGTGAACCAGAATTGCCATTACAAACATCCGCGTCAAACTTCGGCATTGTATATTGACTGACTGCCTCTAAAGGAGAGATCAAGCAACCGGTTGAAGTCTGCTGAGTACGATTCCATTGTCCATTCGGCGGACAACTTGCTTGACAGGTGCATCCGCCAGGTCCGCCCAGATCGCCTGTCCCACCCGCATTCACATCCTGACCATAACCGGTAACACGCACCTGTGAGGTGGTTGGAGATTGGCAGGCAGGATCGGGGTCTGGCGCAAGATCAAGGGGAAATGCCAATCCACCGTTGTGTTGAAACGTGGTTTGCCCACAATTGGGTAGACACCGTAATATTGCCCAATCATTTGGCGCACCATTGGACTCACGCACAACCGACGGACGATCGATGGGAAACTGATCACACACTGGTGGATGTTGAATCAGGCCACTTGCATCGGAATCTTGAACATTGAATTGCAACACGGCATGTGGTACGAGCTGCCCAGGAAGGGTCGAACCAAATGCATGGCCTGCCGTTACATGCAAACGATCGTTGGTCCCGGTGGAGACATCGACTACGAATGCCGTGCCCACAAACTGTTGTGCTACCGCATAACCTTCCGGAATTACTCCGTCTGGAAGATTGGGAACAATCCTTGCAACTCGTAGGTCAGTGGATCGAATACGGTCGTCAACGTACTGTCCCTCCTCATTAGAGCAGATTCCCCCAAAACCCAAATCCAAAAGGTCGAGAGTTCTATCGCCCGAATGGATTCGATGGATACTGGCAAAAACTCCGACTTCGTGGGGTGCAGCAATCAACTCCACCCGCACGGCCGGGCCATTGAAGTAGGCCGAGGAGTTGCCCCAGTTTTTCAGGGATTGGGCGTCGAGGGTTT
>JBBTCX010000223.1:0-7746 GCA_038043045.1 Planctomycetota bacterium | reverse complement strand
TTTTGCACCGTTCGAGAAATCCGCTTCAGTCAAAACTTTAGCGCCTTGAGCGGATACCTGTTGTACAATTTCTCTCACCAACGCATTCTTCGCGGCCTCATCGGGCACGGAAACTTGCAGTCGCAGCTCCTGTGTCGCGAAAGGGAGTGTTCGAATCTCTTCTTGCGATTGCTGCCTTTGTTTCGGAGCCTGAATTCCCGATTGAGCGATTTCATTTGGACTACGCCACACGACCGGTGTCGATTCTTCTTTCTTTTCGTTGCCAATCATGGGACGGGCGTAATCTTTTTCTGAAACGGCCGTACTCTTTGCCATTTCTTTCGAGGGTGGCGAAGGTTCGCGGGCCGTGGTTGCCACGGACGTCTTGGCTATCACATCGAATTTACGTTGATCCACAGGAAGGGTCGGGTTCTCAGGCGCGAGAGCGATGCGAGACTCTGCCCGCTCGGTGGATTTCAGTGATGTTTGCCACGTCCACCAAGCTCCGCTGATTAACAGTCCACCCACCATCGCCGCCGCCAACCAACGGCCGTGCCCTTTTCCATGACTCCCGATCCGCCGAGTATGTACTTCGGGCTCATCCAACAACTCCGCCCGTTCGAGTCGCAACCGCAGATCATCCAAAACCGCCGCCGGTGCCGAATGTTTGGGCAAATCTCTCAAGGCCTGCGAATGACTTCGAAGATCGTCATGATACCGCAGCGCCTGCGGATTCTCCTTTAAGAGTCGCTCCACCAAAGTCGTATCTCGCTGATCCAACTCTCCATCCAGATAGGCCGAGATCAACTCGCCATGCACCTCGGGGTCAAACTTCGTCATGATCCATCACCCCTTTCGATGGAAGAGTTCGCGCCGGCTTGAACGAGTTTTCTCAACTCCATTCGAGCGCGATGCAACCGCGACTTCACCGTTCCCGCCGGCAACTCCAGAATCCGCCCGATCTGCTCATAATCAAGTCCTTCCATGTCTCTCAGAACCACAATGGCTCGATCATCTTCTTTGAGCGAATGCAAAGCCGCCAACACCCGTCCGGCTAACTCCGCATCCGCCGCAGCGGTCGCCGTGTCTTTTTGAGACGCGATCAACATTTTTCGCGCCAAGGGTTCAACCTGCGTCCCTTCGGTGGACACCCCATCGAGCGAAACAACCGGGCGCCTCTTTTTGCTTCGACGTTGCGACAGCGCCAAATTCACCGCCACTCGATAAAGCCACGTGTAAAAAGCGCTATCACCACGAAACGAAGCGATGTTTTGATAGGCCTTCATAAAGGCCTCCTGGGTCACGTCTTGCGCATCCTCCAAGTTCCCGCAAATCCGCCAGCACGTGTTGAACAATCGATCCTGATATCGAACCACCAACTCCGTAAACGCCTCCGCCTGTCCGCTTCGAACCCGCTCCACCAACTCTTGGTCATTCGGTTCACCCGGGGTTCCGCCGCGTTTCACCGAGGATTCCACCCTTAGAATTGGACGCTGAGCCACCCGCTGGGTTCCTTGAAAAAGGTTAAGTACGACTTACAATAATGCTGGTTATCTTGACCCTATCACCCGCCTAGGTCAACGAGGGTAGGCGTTACCTAAAAATCGCGCATGCGATAGACCCACCGCCGAAACAGATCGCCCCGATCACCAGCAAATAATTCGGTTCAAGAGACTCTTGTTCACGAAGCCAAGATGGAAGTCGGAGAACACGCAAGACGCTTGCTCCTAAACTAACCCCGATCAAACCGCATACGATACAAGCGAACCGGAAGATCGTGTTCAATAGCAATCCGGCACTGGTGGACGGAAGAAGGATCCGCACCAAACTCAGAATGGCGGCCAGAAGCGCAACGGCGAAACCGGCTTGACTCCATTCCTTAATGCCCTTTAACGTCTTGGCCCGAAACTTGAGGTCTATCACTTCCTGGCGCAAGCGTTTCCTGTTGATCGTGTACCCGCATTCCGGACAGCGTGTCGAAATCGCCCCGGTCAGGTTGTAGCCGCATTTCAAGCAAAGGGGGGGGACATCACGGTGTTTCTTCGGATCGAGGAGGTCATCCCCGACCATGTGGTTAAGCTCGTCCCACTCGAACCCCATAGTTTTAGGCGCCTGCGGCCACGACCTGAAGCTTCGTGATCCCGGACGGAGGTTTCTGTCCTCGAATCTGCACGAAAACGTCGTCGTATTGCCGTTCGAGATAGTCGTCGGGCGGTCCGCCGTGAAGGTGGGCCCAAGGAAACACTTCATCGGAAGATCGTTCGCGATGGGCATACCAATCCGGGTCTATACCGGAGTTGTGGAAAGCATCTCGCCAGATGTTTGGGCGGAATTCTTCATCCCACCCGTCAAAGCGAGCACCGTTGCGATAGGCCCATTCGATCGTGTCGGCTAGTTTACGATCGCCACGAGCAAAGACCCCTTCGAGAATCGATCGCTCGACGGAGTGCGTCTTGATTTTCACCGGGCCCTTTTTTCCCGCGCGACCCAGCAAGGAACCCATTCTCCTTCGGGCATCATGGAAATACTCGGCTCGCGGTTGCGCCGCCCATTGAAACGGAGTGTAAGGCTTTGGCACCAGCCAACCGACCGAGGCGTTGACCGATCCGGGCGATTTGCCGAGTTCACGTCGGGTATCACTGACTTTGCGACTCAGATGAACAATTCCGTCGATATCCTCCGGTCGTTCTCCCGGAAATCCGCACATGAAATACAGCTTGAGCGATCGCCAGCCAGCTTCGTACGCCTGACGAACGCCGTCAAGAAGATTGCCGTCGGTGACCAATTTGCGTATGGCCGCCCGCATGTCGTCATTGGCGGCTTCGACCGCCATCGTGAGCCCGCTTTTGCGAACCGAGTTCGCCATCCACGGAATGTTCTGCAACATTTTGTCGACCCGAAGCGACGGCATCGAGATGTTTACCTGCCGCGAGGAAAACTGGGCATTGGCCCGATCGGCCAATTCACGAAGATGCGGATAATCCGCCGTCGACAACGACAAGAGGCCGAATTCGTCCATGCCGGTGGAGGCATACATCTCCTCCGCCATGCGAAGAATATTATCCACGCTTCGAACGCGTACCGGCCGCTTGGTGTAGCCCGCATGACAGAATCGACATCGCTGCGGACAACCCCGCATGACCTCAATCGCAAACCGATCGTGGACGACCTCAACGTACGGAACCAAGGGTCGAGTGGGGAATGGCGCGTTTTCAAAATCTTCCGTCTGGCATCGTTCGATACTGGATGGAATCGCGGAGTTCTCCGGAGTTATCGATCGAATTGTCCCATCCGCGTGATAACGAACATCGAAAAGAGACGGCGCATAAATCCACGGAAAGCGTTGGGCCATGGCACGAATCATTTCCCGACGTCTCATGCCGCCGTTCTTGAATTCTTTGTAGGCTGCCAAAATCGCCGCCATCGAGGCTTCGCCATCGCCGAGAACCACAAGGTCTAGGAACGGCGCCATGGGTTCTGGGTTGTCAGCCTGAGGACCCCCGGCAAGAACCAAGGGATGGTCATCGGTTCGATCGACGGAACGTAGGGGAATTCCCGCTAGATCGAGCAATTGTAACACGCTGGTGAACGACATCTCGTATTGAAGCGACACAGCAAAGATGTCAGCCTCGGAAACGGGTTGTCGTGTATCCCAAGTAAAAAGAGGAATGCCTTTGGGTCGCATGACCGCTTCGGCGTCGATCCAAGGGCAATAGACCCTCTCGGCACAACATCCTGGGGTATGGTTAATTAACCAATACAGGATTTGGCAGCCGAGATGGCTCATTCCTATCGAATAGGTATCTGGAAAGGCCACTACAACCCGGATTTCGGCAGCGCGCCAGTCGCCGTGGGCCACGAGCTGGTTCGTCTCACCTCCAATATATTGGCCGGGCTTGGTCACAAACGGAAGGAGTTCATTGGTAATTCTTTGCTGTAGAGCTTGCACCTGTATAGTCTCGCTTATAGTGCAGTTGCACTAACCAGTCGATTTAGTCTGTTTTGAACAAACCTAACTGTAGCATGGTCCCCTAGTTTTACAAGTGTAGCCCTCTGTCACCCGATCAATGGGTAAGGACTTGTTGGCCACTGGAGAATTCGAAACGTCAACCACAAGTAAGGAATCTCACAGAATTGGATCGAGTGTCATTTGGTTTGTCAAAGGCGGCGAACACATAAATGACTGTTGGCTTTGGCCCAGAGGGTTGGGTGAAGTCAAGCGAAGAGTGGATAATTATCGTGTAGGGTCTTGCAGGGAATAGCAAAGGTCTGTAGAATTTTGTAGATAGCATGAGGCGAGTCATGTACAAACCGAACGAGAGTGCCCTTGGCAGGCGAGTCAGTTGCAGGGGATTTACTTTACTCGAATTGTTGGTGGTCATCGCCATCATTGGTCTGATGATCGGGATGTTGATCCCCTCATTGCAACGATCCATGCAAGCCGCTTCCGATTCCGCATGCAAGCAGCACCTTCGCGAACTGGGACACCTGCTCGAGTATTACCGAATTGAAAACAAGGGTTGGATCCCAATGAGCCCCGAGGCATCGCGCAGTTGGCGGCCGACGAGTGATACGGGAGTTTGGTTTTCGAAATTGAGTTTGGAAGATTCAACGGTACTGAGTTGTCCTAGCGACCCGTACCAATACCAATTCCAACAGGTCAATCACCGCTTGAATCGTCCTGCCGCCGCGGATTATGTCAGTTATGGAATCAACAGTTTCCTAATGACTTTTGGTCGCGGGATGCTGGCGAATTTGGATCGCTTTCACCAGAAACGCCCGTTGGACATGATTCTCCTGGGGGATTTGGGCCCTGACGACCTTACGCCGATGAACCGAGGTTCGAGTGCAGGACCGCCGACCCCGTTGCGAAACGCGGCGCAACTGGCTTGGGATGACGGGTTTGATCCGTTTGCCCGACAACTGATTCGCCCCTGGGTGACTCTGCGACATGGCGACGGAATTAACATGTACACGTTGGACGGTGGAGTCCGAGAGGCACGAACCCGCGAGCTATTCCGGATTCGTGCTCGCACATTTTATCCAAATTGCGCCAGCGGCGGGTGCACGTTGTGCAATGACATGCGCCTGCCTCATTATTCCTTCGCCCGTAGCAGTCTTTATTGGTGGACGGGCCCCGTACCCATTCCGAGCGAATAAAAATGCCCCTTTCGTTTTGGGGCGCGGTCGCGGTTCGTAAACGTCGCCGCCGGTCCGTCCGTATTGCTCGACCTCGGTCCCAAGTTCATGCCATCCGGTTTACCTTTCTGCTGGTCTTCGCAGTGGGGTTGTCGCTGTTGCTAATCTACCGAACTTGGCAGCCGGAAACGCCGCCTTCCGCGGAGATTCGTGGCTTGGCGGATGTCGAAATGGATTGGAAATGCGACGGAGGACATCTCTTTCGTATCGGCGGCCGCACCGAACCAGTGGCTTGTCCAACTTGCGGAAAAGACGCATTTCCAGTGACGACGTACCTTTGTGAACAGCACGGTCCCATCGAAGTTTTGTTTCGGTTTTTCCCAAAAGCGGAGGGCGAGGAAGGACAGCCTCAAGTTCGTCTGGGCCTTAATGGATGGAAAGGGCTTGACGAGGGATTGAAGTGTCCGAAATGCGAGCGAGACCTCGATCGACCGGTGGTGGACCCGATCCAGTCGTTGACACGATCAAGAAAATAGCTGTCTCGTGGATGGCGAGGGACGGCCAAACCCCGTCAGCGATTCGAGGATTGAAACGCCGGGGGAAGTGTGAAGTCCGCGAGGAACACTTGGGCTTCGTCCAGACCGCCACGCTTGGAAGTCCACATCAGTTGACGCCCATCGGGGCTGAAGACCGGCAGGCCGTCGAATGCAGGGTCGAAGGTGATTCGCGTTTGCTGAGTGCCATCGACTGTCATCAAGAACAGATCGTAATTGGGCTTTTGTCCTTTGGAATGCGCTTCGTGATCGGCTTGGGTAAAGACGAAGGACTTTCCGGTCGGAAACCAAAACGGGCACCAATTGAAAATGGGGTTGTCGGTGATCGCGGTGTCGGTGGTGCCGTCGAGGTTGATCTTGCGCAGTTGAAGGTTCTGTTTCCCGTCGTTTCGGCGATCGCCGCGATAGAGGATGGTGCGGCTGTCGGGGCCGAAAAACGGTCCGCCGTCATAGCCCTTTCCCTGAGTCAGTCGGCGCTGGTTCGTTCCATCGGCGTTCATGACATAAATTTCGAGGTCGCCGTCGCGCTGAGAGGTGAACACGATCTGTTTGCCGTCAGGGGAATACGAACCCTCGGCATCGTACCCCAAGGCATCGGTCAAGCGTCGTAAATGGGACCCGTCGAGGTCGGCTTCGAAAATGTCCATGTGTTCGTTGAAGTCCCATTGGTAACCGGATTTTTTTTTCGCTTCTTTGGGTTGGTCGAGGTTGGGATCAAGGTGGCTGGAGGCAAAGATGATCTTTTTCCCATCAGGTCGGAAATAGGCGCAGGTACAGGCGCCCTTTCCGGTGCTCACCCTCTTGAGGGCGCTTGTGGCAAGGTCCATCGTGTAAATCTGGTATTCTTCTCGGTCGACCGGGGTCGCTTGGAAGATGATGGTCTTTCCATCGGGAGAGAAATAAGCCTCCCCCGCGTTTTTCAACCCCATGGAGTCGAATGTAAGCTGGCGGATGTTGGCGAGGAATCTTGATTCTTCGCCAACCGGATCAATGGCAGGGAGGATTAGGGCGCCGGCTAAAACAAAAACAGCGATAGTCATTTCAAACTCCTTTGTTTCAAGGTCGGGACGAGGATGCTACGAGGTCGGTGGCGGCGGATCAAGCGCGGGTTCGTCGTTTCGTTCGGGGCAACCATCATTGCGGTTCCTCCGTTTCCAAGGATTTCGACCCAGCGCACCGCGACGTCGCCGCGGTTGTGAGTTGGGCGTGAAGGGATTGCAATGATTCGGAGATGACGCGGGTGTCGCCGATGACGGCCATGAAGTTGGTGTCGCCGCTCCAGCGGGGGACGATATGGGCGTGGAGATGACCTGGAAGTCCGGCGCCGGCGCAGCGGCCGATGTTATAGCCAATATTGAAACCCTGAGCGCCAGTGACTTGGCGAAGGAGAGCGACACCGTCACGAAGGGTTTTGGTCATTTGGATGAGTTCGGAATCGTCGAGGTCGGTGAGTTCGGGCTTGTGGGCGGCGAGAGCGACGAGGAGATGGCCGTTGGTATAAGGGAATCGATTCATCACGATGAATGTGTCTTGGTATCGCCGGACGACGAAGTTTTCAGCGTCATTCTGCGGTTCGTTCCAATATCGACAAAGAAAACAAGTAGAGTCGTCGGTCTCGGAAGCGAGGGAGCGAATATATTCCATTCGCCACGGAGCCCAGAGGTTTTTGTTGCAATCGGGCATCGTCTGTTCGCAAGGTTTTCTAATGGAAAGATTGAATGTAGCCTTGCCATGCGAAGGTGACAAGAGTCCGGTCTATGACGTCACGGATTTCCAACTAAGTCCGACCGGCTACCGACGGACACGCCGCTGTTTGATTTTTCGGTCAATGCTACGAGTACATCACCGGCGGTATCCGGTGTAACCAGCATGGGCGCGGAAAACGGTGGAAAGCCGTCGACAAAGGCGGGATCATCGGCGCTGGAATTCCATTGAGCTGTCAACGTGAGGAACCCATACCCCTGGACCTTGAGATTGACGGCGTAGTCATGAGAGCATTGAACCACGACCGTGGGTTCTTGCCTTATGTTTACCCACAACTTCTGGAGCCTTGCGGCGGACTTTGCCGACGATA
>JBBTCX010000222.1:0-5150 GCA_038043045.1 Planctomycetota bacterium | reverse complement strand
CAAAATCAGGAGACTGGCTTGACGCTACGGACACCGTGATACCCTCACGGACCGCCTTCGGATCAAACTTCGATCCGAAAACAACTCACACCAACACTTCATTCTTGCGGTCGCAATCGAAACCGCTCATCGAAGACGCTCTGTATTCATCCGACTGTCAAAACTGTTTTCCGTCTGCCAAAACTCCGTTTGTCCTTATATCCACGGTGAACCCTGTTACATATGCCCAAAGAACAATGTTTTTCAAAAAAGCCCTATTTTCCAGGCGTTTATCGAAGGGCCATACAATGACACTCACAAAACAAAAAAATAACCAAACGAACCCATCTTGAAGCGTGACTTCAATCCGCCATACTTGCTAAACTAAAACCTTACTGACGGTTGGCCAAGGAAGCGGACGAGCCGGATCATGCATCAGAGGATTTGAAATCAGAGGTCCCGAACGGGCCTTCGACCAGTTTGGGGGCGATGCGACGGCGTTCCTTCACAAGCTCGGCAATGATGCTCACGGCGATTTCGTTCACGGTGATTGCGCCGATGGGTAGGCCGATCGGCGTGTGAACGCGGGCGACTTGGTCCGGTGATGCATTGGCTTGAACCAGATCGTCGAAGATCATCCGGGATTTTCGACGACTTCCGATCAGCCCGATGTACGCCGCCTCTCGGCGGATGACGGCGTCGAGCGCTTTGTGGTCGTGCTGGTGACCGCGGGTGACGATGACGACGTAACTGCCGATGTCCAAAGGAAACTCGCGCAAAGTCCGAGCGATGTCCCCGACGACGAGCTGAACTCGATCGCTGAAGCGACTGGGGGAGGCCATGTCGTCGCGGTCGTCGATCACCGTGACGTGGAAATCCAGATCGGCGGCCAGTCGTGCCACGGCTTGGCCCACATGGCCGGCGCCGACGATGATGAGTTTCGGAGGCACTTCGATGTGCACGCGGTATTCGACGGATTCGCCGTCTTGCTGCACAACGATGGGGAAAATCGCGGGTTCGCGTCGGTCCGCGCGAAGGAGGGCTTCTCGGAAGGGTGCGAGATCGTTGGGGTCGGAGATGACATTGACGCCGAAAATCATTCGTCCGCCGCAAATCAACCCGTCGTCCCAACCGTAGTCGTGGTCGAGCACGAAATCGAGGAGGGCCGAGCGATCGCCGCGAAGCAAGTGTTCATAGGCGCGTTTGCGAACTTCGGCTTCCACGCAACCGCCGCCGAGAGTGCCAATGGTTGTCATGTTGTGGCGAATCAACATCGTGGCGCCGGGGGGTTGCGGAGTGGAACCTTTGGTCCTCACTACGGCGCACAACGCCGCCGGTCGACCAGCTTGAACATCGGAAAGCAAGGTTTGAAGGATGTTGAGTGGTTCTCTCATCGAGGCGATCCATTTCACCGACCGCGCAGGGCTCGAGCGGCGGGTGAATCCCTCATGGGTAATGAAAAGCGGCGGATGCCGTCAAACTTCGCCAATGCGCCCGCGACGGCCGGTGCTGTTGGAACCAACCCGATCTCTGCGACTCCGCGAGCCCCGTATGGACAATCCGGGTCCGGTTCTTCGATCAAAATGAGCTCGATTTCGGGCATTTGGTGGGCCCGCAAAATCCCGCAAGATTTTACATCGTCCGTCACGAGCCGGCCGTCTTCACAGACGAACTCTTCGGTGAGGGCGTAACCGAGACCCATATGAATCGAACCTTCCAATTGCCCTTCGAGAAGCGTTGGGTTCATGACGCGGCCGACATCATGCGCGGCGATGAACTTTATGATTCGACCATTGTCATCAAGAATGCAAACTTGCGTGGCGAAACCGTAGGTAAGGTGAGTTTTGGGATCGGGCACGTCGGCGCCAAACTTGTCGGTCTTAAAACATTCCCAATGACCGAGGTACTTCCGACCGGTGAAGGTCAACAGGGCCTTGGGGTCAGTCCCGTTTCCACCGTTAGAATTGCTAGTCATCAAGTCGAGATTCAGCTTCCGGCATGCGTCGATGACAGCGTGGCAGGTGAGCACAGTGCCTCGGCTGCCAGTCGTTTGGCCGCTGTCGAGCGGATCGATTGTATCACAAGTAGCATTGAAGATTTGGGCGGGGAGACCGGTCTCTTGGACGGCCGTTTGGATGGCGACGGTGAACAGTCCTTGGCCCATTTCGGTGTGGCCGGTGCGAAGGGTGATGGAGCCATCGTTCTCAACGGTCAGGCTGGCGCGACCGATTTCGGGTAGGCCGTTGCCGATACCGACGTTTTTGATGCCGCAGGCGATTCCCGCGTATTTGTTGCTTCGATAAGCATCACGTACGGCGAGCAAAGTCTTGTCGAGTCCGAAGGGTTTGGTGAGTTGTTGACCGGTGCAAAACCGATCGCCTTGGCGCAGAATGTTTCGCCAACGAATCTCCCAGCCGTCGATGCCGACTTTTTCGGAGAGAATGTCGAGCGCACCTTCGATGGCGTAGGCGGCTTGGTTGGCGCCGAACCCTCGCATGGCGCCGTTGGGTGGGTTGTTGGTGTAAACGGCCAGCGACTCGATATCGATATGCTCGCATTTGTAAGGACCGATGGCATGTCCCGCGGCGCGCTCGATGACTTTGGCCCCTACGGATGCATACGCACCCTTGTCGCCGATGATGCGAGCACGCACGGCGGTTAGGTGCCCATCCACATCGCAGCCGACTTTGAGCGAGATTCGCACAGGATGGCGTTTGGGATGCAGGCGCATACTTTCTTCGCGCGTGAGAACGCACTTGACGGGGCGTCCAACCAGCATCGCACAAAGAGCAGTTTGGGCTTGGATCGAAAGGTCCTCTTTGCCACCGAAAGCGCCGCCGTTTGAGACGAGCTCGGCAAGAATTCGCGACTCCGGCCAACCGAGCACTTTTGCGATTTGTCGGCGGTCATCAAAGATGCCTTGACCTTGAGTCAAGACGTGCAATCCATTTCCGTCCGGCCAAGCAATCGAGGCTTCGGGTTCGAGGAACAAATGTTCGATGCATTGGGTCTGCCAGGTATGTTCGATAACGTGGGCTGAGCGTGCCAAATTCTGGTCAACATCGCCGCGGGTGAGCGCGGCGCGTGAGAGCAGATTGCCTTTCGGGTGGATGCGGGGCGCGTCTGGATGAAGAGCGTCCTCAGGCGTGGTAAGGGGTTCACGAACTTCATAATCGATCGAAACAGCATCGGCGGCTTTCCGCGCGGTGACCATGTCCGTTGCGATGACGAATGCCAGAACGTCGCCCACGTATCGGGTTTCTTCGCCTTCGGCGATAAAAACGGGCCAATCGGGAGTGATGAGTCCTACAAACCGATCGCCGGGAACATCTTTGGCGGTCACGACGCGAATCACCCCCGGAATCTCTAGCGCCGGTCCGAACTCTATTCGTTTTACCAAGGCCCTTGGATGATCGCTCAACCGCGGCGCGGCAAAGATCATACCCGGAACTTTGATGTCATCGATAAAGCGTTTGTCGCCGAGCGCCGCATCACGTCCACCGAAGCGCGGGAGGCGGTCGCCAACTTTGCCGACACACCCGTCCCGCGGACCTGGTTCGCCGCGTCGAACTCCGGCCAACGATTCCACCGCGTCGACGATTTTTTTGTAACCGGTGCAACGACAAAGATGGGCTCGCAGTTCGTGCTCGATCTTTTCGCGAGTTGGGCGTTGATCCTTATCACAAAGTGCGTGGGCACGAACGGCGATACCCGGAATACAAAAACCACACTGAACCGCGCCGGCGCCGACGAAACAGTCAGCAATTTGCTTTCGCGTTTCCTCGGGTAGACCTTCAAGGGTGGTCACTGATTTCCCCGTGACACTAACGGCAGTCATGGTGCAAGAAAGGCGAGGTTTACCGTCGATGAGCAAGGTGCAGCAACCACATTGGCCCATCGGTTCACAGCCATTCTTCGGCGAAATAATGTCTAGATCATCGCGAAGGAGCGAAAGAAGGGTTTGGTCCTTTCGAGGTGTCGCTGACACTTTCCGGCCGTTAAGCTCAAACGACACGGAATCGTCAACGCCACTGTATATCAATCGGTCTACCATACGAACGTGATGATACCAAAAGCCCGCGTTCGAGAGTAGGATGTTGGTATGGCTGAGTTGTTGCCTGCCCCGTTCGCGGATTTGGTTACGCGGCTTCACTTAGAACCGCAGTGTCAGAAAAGCCTATTTGAGTTGCCGACGAGCAATTGGTATCTGCCTTCGCCGGATGGACCGGACTTGAGCGTCGCTTTTCATGGCAAGCGAGCAGGGAATCTAGCCGGACCTGCGGCTGGACCGCACACGCAGATGGCACAGAACCTGTTGCTAAGTTACGTCTCAGGCGGGCGCATCCTGGAATTGAAGACGGTTCAGGTCAACGACCGGCTCACCATAGGCCGACCGTGTATCGACATGACCAATGTCGGGTACAACATTGAATGGTCGCAGGAATTGCTCGTAGCCGATTCGTTGCGCGAGTACGTCGCCGGGGCCATGTTGATTGAAATGTTTCGCCATAACCGCGAGTTTTCGCAAGGTCGGCTTGACGGACCGTCAGGGGAAATCATTTACGATATCAGCGTCGGATACGACCTCACCGGAATTCGAAGTGATAAAGTCCGCGGGTTTTTGAATGGCATGCGCGACGCAAGCGGCATGGTTGAAAAACTTCGCGGCGAGATACCCGTGGATTTCAAGGACGCGAAAGAATTGGCATTCCCAACGTGTCTTTCGGAGAGCATCACGCTCTCTACGTTTCACGGTTGCCCTGTAGACGAGATCGAAAAAATTTGCGAATTCCTGATCGGCGAAGAAGGATTCGACGTCATAGTAAAGATGAACCCGCCGACGCTTGGGAAGGAACGACTTGAGCATCTGTTGCATGACGTGCTTGGGTACAACGAACTCGTGGTCAATCCGACGGCATACGACTCGGTCATTTCGTTCGGCGAATCGGTGGAGCTTTGCGATCGATTGACGGCGTATGCGGGACGACACGGCCGGCGCGTCGGTTTTAAGTTCAGCAATACGCTTGAGGTCCTCAACCATCGGGATTTTTTCACGGGCGACAACAAAGTAATGTATTTGTCCGGTCCGCCGCTTCATGTCATGACGATGACACTCACGGACGAGTTTCGCCGGGCGGTTGGGCCGGACGTACCGATTTCGTTCAGCGCGG
>JBBTCX010000221.1:0-1248 GCA_038043045.1 Planctomycetota bacterium | reverse complement strand
TGCCTCCAGAGCAACCCGCGATGATGCTGATCGTGCCCGTCGGCGCAACCGTCGTGCAGGTGGCATTGCGCATCGGACGGCTGAATTTCGTGTCATAAATGCTTCCCCGCCAGTTTGGAAAGCATCCGCGCTCCGAAGCGAGGATTTCGCTACACTTGTGCGATTCCTCGTCGACAAACCGCATGAATCGCTCACCCCATGCCACTCCCTCGTCGCTGTCGTAGGCGACGCCGAGTTGGAACAGTGCATCCGCGAAGCCCATGACCCCAAGGCCGATTTTCCGATTGCCCTTGCAAATCTCGTCAATCTGCGGGAGGGGATAGCGATTCGCGTCAATGACGTTGTCCAAAAATCGCGTCGATTCGTGCACCGTCTCTCGCAACATTTCCCAATCCACAACCGGTTCACCGAGTTCATCCTTGTGGACAAACACGGCCAGATTGATGCTGCCCAGATTGCACGCTTCAAACGGCAACAGCGGTTGTTCGCCACACGGATTGGTGGCTTCCATCCGTCCGATCTGCGGAGTGGGGTTGTGCTCGTTGATTCGATCCATGAACACGACACCGGGTTCGCCGGTTCGGTGAGCGTTGTGAATAATAATGTCCCAGATGTCACGCAGCGAATAGTATTCGCCGGGCGGAAGAGTTCCCTCCATGGGAATCTCGATCAGCGTACGGATGTCATACTCGGCAATGTTGAGCTTTTTGGGCAATACGTACCGCTTGCCGTTCCTAGGGTTCTTGACTACATGTGGAGTGTCAGGATGTGACACTAATGCGTTCATCCACTCGTCCGTCATCTTCACGGAAATGTTGTAATTCGTGAACTGACCCAGGTCCTGCTTGGCGAACAGGAATTTCAGAATGTCGGGGTGGTGCACGTACATCATTCCCATGTTCGCGCCGCGACGAAACGCGCCTTGCTGAATGGCGTTGGTCGCTTCGCTGAACGCCCGCCAGAAAGAAATCGGTCCGCTGGTCGTTCCGCCGGACGAATTGATGTAGTCGCCCGTCGGTCGCAACTCATCGAACGCAAACCCGGTTCCACCCCCGGCCTTCTGGATCAATGCGGTGTATTTAATCGAATCGAAAATGTCGTTGATGCTGTCTTTAACCGGCAACACGAAACACGCGCTGAGCATGCCCATTTCTCGGCCTGCGTTCATCAGCGTGGGGCTATTGGGCATGAACCGGCGGCTGGCCATCTTGGAGTAGAAACGGTTCTCGCTCTCGCCGCGCTTTACGG
>JBBTCX010000220.1:0-4255 GCA_038043045.1 Planctomycetota bacterium | reverse complement strand
TTCGGGCTGGGGTTGTTTCCGGGTGTTCGGGGCCTAAACTTGGCCAGGACGATGAGCCGATAACTTCACGACGGACCCGGTTGACGGGCGGTTGTGCTATTGGAAGATCGAATTGGTCTTCCGCCGTGATTGTTGCGGGAATTGCAATTTGGGGATCATGCACAGGCAAGGGTTTGGGAGTGTGCGAGAGTTGCGCGCGATGGCGGCCTTGCTGTTCTCCGTTTTTGCATTGACCGGGTGCAACTCGGTGATCAATGGGTGGTTGGACCCCACGGTGGTGGGCAATTTCAGGAAGAACACGTCCCTCGAAATACGAACTTCGTTGAGTCTGGAAGACACCCCTCCTGGGATTCCCGGAGAATCTTATCCCACCCAGGAGGATCAGGAACTTGTGGTGGAGGATTTCCCGATCTCGCCCGGAGACACTTTGGCGGTTGAAATCCATGAACTTCGTGATCGCGGGGTGCCCTATCAGGCCCAAGTTCAGATTTCGCCGTTGGGGTACGTCAATCTTCCGGTCGTCGGGAGGGTGAAGGCCGCGGGGTTATCCGTTTCGGAATTTGAACAGGCGTTGATCCAAGAGCTGAAGGACAAGGACGTTTTGATGCAACCGGAGGTCACAATCAATCCGCAGTTCTTGCAACGGGGGACGTATTCGATTTTTGGAATTGGAGTCAGCGCGGCCAACAATGCCCCATTGCGCGCGGGTGTATTTCCCATACGTCGACCTGATTTGCGCGTGCTGGAAGGAATCAACCAGATCGGCGGATTGAACGAGTTCGTGACCGACGTTTACATTTTTAGAGAGGTTCCCCGCAGTTCATCCAACGGTGATGCGCTGGAGACGGATCCCGTGGTCGGGCTTGAGGAAGTTACGAAACAACCCAACGGAACCACCAAGAACACGGTCATCAACGACACGGCTAATACCGCCCCTCCAAAGCCATCCAACATCGAAGGGGGAAATGGACCTGACGAGCAAAAAAACGAATTGCTGGATCTGGTGGAGCGGAGGTCGGCGGAAACTCAGGATGAAGAAGACGAAGACTCCGAGGTATTGAAGTCCTTGCAACCGGAGCCGAGTGATCCGTATTTGTGGGTCAATAATCAGTGGATTCCAAATCCGGGTTATAAACGAAGCAAACCGGTGGAACCGGCGGAGGGCCGGGTGGATCAGGCCGCTCCATCGGCTCCCACCGTGAATTGGTCGCGGATTGCCGGGGAATCTACGCAACGGGTCATTCGGATTCCCGCGGAGTCCCTGCGGAGCGGGGATGCGGAAATGAACATTTTCATTCGCGCTGGAGATGTGGTTCGGATCGTCAGCGGCGAAATCGGCGTCTACTATGTCATGGGTCAGGTCAATCGAGTGGGACAGTTCTCTTTCAACGCCGAACCGGTGACTTTGAAGGCGGCGATCGCGGCGGCGGGAGGATTGTCCGGGCTGGCTTGGCCGGATCGGTGCACGGTTTCTCGTCGCGTGGGACAGCGCGAGCAGATGATCCAAGTGAATTTGGACCGTATTTTTGGGGGACAAGACTCCGACTTCATGATCCGCCGTGGCGATATCATCAATGTGGGGACGCATCCGTTTGCGCCGTTCCTGGCCCGAATACGAGCGTGGACCCTGCCAACTCCGACGAACAACGTAGGATACGGTTTCACGTATGCCCGGAATTTCGCGGATATAGATTCGTTTGCCGTTCGCCAGAATCCGCACAATCAGCCGGATCGATTCCCCAACCTTTTCTCTAATTGAAGGGACCTCGTGAGCGCGCCGACCATGCCAGCCAACGTAGCGTCTCGGAGTTGGGATCAGATCATCCCACCTCTGTCGAGAGCGCGCATCGTGATCGTGGGCGTTCTGTTAATCGCGGGGTACTGGCGCGTGATCGAACTTGACTTGGTCGATCGATGGATGAACGACGCCAACTGGTCTCATGGCTGGTTGATTCCGGTGTTTAGTCTATATGTGTTGTACGCCCAGCGAGATCGACTGGCCGCGTGTCGTGCGAAGCCGAGTTACGTCGGTGCGGTCATCTTGTTGGCGTCGCTGGGCATTTGTTTTTTGAGTGCGTGGCGACTGCGCATGGCGTACCCGCAAGATCTGTCGTTGGTCGGGTCGATTTTAGGGTTGGTGGTCTTGCTCGGCGGTTGGAACGTTCTTCGGGCGACATGGTTTCCCATCGTATTCCTGTTTTTGGCGATTCCGTTGCCGCACTCCGTTTACGTCGATGTGACCATGCCCCTTCGACAACTGGCGTCGCAGGTGGCCGCGCTGGTGATGCCGATGTTTGCGCCAGGTCTTCATACGGATGCGCAGTCGGTGGTGATTGATTATGTCATGCCCGGACGCGGGGCCGGACAACTGAACGTCGAAGAGGCCTGTAGCGGAATGCGCTCGATCATGGCGTTCGTGACGTTGGGCGTGGCGATCGCGTACGTGCATGAAAGACCGGTGTGGCAGAGGTTGTTGCTGTTGGCAAGTTGTGTTCCGATCGCCGTTTTCTGCAACACCATTCGCGTCACCGTTACGGGACTCCTCTTTGTATACGGTCGAACGGACTTGGCCACTGGAACGCCTCATACGCTTTTAGGTGTATTGATGTTCGCTCTGGCCTTGGCCTTGTTTTCTGGGTTGGGGTGGTTGCTGGCCCACTTGTTTGTTGAAGAACGGGTGGGCGATGGCGTTTCAGGTCGAACGGATGGCGGCGAATTATTAAGGGTTGAAGGTCGATGAGCACGTTTCCCGCAACCCTTCCTGAGCGCATCCATTTGTCGGGCGGAAAAGGTCCGGGCAGTGATTCAATCGCCGCCATCTCGGCGAGCGACGTGCTCCAAATGTTGCGGCGCCGAGTCGTTCTGGTGACCGCGCTGTCTCTCTTTTTGTGCCTCCTCTTTGGCGCCGGGTTCGTGGTCTGGTGGTATTACTTTCCGGGTTATCGTTCTGAATGTCTAATCGAGTGCGTCTCGAACATTCCGGCTGCCGGACTGACGGTGGAGCAGGAACGCCTGCGCCAAGAAGAACACGAACGCTTCGTGGCCACTCAAGCTTTGCTATTAAAAAGCCCCACCATTCTTGGTGAGGCTTTGAAGATCAGCGCCGTGCGAGAAACGGATTGGTTCAAATCGGTTCAACGCCGAAAAAAAGAACATTTGATTGAATTGACGGATGTGTTGGCCGCTTCGCCTGTTCGAGGAACGAACTTTCTCAGAGTGGCCCTTGAAGCGCACAAGAAAAGCGATCCCGCGGTGATCGTCGATGGCGTGGTGCGTTTTTGGTTGGAGACGGTGAAGAAACGATCAACCGATGAATTCGCCGCGGATTTGCAAGTTGCTCAAACCGAGTTGGAAGCCTCCGACCGGAAAATCGAAGACAAGCGAAGGCAGTTGGGCACCATTGCCGACCGAATTCCACCCGGGGCAAGACTCTCTCCCACCTCGAACATCACGTCCGAGGAAGGTCGTCAACTTGCCGCACAAGTGGCCACCTTGCAGCTCGAACGCGCTCAACTCGAACAATTCAAAACCCTGTATAACGATCCGCGAGGCGTGGCCGCGACCGCGGAGGATCGTGTCGCCGTCGAGCAAGACCCTCAAGTCGCGGAGTTGCGGCGGGCGGTCTTTCTCCTGGAACAACAACGCGCCGCCGATTTGACCCGCTATGGCCCGAATCATGGCGTGGTGCGTCAACTCGAATCGCAATTGAACTCCGCCAGGGAAAAGCTGACTCAACTCGAAGGCCAGCGTCTTTCGGAGATTCAATCCGCCAATCGCGAGGCCGCCAACACCGCCCATGCCAATACACAACATCAACTCTATTTGGCCGAAGAAGGCATGGCCCGGACGGAAGCGGCGCTTGCGGATCAAGACCGTCTCCTTTTTGAATACGCTAATTTGGAGGGAGAAATCGGCCAGGACATGCGCTATCGCATCGAATTGAGCAATTACGTCAAGAGTCTCGAACGTGTCGTTCGACAGCGAAGCGCGATCAACGTCAGCATTGCCCAGCCTGCGACGGAACCGCTGGAGCGAAATAGTCCATCTCGTTGGTTGATTCCGGTGGCCGTATTTTTGGCCTTCGCGCTGTCCACTGGAACCGCGTTGGGGCTGGAGCTTTTGGATAAATCGATTCGCACGTCACAGGATGTCACTCGTTTTCTCGATCTGCCGATGCTCGGGGCGGTGCCTCACACTGATGATGAGGAAGTGGCGATCGACCAGGTCGAGACCGCCTCCCGCGATTCGGCCAAAT
>JBBTCX010000219.1:0-2735 GCA_038043045.1 Planctomycetota bacterium | reverse complement strand
AAGACCCAATGGTCGCTTGTAAGACCGAGGGATGCAAGAAGTTGTTTCGAGCGGACCAGCTTGTTCCGACTTGTCTAATTCCGACGGAATACGATGTTAATCTCACGGCGGACCAAGCCGCAAAGCTGATGAACGCTGACCCCTCGCAAGCCGCATGTCGCTGGATTGAGGAAATCGGCGCATATGAAAAAGACCGTGAGATGAAGACAAGGGATGCATATATCAAACGTGCCATTCGTGCGAAGAAATTAACCTTTGAGCGGTCAACGTCTTGGAATTTCTGGTTTCTAAGCACCGATGATGGAAGACGGTTCGCAATCTGGTCGGCTAGGCCTGGGACCGACATGGTTCGGAGCAGCGATCCATGCCCGATTTGCTTTGGAGAACTCGCGGAACCACGCGCGTTCAATCTGATGTTCGAGACGAACACAGGAGCTCTTCAGGATTCAAGCAGCAAAGTATACCTTCGCCCCGAAACGGCCCAAGGGATCTTCGTCAATTTCAAGAACGTCATGGATTCGACGCGGGTGAAGATTCCGTTTGGGATTGCACAGATTGGGAAGGCGTTTCGCAATGAGATCAATCCGCGGAATTTTACGTTTCGGTCACGGGAATTTGAGCAGATGGAGATCGAGTTTTTCTGTCATCCGAATGAGTCCATGATGTGGTATGAGTTTTGGCGGGATGTGCGGATCAAGTGGTATGAATCGCTGAATATCCGCAGCGAGAAGCTTCGGCCTCGGCAGCAGGGGAAAGAGGAGCTTGCCCATTACAGCGGGGCGTGCACCGATATTGAGTATTTGTTCCCGTTTTCGGATGAGCCGCAGGAGTTGGAGGGAGTGGCCCATCGCGGGTGCTATGATCTGTCACAGCATGGGAAGCATTCTCGCGGGGATGAGAATGCGTTTGCGGTGATTGACGATGACACAAAGGAGAAGTTTGTGCCGCACGTAATTGAGCCGTCGGCGGGTGCGGATCGGTTCACGCTGGCGACGATTACGGAGGCGTATACGGTCGATGAAACGCGGGCGAGTCCGGAGTTCATGAAGTTTCATCCGCGATTGGCCCCGATCAAGGCGGCGGTGTTTCCGTTGGTGGCGAAGGATGGGTTGCCGGAGGTTGGCGAGCCGATTTATCGAGAAATTCGCAAGCATTACCCGTGTCAGTACGACGCGAAGCAGTCGATCGGGAAGCGATATGCGCGGATGGATGAAGCCGGTACGCCGTTTTGTTTTACGATTGATGGGCAGACGAAGGTGGATGGGACGGTGACGGTTCGGAATCGGGATGATGCGTCGCAGATTCGGATCGACAAGACACGGTGTTTGGAGTATCTTAGGGACCAACTCGGATTGTGATCCCGAGCAAATAAGCCGATCGTGTTAGGGTGCGATCATGAGCCTGGGAACATTTGACGCGATATTATATGCGATTGTTTTCCTGGTTCCTGGGTTTGTCTGGTCGTGGATGCATTCTAAGCTCATCCCTCGCCGCGCGCAAGCATGGGAAACGCGAGCGCTTGAGTTTCTCACGCTGAGCTGCATCAACCATGCTCTATGGATCGGATTCATTCTGCCACTATTCCGAAGTGGATTCTCTGCATACCATCCTTTCTGGCTTATTCTGCCCCTTTTTATCTCGCCTGTCACACTCGGTTTCCTTTCGGGATGGGCGTATCAAAAGAAGTGGAATCGACGGATTCTCGGACGCCTGGGGTTAAAAACCATTCATCCGATTCCCACGGCATGGGACTATCATTTCAGTCGGGCGCGTTACTATTGGGTGAAAGTTCGATTGCGTGACGGTACCAATGTCTACGGATGGTTTGGTTGCCAGTCCTTTGCGGGAGATGATCCCCATGAGCGCGACCTTTATATCGAGGCGGCCTATCGTCCGAACGAACACGGAGAGTGGGTTCCAATCGAAGACAGCGGTGGTATAATCGTAAAGGCGGACCAGATCGCGGCGATCGAGTTCCGCAAGGATGCAGAGGAGAATTATGATGATTGAAGACCAATGGGAACCCAATCCGATTTACGAAGGTTATCAGCCAAGCCGCAATAAGGGATATCAACCTCACTCACCCAAAGCTGACCGCAATGGGAACAAACCGGACGCTGCGAAGGACGTTCTAAGAAATCCACCCAAAGACGATTACTCGGGCATCCAGCCTCCGCGAGTTGAGAATCCCAAGCCTCCTAAACCATAGTCTGTCCCGGTTTCGGCAAGACCACTTGGCATTCTCTCGATCCTTGCAATTCGGTTTTCCTAGGGAGTCGTTTGAGTTAGGGTTTCCAATCAGAGGCTGAATGGTTACGCAAGTTGTTATGGTCAATGGACAGGTTGGACTTGCGGAGGCGGTGCGCCAAGGGATTGAGGTTTTGAATCGCGGTGGGTTGGTGGTGTTTCCCACGGAGACGGTCTATGGCGTGGCTGGTCGGGCGGACAAAATTGAAACCATTGTGCGGTTGCGTCAAGTCAAAGGGCGGTCGAACGAGAAAGCCTTGACGGTTCACCTTGGAACGAAGGAAGATGCCGGGAAGTACGTCCATGGGATTCCGGGGGTTGCGCAGCGGTTGATACGGAAGGGTTGGCCTGGACCGCTGACGTTGGTGTTGGCGGTTGAAGATGCGGGAACGACGGAAGTAGGAGCGGGTCTATCGGCGGAGTGTCGGGAGGCGATATTCTATTCGGGGACAGTTGGGTTGCGGTGCCCGGATGATCCGATAGCGGAG
>JBBTCX010000218.1:562-24203 GCA_038043045.1 Planctomycetota bacterium | reverse complement strand
CCGTCCTTCGCCGCCTGGAGAAACTCCTCGTGGCATAAAATCGGTCAGTTTGAGTGATAAGTGACACGCGGTGCGGCGCCCGATGGCAATGGATCGGGCAATTTCAATTCTAGCCGTCCCCGATCAGGTATGACCTTGACATTTTGCAGCGGAACGACGTCGCTAAAAACGCCGGACACCTTGAGCAGGGACACAGATGAAGGATAAAGGCGCGACTGTTCTTGTTTCCACAGTTCCACGGTGACAGGCGTCGGCAGCATCCATTCGTCCGGGGTTACCCATGCGTCGCCGTACTGTGAGGGGTCACGAATATTACGGGCAAACAGCGGGATTTCTCGGCCTGTCGGATCAAATGTGTATTGGCCTCCACAGGTGTGATGCTCCACCGGCGTGGTCGGTCCGCACCCGTAGCTCTTAAGCCTCCACAAAAACACTCCGAGCCTGGGAATGTTGTGCCAGCCGGTGGCGTTACGCCCTTTGCGAAAATCCGCAGTATGAAAGAACTCGTTGAATGCGGTCGACGTGGACACGGCGGCGGGCGCATTCCGTAAATCTGCAAAACCGCCGGCGGGTGTACCGCTTCGCGTTCCCACAAGACCGTCCACCACAGCCTGTTCGCGGTCCGTGCCGATCGGAGGGTCAAAGTTGTGCCGAGTGCGGCTTAGGCGGCGGAAAAACTCGACGATGCGTGCGCTCCAACCCGTAATGTCGGCGGCGATTTCTTCCAAGATCGCCACGGTGCCTTTTCGCCGCCGGTAATAGATCGTTTTGGCGACATCGAGTCGTCGGCCTCTCGCGTCGAGACCCGCCACAAGATTCGTGGCCAGCAAGTCGCCAAGGTAAGGGATCAGCCAGTCATCGCAACTTTCAATGGATTGATCTTCGAGTGTGCGATCCATTCCGCGACGAACGACTGCAATCTGACCGCCAAGGCGCTCGACGAGCTCTCGTAGCGGTCCCTTCTTGTCAATATCGTCGCTGTCGACATTTCGATAAAGCGCCGGGAGGAGGCTCCAGAGGCGCTCCGAGTAATAGGCGGCGTATAGGTCTCGGTCGTCAGGCACCGTTGCGCTCCTCTACCAATAGACTCTGCACGAGGAAAAACTCGGACGGATCGGCCAAGAGAAGTCGCTGCTCGATGGAGATCGAACTCTTCACGTCGGACGTCCAACCGTAGGGCTCGACTTGGATTTCCGCGACGGATTCGACGCCTGCCACATCGAGACATGCCGCCGAGATTTGGCTGAAATAGAAGTTTTCGCCAATGCCGATTTGATTTACGCCCAATAAGCCCGTGTCCTCATTCGCCAAGGCCTGGACCACCCCAGCAATGACATCCTCGGTAATGTGATCCGATGCAGTTCGCAAAGTCACGGTCAGCGCCACCGGTGCTGCCGTGGCTTGTTTAACATTGAGGGGCCGATTCGGGTCGGCTGACGTCGCGAGGGCTTTGCGCACCGATTCAACGGCAGCCGGCGTATCCCCTACGTAGAGAAAGACCGTGGAGCGTTGTCGGGCGGCATCCCATGCGAAGACGGAACGGACTCGTTGGACATCGGGGGCGTTGGCGGCGACGGCTTCGTAGTCATCGGCGGAAATGGCCCGACCGAAGGTCAGTACGCTGCGGGGGGCGTATTGCCGTATTCGGTCAGGAGGATCAGGATCATCGCCGCCACCAGCATCCGTGGGCTGACGCAAAGCGCGCAAGCCCGGCTGTGGTTTCGCGATAATCGTCAAGGAACCCGCTTCCGGAGCGTCGGCGCCGCTTCCGAATCGGTAGTAGGCCACGAGATTGTTGCTACCCGTTGGCAGTCTTGCGCCATTAACTCCATCTCCAAACAAAACGTGCGTTTTGTCTTCGTCGTCTTCATAGGTCACGAACACGCGGGCATCCGGCGCCTGGTCGTAGAAATTGGCGACCTCGGCCCATCGAACACCGTTGACGTACAAGGCCAACGTGCTCTTGAAGGAATCGCCGGCTTGAAAGTACGTGAGGGGCGAATTCTTGAGAACAAACGACTGACCCGCGATCGTGGCGTCACCGCTGCCAAGGATCTCGGCGTTGACGCTCTTTCCACGTGAAACGGAGATGACGTTCGATAGTACGCTCAGCGGGGTCTTTAATGTGAACGGCGGCTCCGGAGTGAAGCGACTTATTTGCAGACGATCCGATGTTGAAGTGGATGCTTCGGCCACCACGCCGTTTCCTTCCGCGTCCTCGATGAGCACCGTCTGACCATTTCCGGTTCGAAAGACACTCCCATTCTGAGCGATGAGTTCCGTCGGCATTCCGGTATATTCATCGAGGGGTGCGTCCCGCAACGCGGTTACCGGTTGCCAATCGATGAGCACCTTGATCTGTTGCCGAACCGGGTCCCATGCAGTCGCGTTGATGCCGGGTGAGTAGGAAATCCGCGAGTGTGGAATTCCAACGGGAACGTCGTCTCCACTCGGCGGCGTAGTGCCGTTGCCGTTGAGATACCATAGCTCTTCGAAGTTGCCCGTTACGGAAAGCAGCACGGGCGCCAGCTTGGTAGATGACGGTGCGCTCAATACGACAAAATCGCCGGCGCTAATGCTCCGCTCGATTCCATCGAGATTGAGCGGACTAAGCACTAGATTCATAGGTTGCGTCTTGTGTTTGGATGTGCTCGTGGTATTCACGGCTTGAACATTGAACTTATCCGTGTTGTCAGAAACTTGAGGCGGCTTGTATCGCCAGATGCCGACCGAACGCCGACTGCGAAGAAGCCGGTAATCGGACGCGACGGCGTTCTCCTTTCCCGACAGCGCCGTTTCCGGAACAATAGTGGTATACGGATTCCCTGATGTGTCCTCGCCAAGATTCACTGATTTCACTTTGAACAGGGTTCTGCCGCCGGTCGTTGAAGACACTTTATCCAGCACCAAAAGATCCCCCACTTGGATCGATGTGTCGGCGCCGTCAAGAAATAACTCTCCGTTCTTTCCCAATAACTTGCTTGCGGGCTCGGCCGATACGGCATCGGGCTGAAACAAGGTCACCGCCTCGGTTGTTTCAAACGTCTGCGGTTGTTGGCCCGATGGCGGTTTGCTGTCGATGGCAAAGCCCGCGGGAAGAATGACAGGCTTGGAACCGGAGAGAAGAGCCGCGACCATCGCCGAAGCCCCGATCCCCGGTTTCGGCCGGTAACCGAGAATTCGAATGATCCGCCGCACGCTCTCATCCAATTCGGCGGTCCGCAACAGACTCTCATTGAGGCTGCGCTCGTTGTAGAAAGTGAGCACGTCGGCGATGTACGCCCACCACTCGAACACTTGCAGCAGCAAATCGCCATGCTGATTGGGCCTCCAAAGCGTGAGTGCAGCTTCGCCTGGCAGCGGACGCAATAACGCATTCCGGAATGAGCGAAAATCACCAATGCGGTATGAAACCCGGCTCAAACCGGGAAGATTGTCCACCACGACCGGATGCTCAAACGTTTCACAAGGGCAAATAACATCCGTGCTCATTTTCCACCCATGATCTGAATTCGATAGGATCCCCGTTCCGGTCTGCTGGCGTTGTTGTCCAGGCGAAAGATTTCGCCGGGCGTGAAATTGACCCGCGAAGGCATTGCAACGTACGTCGCGTGTTGCCCGCGACGGCGATACCTAATCGAAAGGACGCCGGCTACTCCGTGGACGTTTTGGACGGCTGCCTCCAAGCGACTGCGATCGAAAGGCGTGCCGAGCGTGAAGTTGTCGAAATGGAAGAAGCCGACGGTGCCGTCGGGATATCGGATGGGATCCAACGCTCGTTGCACCGCCGCCAAAACGTCGCCGCGGAAGGCCTCGGGCTTGGCACAAACCTCGATTTCAACGTCAAAGGAAACGTAGTTGGGATTCGGTGCATAACATTCGTATCCGGCCAGCCGGCGACGGTTGAGGAGCTGAGTCAGCTCGATGTGCTGGTCTTTGCTGACCGTTCCCGTGTTTTTCGGATCGGCGGTCGTCAAGATAGTCGGCCAACTTCCCGTCCAGCGGAAGACAGTGCCGGCTCGCTGCACCCATTCCAGAGTGGAGGCCGCCTCGTTGTAATCTTCCTCGCGGACCGCGCGAAAGGCCTTTCGGAATGCAAAGGGAGCCCGTCGCCGTACCTGTTCGTCTGTCTCCGCATCGCTACCGCTCTCCGCTCCGAATGGGTTGTTCACCGAAGTCAGGCTACCCATCCAAGTCGGGTCGACATCGGTGATCGTGTCGGGCGCCACGTTGCCGGCCGCACCAAGACTCGTCCGGTATTGAACCTCGAACACGTCGCCGTCATTTGGCAATTCCCCGAACGTGCCGTCGCCGAACCGCAGGGTCGCACCTTCCGAGCCATCATAGTCATGGACCACGCCTTGCGATGTAGCCATGACCGGGCGCCACGCAGCCGGATCTATGGTGATTTTCTTCTCAAACGGACCGGCTTCCAACAAGCTCCGTACCCATGACCAATTCGACGATACAGCGCTCTTGCTCGTGGACGTGACGATGAGTTCCGGTTCGATTTCTTTCCGGTCGGACTTTTTCAAACAAGCAAGCGGGTGGTGAAGGAGTGTATAGAGGTGCTGCACCGTACCATTTTGACCTAGGCGAAAAACGGCGAGCGTCGCTCTTGAGTTAGAAGGATCCGGGTCTTGAATCGCAAATTGTTCCACATAAAGTTGGCCTTGTGTGGCTGGAAGCAGGTTGCCCATGACGACCGTCCGCGTCTGATCGTGATGTTGTTTGAGAGCATCCTCCGGACGCCATGTCATTCGCGTGACGGGTTCTCCATATATCAGATCCGTCAACTCCTCGGTGTCAACCAATGTCACCACCTCGCGAATCGGTGAATCCGCCGTGGTCAGTCCGCCCGTGTCCACGAGCAATAGTTGACCGGAAAACAGGTTCAACCCGTGACCCTTGACGTACAGCTCCGTCGAGCCAATCCCCAAACAGCGGTCGCCGTCATCCCACCAATAAGGTTCGATCTTGTTCCATTTGGAATTCGCACGGTATTGCGTTGCATCGCGCAATCCCTTCCCGATTTCGAAGGGTACGAAAGTACCATCCGGCGACCGAGCCGTAATTTGAATTCCGGCAGGCAGGATTGTCGTGGTCGATGCCACCTGGCATTGGATCATCGTTTGAGCGCTGGTGATCGGTCGCGGCTCATAATCCACTAGGCGCGCCAGCCGCACGATCGAGCGGCGTTCGGTAGCGGTTTCGAGAACCGCCTGAGCGTGCACCCGATCCTGCAAATAGCTGAGATCGTCGCCAATGGCGCACAGAACTTCCATGAGCATGACACCCAGGTCGGCCTCCGCTCGTTCCCGCCAATTCGGAAAGCGTTGCGCCGAAAAATCAGAAAGCGCCTGTCGAAACGAATCGAAGTCTTTCGCCAAGTAGTCAATGGGCGGCAGCTTATCATTCGGCCCGGGACAAGACTCCGGCTTCGAAAGGCAGTCAACCCGTGAGGGGCAAAACGCGAAGAAGGAAAAAGACACCTGTCGGAAATAAGCGTCGAGCTTTGTACCGCCCTCAATACGTAGCGTGTAATTCGAGAAATCACCGCGACCGCGAACTCGAAGCGTGAGCACGGGGCGCATCTGCCCGTCCGTCGACCAGTCTCCAGCAAGGATCGCACCCACTGCGACGGTGGGAATTCGATCGCCGCCCGTGATCGATACGACGAGCTCCTGACCCGGCTCGAGAACGGCCACCTTATTCAGGAAATGAACGACAAGCCGGATGGGCGGCCCCTCTGTCACCTCAACGTAGTCAATTCCGTTGAGGGTTGAAGAATCGAGCAAATCCAGTAATCGGTTTTTGCTTTCAGCCACGTCAGCGAATCTCCAGCGTCACGTTCTGAGTCGTCTGCGTCTCGAGCAAGGTATACTCGATCGCTATTTCCAGCGCGCCGTCGTCGTATACCGGATTATCCGTCGCCTTCACTGCACGAACACGAATGTGTCCGGCCAGGAATTTTTCGAGCGATTGCCGAACCAGCAGCTCTGTCGTGGCACTGAGCCCGGCGGTTTTGGGTGCGAAAACGAGCTGCCGCAATCCGCAGCCGAACTCCGGAAGGCAGACCCGTTCGCCTGGCGAGGTCAACAGCACCTGCCGAATCATTTGTGCAACATGTCGCGGGTAATCGGCACGCTCTGCTTGACGATGCGTCGCGCTGACCCGCAAGGGAAAGCTATAATCGTGGCGGACGGGACCCAACGATATCATCGCGCGCTCACTTTCGTTTGGGTTTTCTGAATGAGCACCGTCCCTTGGGTGGCCTGATCCGACGCCTTGCACATTCCAATGCTATCAGTGGTAAGCATGGACGCTCCGTCGGCTTTTGATGTGCTCGAAGGCATCTGCCATTCGACAACCATGCACGGGTGCGGCGTTCCGTTCGGGAGCGTCAACGGACAACCAGAAATGGTAAAGGTGTCGTTGGGTCTGACAATCTCCGCGTCGGCCTTGGCCTTGGTGTTCGTTGAGGAAATACTCACGTTCCCACCGTGCGGGCACATCATGCTGTCGGACGTAGAAAGTACAAAACCCATGATTGATCCTCCTAGACGACTTCAAGCCCGCCGTCGTTAACGCTCACTTTGGAAGAGCTGACTTGTACCTTCTTGCCCCCTCGCTCTAACTCCACGCCATCAGAAGAAAGCTTCACGTTGTTTTCATTGGCGTCGCTCAAGGTGATTTCCTTTTTCTCGTCATCGATCAGGAATTTCGACTTCCCCTTGGTGACGATCGCTTTCACCGAAGGCTTGGCATCGGAGGGAACTTCGCCGGCACGCCAATAACAACCGGTCCAAATCGGGTAGGAAACGTCACCGCCCTCGAATTCGATCCAGACCCCCGCGCCCTGCTCGGGAAGAAACGCCATTCCCACCTGCGGTCCCGCATAGGGAACACAAGGAACCGACCATCCACTTTCCTGGTCGCCGAGCACAGCCGGCACGTTGGCCTTGACCCGAAGCGTGGACTCATCCACTTGGGTTACGGTTCCGCGATATTTTCCGTAAAACCGGTTCCGAATCCGGTCCGCAAGATCCAGAAGTAAGTGTTCATGATTCATGATTAGATCAATCCTCCCAATGAACTGCCGCTGGGCGCAGGACCGACGGCGTTGCGTACCAGAACAAATTGCATCTTGTGCGATTGGGCTTCGATACGATGCCGCACACTCCACACGAAATAGTTGCCGGAATGAACGCTGCCCAATGTCTCGATCTTCACCACCCTACCCACGCGCAACACCGTTTGCAACAACGAAACATCTGCTTCGCCTGAGCAACGAACGAACCACCCGGCCTCGCGAAGTACAGCGTCCGCGCGTTGCCGCAATTCCCCAGCGTCATCCACAGGGACGGTTAACATCGCGGTCATGGGTGTTCCGGAAAAAGTGGCCAAGTCGCGCTCATCCATCGATGCCAGACCGCTGGCATCGGTGTCGCCGCTTGCACCCTCCGGAGTAGAATCCGTGAACAACGCCTGCCTCGCTCGAACGCTGGTGGGACGCATGATGTCCCACTCGATGTCCAGAGAACGTATGTTCGGGGCCGCTATATCGTTGGGTCGCAGAGTGACCACCGGTTCCGTCTCCACGCTGGGTTTCGCAAAAAAGCCCATCCGTGCTCCCGGCGCCTCAGACACCACGCGGCATAGCTTTCCCGAGCGGCGCCCCAGCATCCGCAGAAACTCAATATCCGACCCTCGCTGCATCAAGGTGTGGCCGTCCTCGGTGTGGGCTGGTGAATCGTCGACCAAGTTGTCGGGCGAAGGCGCGATGCCGTACTCTCCGAAGATCGTGTTGGCGGCGATGCCGTCGGTAACGTTAGCCCATTCGCGAGTTTTCTCTTCGAGGTTCATGAGCCAACTAGCGTCCTGCGCGTACACTTCCAAGTACGAACCGGTCAGTCCGGTTTCCATATGAATTTTGTGGGAGAGTACATACCCGTCGAAGATGCACTCAGGGGGCATGTCTTCGACAGTGGCCACGATGGACACGTTGGACAAGGGGGCAAAAGCGGCGTCGTCGATCGGCAGGGGCTCGCCATCTTCGCCGCGGTACACGGGCACGCGCAGTTGAAGCGCTCCGGGTAAATCGGCGTTCTCCTCGACCTCCAAGTAGTTCAGACGATCGTAGAAGTCGGCGCTCGCCGCCGCACCCTGTAAGAATATTTGGTAACTGCTTGACAATCGTGTAACTCTACTTGCTCGGCACCTTAATGAAGGGACGTACGGCCAATGCGTCCGGCGAGAGCGCCCCGTTTGTATCGCAAATCCGCCAGAACGCCGTCGGGTTCTTAAGGTAAAAGGCCGCGAGGTGATCCAGCCGCTGACCGTCCAACCGCTTATGGAAACCAATGGCCTGCGGCTGCGACCTGACAGGAAACCGAACCGCCGTGACTTCGCGCCCGTCTTCCAGCAAAACGGTGTACGTTGCGGTTTTGGAATAGCGGCTTCGTGATGAAAACATGGGATTCTCCTATATCGGTAACATTCCTATGGCCGACTCAACGGAGTTGGCGAGGTTGGCCAAGGCCAGTATTTCCCGAAGACCGTGAGAGTAGATGTATGCAGCTTTGGCGAGTTCGCCCATCGTACCCGTGACAGCCTGCAGTTCTTGGGGGGTGAGCACCGAAATCCCGAGCAGGGCCTCCGCGTGGGTAGGATGCAGCAAGAGCGAATCATGCAACGTCTCGGTGATCGACAAACTGGTGATCTTTACCGGAAGGATTCGGCCCGGACCCCACACGAAAAGAACTGTCGGCAGTACCGCCTGTGGAACTTTTCGCTTCTCCTCCGACGCGGACGTGCCGGAGTTGCCAAACGAAACCGACACGGTTCCTAGTAGATCCGCGGCGGTGCTTTCCGTGGGATACAACAACATCTCCAGTGCGGCTAGACGGGTGTAAATGCCGCTTGCCGTGGCAATGCCTTCGGCCACGGGACTGCCGTCGGCGATCATGTCCGAAGAGTCCATCTTCAGGGTAAACTGAAAGGACTCGCCCGGTACGCCACTTACCGCCAATGGGTTCCCAACCTCATTCGCGGTTTGCGCGGGGGTCCAGGAATGGGTGATCGTCTCCGGGTTGAACTGGAAGACGATAATGTTGGGCGCGGGGATCAAGAACGTCTCCATGAACTGGACGAACGCGCCTCGCAAAAAATTACCCGCCATTTCGCTTCTCCGCTATACCAACCTTTGTCGAAGCTCGGATGCGATCACGTGGGCCAATTGATCCACGCTTAGATTCTGCCCGGCATTCAGTTCCAGGCGCAAACTGGGCAATGATACGCCACCGTGGCCTCCGCGCCAGGTCGCGAAAAACTGCTTCATCGCCAATCGAGCAAGTTCGCGTGCTTCGAAGCTGGTCAACGACCGTCCTTCAATCACCAGCCGATCGATCTTAATCCGAGGCCCCGTGTTCATTCGAATCCCCGCAAAGTTTGGCCTTTCTTGGCCATTTCACGCCGCAAAGCCGTCAGCACATGTTTCATGCCGATCCGCTCATTACGCGCACGGGCGAGAAACGCGGCGTTCAATGCCGTCAATTTGATTTCCGCACCCGTCAGCGTCACCTTCTCTGCCAGGGTCTCCCAATCCAAGCCGTCTAACAGGCGTGCGCCTTCTCCGCCGCGCCCCAACAGCGCACTTCGCCAGAGGTGAAGACGCTCCGCGGGACCCGGGGGAAGAAAATCAATCACCATGCGAAGCCGCCGAAGAAACGCGGAATCCATGTCGCCTTTGCGGTTCGTGGCCAGGACGGCGACGCCTTGAAAACGCTCCAACCTTTGCAGAAGGTAGTCAATTTCCAAATTCGCGTAGCGGTCATGGGCGTCCTTCGAGGCAAACCGCTGCCCGAACATTCCTTCGCACTCGTCGATGAGCAAAAGGTAGTTGGCTCCACGGTCGAACTCATCAAAAATGGTCTTCAACCGCTTCTCGGTCTCACCGATGTACTTGTTGACGACGTTGGCCGGATCAAGCCGGTACAGCTCCAAATCCAGTGAACGGGCCAATACCTGAACGGCCATCGTCTTTCCGGTTCCACTCGGTCCTGCAAACAGGGCGACGATCCCGCGGCCGTTAGGACATAAGCGCTCGAAGCCCCATTCTTCATAGACGGACCAGCGGTAACGCACTTGTTGTTCGAAATCGTCGAGCTGCTCCCGGATCGATTCCGGCAACACGAGATCTCTCTTTTCGAAAGGCAATGGTAATTTCACCAGCAGGTTATGGCTTTCCGTTGGTCGTCGGCAGGCCTGGCGAATCGCCTCCGCTTCGGTGTGCGCTACGCGGTGTAAACTCAAACATTCTGCCGGGGTCAAAAGCCATTCATGGACCGCAGCGGGCGGCGTTTCCGATGTCAGCGACGTCCATAATTCAAGGCGTGCCGCTTGAGTCAGTGGCGGAAGTTCGAAGGTGCGGAAGGCGATGTGATTGGACGCCGTTTCGGCGGCCGCGCCCAAACGCCCAGAAATCATGAGCCCGCCGGCTTCGGAAAGAGCGGGGATCACCTGCGGATGGTCTTGGCCGTCGAATGCCCAATACGGCACGGCGTTTCTCAACCGGGCCGCGCGAAGGGCAGACACAACCCGACCTTCGATTTCCCCTTCGGTCGCCCCACGCAACAGGACAGATTCACTCACCACGAGAACAGCCTGCCGTCGAAGCGCGGCGAATTGACCCGCCAACGTCCGTCGACCGCTACCTGGCGGACCGAGCAATTCCATGTTGATGGCCGGCACGCCGCCACGTTCCATCTCTGCGGCAAAGCTGAGCATCGACGTCAAAATCTTCGGATAAAGCCGCGGCAATTCGTTGAACTCTTCAGGACGACTTAGGACGGCTCCCCGCGGTAAGTCCTCGTCACCAGCTTCCAGGAGCCAGCGGGTCAGGGCGGGGTCCGCCGACCAGGCCGTTAACGAACCCGACCGAAACACGGGTTCCGTCACGCGGCCTATCAATCCCCAACGCACCAGCGACGAGTTGCGATCCAAGAAAACCGGCGATGCTCCCGGCCCGTACAATGTCGCGGCAAGCCACGGAGTGGCATGGATCATTTCCGGCTGGTCGTGCAGGTACGCGTAGACCCGTCCCAACTGTGGATCGGCGGCCGCGGCCACGGTAACCGCGAGCATCCTCAAATCTTGTGTGTCCAAGTCGAGCCGAAGCGCCAACAGCGACCACCGTTCATCTTCTTCCAGCCGCTCCTCCACGGCGGTCAACTCATGATCTAAATGCACGGCTTCGGGTTCATGGGTGTAAAAGCGCGTCTCTGCTTGCAACCACTGATCGGGATCCGCCAGAGTCCGATCGACCTCCTCCTGCGAGATTGCCGTGGAATAGGGTGAGTGGCTGGTCTCACTTGTCCACACCGTACGCATCCATAACGCTCGTCTACGTGCGCGCAGGCGAATCGACGCGATGAGAGGATGCTCATGCATTCGAATCGTGCGTTGCACTTCTTGAATCAAAGTCGTAGTCACGGCAAACTGATCTTTCCCACGGGAGAACCCTCTACTCCCTTTACCCGTAACCGCACGAAATAGATTCCGGGCGTCATTGAACTTGGCGGTTGGAAACTAATGCTCGTACCCGTCGCGTTCATCGTAAACTCCCCAATGCCCGGCAATGTTCCAGGGGCGATAGGGGTCAGGGACACCGTATCAATGAGTACCTCCGTCGCGCCGGTAACGAATCCCACGCCGCTGAAAGAAAAAACTCCACCCAGGGGAGTCCAGGGTTCCACGATGGGATCGATGCGCGCCGCGATCGTCAACGGAACGGCGTTCGATCGGTAATTCACCGCGTCGCCCGCCGCGGTCGAACTGCCGACGCGCACGAGATAAACCCCCGGCTGCGGACTTCCACCTGGCAAGGCCCCGATCGTTGCGGGCAAACTTAGCACTACCCTTGAGCCGGTGTTTTGCGCCGCAGGTGCCTTCCAAGCCGTAATCTCCTGCTCCGCACCCGTGGAATCCATCAGGTAGAATCTTCCGGCGGTAGACAGCAACAGTTGGTCGCCGAGAATCATGAAAGACCCGCCGGGAGACACAATGGCCGGAGAATAATCGTAGGTCACGGCATCGCCGGGCAGCGGTGGGATCGGTGCGAAATCCACCCCCGAAGCGGTCGCAACGAGTGAACCGGATTTCGAAAATGGCAACGACCCCGACCCCACGCCGAGTCCGATTCGTTTCGGCGGCGGCGGCGGCGCTAGTGCGGTCTCTTTCGGCGTCAGGAACACAACACTCACCCGATAGACCGCGGACAATCGGAACGGAGTAGAGAACGACTGCCACCGTCGATTGGCTTCGTCCGGTTTCTCGCTTTCTAGAGTAATCGTGAAGGTGAAGCCGTCTGTTGCATCCACGTAAGTACCCCGTTCGTGAAGGGCCTTGATGGCGATACTCAAGGCCTGTTGCTCTTCCTGAGTTCGATCCTTAGAAAAAGCCGACACCAGATAGTAAAGGTTAAGCCCCAACGAGTGGCGAAGGTTGGGCTGGGCCGTGTTTCCTTGAGGGGGTATGTTTCGTGTAAACGGTTCGGTGCTTAGGTGAAACAAGTAAACGGTCAATTGACAACCGCCCTCCTTGGCGCGGACCAATTCCGGCATCGACCCGCTGACCTCGATGTTAAACTTTGTCACCGGACCGATCGGCGCCCAAAGTTGTGAATGGGTCACCGCATCCTCCAGCAGGGTGACGAGCCGTTCCGTGACGATGGAAAGGTCGAGTGTGCTGATCATCTCATCCCTGCCGAAGCCCAAATGGGTTGAAAAATCCTCGCGCCAATCTCACCGCAGGCGGACCCGGTGACGACGAGGGTTTCAGACGTTGCGACGGCGGCAACCTTACTTCAATGGTTCCGATCTCGATAACCGGTTGTTCGACAGGCATCTGTGCCACAAAACGATCGCGGAGTCCCGCCGGTTCGATTCGCCTTGGCGGTATCGCAGCCTTGATCGCTTCCTTGAAAGGAGTTTCAGAATCCTTCAGGGGAGTCTTGCGCATGTCTCTTGACGCGGTTGTCCGCTCTCTCAATTCTCCTTCAGACTCGATCGAACTGGGTGCTGTTTGGTCGACCTTGACGGTTGGACGCTCATCAAGACGCGGTGCATTGCGATCCGCACGCGCGATCGTGGGCATGAGATGAATGCGACGATCAGCGATCCGTACCGGCGACGGCTGAATCGCGCTCGCTATCGGCTTTCGTCGGGAAACTGTTTCCAAAACTGTCGGCGCAGCAATCTTTTCGCGTGGCAAGGGCTTGGATGCTTCTGCCTGGTATGTGGACAAAGATGCGAGAACGCGGGTCTCCACTTTCTTCAATGCCGGAATGGAGGATTCTACTTCCTTCAGATCCGGGCCGGGTGTCGCGGACAAACGACGAGAACTTTTCGGCGGAGTGGGACTCTGCGGATCAACAATCGCCTTCGAGAATGGTGCAGATTGCTGCCAATCGGTTTCATCACCTACGCGACTCATGCGAACAGGTTGCACCATCCGCGGTTCCGGCTGTACAACAGAATCCGGTTTTGACGACTCGCCCTCGGGCCGATCATTCCGCGATCGTTGCGGCGCAACGAAACCGTCTTGAAAGACCGCATGAGGCGGGCGCAAGACCTGCATGGCCCCGCGAAATGAAAACAATTTCTGAAAGTACGAGATTTTTCGCATATCCGTCCATTCAAACCCATGCCGAAGCGCGAACCGGCCTAGACGCGCAGGACACGATCATATTCGCATATTGACTCCGCCGGTCCGCCGACAGACCCAGGATCACTTCCTCCGTCCAACCGTAGCTATTCGCAAGAAGATGAACTTCCTCAAAAATGGAACCGGCGTGGCGGCGAAATTCCGTGATTACGAACTCCCCCGGCTCCAACCAAGCGAAAACCGAACTGCCGCATTCCGGGCATTCCCCTTCCACTTCGCCGCATAACAACGGGGCTATCCGTTCCATGAACGACCGGGCGCGACGCAGCGCGGGGCGACTCTCGGCCAGAACGCATTGCTCCTCCAGATCTCGCTTCGCTTCCTCTTCCCCATCGTTTTTCGATAAGGACTCCAAAAGCTGGGCCACCGTGGGAACCCGAAATCGTGCGCCCTCCAACCGAAACCACGAATCATCGTCGCACTCGATTCCGCGCGAACGACTCGGCGCATGGGCACGAAGATACTCGGAAATGGAAAGGGTCAAGTCGCCCTTTGCCCGACATTGAGGGCAATGAATCTCCGCCACCAGACGATCACCGCGCAGCCACCGGCGCAATGCCAGCAACGCCGCGTCAACGTCCGGCGCGGGCAACAGATCCCATCGCGCGGAACCGTCCTCCGGCGGAGCCAGTCGCTTTACGACTTCGACGCGGAGAGCCCACCCACTTCCCGAAGACTCCGCGAGAAACAAGTCATCGCGTCCATCGGGCGGTTGGAGACGTACGGCCTGTCGGCTGACGGGTAGGCGATACAACATGACCTAGCTCTCCGTCGGCTCCGTCAGCGTCAGATCGTGCTCCCAGCCTTCGTGTTCGAGCTTCACTTGCTCGATGGCAATTGCGTTTCCGCCGCCGTCGAGTTCCGGCAATGCCTGAAACTCCGAAACCCAACAGCGATGCACGATGTACCGATGCACCGGCTGCCCGGCCTCGTTTAAGAGATCAATCCGAACCTCGCGGCGGAGGTTTTTCAACGACGTGGAAGGCGAACCTTTGTCCAGCACCTGAGGAGCGTTGGCCCATTCTTCAAAATCAACGTCATGCGTGATGCCCCGTTCGAGCATAATCGGTTCATATTTGGTCCTTCCCAGTCCCTTGCGCGTGATCGGGTCCCCTCCCTGTTTGTATTCGTTCACGTCAGACGATCGCTTCAGTCCGCCGACTTTGCTAACTCCCGCCACAGGAGTCGTCGACGTGCCAAAATAGACCAGGAAGCGAAACGACTTGTACGGATCGAACCGGTTGATATTAACGGTGAATGGTTTTCCCATGGTTCATGTTCCTTTCGCGGCGATGACTTCTCCAGTCTAGGATTGGGTCTGGCCGGCAAGATGCGCGATCTTGATGATAACGAACTCGGCCGGCTTTAACGGCGCAAACGCCACGATGATGTTGACAATTCCGTTGTTGATGTCGTCTTGGGTTGTGGTGCTGCCGTCGCATTTCACCTGAAACGCTTGGCTTGGTTTCGACCCTTGCAACGCACCCTGGTTAAACAGCGACAACATGAAGTTGTCGATCGTCGTGCGGATCGCCAACCACAACGGTACATCGTTCGGCTCAAAGACCACCCATTTTAGGTTTTGCAACAGCGTCTGCTCAATGAACAGAGTCATGCGCCGCACGGGTACGTACTTGTTCTGCTGAAACGCAACGTTTTCCGACACCAACGTCCGCGCTCCGTAGACCACCGTTCCGATCCCTGGAAACGTCCGCAGGCAGTTGATACCCGCCAGATTCAGAACGCCCTGCTGTGGATCGTTCATCAGCCCGGAATCCACCACGCCCGTCGTATTATTCACTATCGCTTCCACTCCCGCCGGCGCTTTCCAAACCCCGCGCCGCGTGTCCGTACGCGCGAAAATACCGGCGACGAACCCGCCGGGCGGCAATTCTACCGTGCTGCCGCTGACCGGATGCGAAGACTTCAGGTATGGAAAATAAATGGCGCCATTCGTACTTTTCGGAAGTGTGAGGAATTGAGTCTTCACCGATGCCGAGCTATTGGAGTCGGGCGAGGCACCAATCGGAGGATCCATTATGACAAAAGCCTGTTTGCGCTCCGCGAAGGCCAGCGCTGCACTCAAAATACCGGAGTGGCTGATTCCGGGAACGAGGAGCAGGTTAAAGACATCCACCTTGTCCAACGGCTTCTCGGTCTGGAACACGCCAGTGAAATCCGCTGCACTGAATGTGGTGGTCAAGCCGGCCGGCACACTGGTCGGCACAGTTTGCGTCAAAGTGATCGTCACAGTCGTTGCGGCAACAAAGGCCGTACCATAGCCTCCGGTCCCGGGACCTACCCGAATCAATGTGGAGATCGCGTTGATGCTTTGATCAAACCCCGCAGTACCGAGTTTCACGCCTCGGAAGGTCTCGATCTTGGTGCCGTACGAGATCACGTAATCGGCCGTGTCCAGCGCTCCCCCTGACGTACTCGCCACGATGTTGCTCAACGTAACCGATAGAGCTATTCCAGGGTCGTCGGTCGGTTCAAGCCCCGTGAACACAATGCCCGTCCCCGTTCCCGTTGTGGTTAACGTGCTCGTGGGCGCGGCGATGTTGACGACCGCTGGCGTGACGCCAGGTACTTGGTATTTGGGTCTCAGGCCGACAACATAGGCGTCCGATCCCCCGTTTTGAAAAAACAAATTGACCGCATGAGCCACGTTGGCGTCGAGGATCGAGCTAACGTAAACTCCGCCAAACGCTCGCTCATAGTCTGTAAAACTGAACAATCGAATGGGTTTGTCGAAGACCAGGGTCTTGAACGGATGCGTGTAGCCCACGAACACCGCGACCGAGGTGGGCGCCGCGACAATGCTCCTCGCATTAGAGGCCAGCTCTTCGAGGTACAATCCGGGATAACTAACAGTTACGGGCATGGACACTCCTTTCCTGGTAATGGATTACGACGTAAGGAGGATGACGGAAGACTTCGTTGCTGCAACAGAAACCGCAGCCACATTCCCCGTACCCAAAGGCCCCCTCCCCCTTTTGACGCACTCTCAATATCAACGTGCAAGACGCTGATGGGAACCGAAAGTTGTTTTCTCTCATCGGCCATCAGCGACAGCGGGTTCGACAAAATTGAGGACCGCCACGGCATTGAAAACCCTTTCGAGATTTCGCGATCTCCCTCACCGACTTAGCAACTAATGAAAGTATAGAACGGCATCAATATGCCACAACACTTGCCCGAATGCAATAGTGGTGAGCAAAGAATTTTGTTTTTCAGGAAGGAAGCTCGCATTGCATCTGACTCTATTTCAGTTCAGGGAACTTCCGTTGCCGCGGCTCGATCTCCAATGCCGTGCATTTTTCCGAACGGTGCGCCTACCTGAAACCTACTCGAGCAATTCCCCTCCGTCGCGTTTCAGATCGAGAACAGTGATTCCGCGCTTTATTGGGTTGCGATCAATCGAGCGAATGCGTCAAAGCTGGCCTTGGCGGATTCTCAAAAATATTGACGCGAGCATTTCGAGCTCGTTCATCTGCGTTCAGTCCGCCACGCTATTGGCCCATCCTCTCGACGATCCTCCAATCGTCCGGGGCAAAGCGGGTAGTTGTCAAGTCCCGGCGCACCGAGAATTCAGCGTTGGTCGCAGAAGCAGTCCGACAGAGCCAATCGAGGCAATCGATAGCCAAGAGATTATTTTGACAATAACGTTCTTTTTTTACCGTCGAGCCAATGCCGCCATCATTGCCGTTTGACAGATCTGCCAAGAGTCACTTTTCTCCGAATAGGATTCTCATTCACAGAGTTTTGCCACGCCAAGAAGCGGCCAGAATACCTCGGCATGCGGCTGACGCAAAGTGAGTTCCGTCTGGTGGCAAGTTGACAGGGAGTCGCTACCTTTATGAAATGAATACGCCAAACGAATCCAAGGGCGATCGGGTAACGAAACGGTCTGACGATAAAGCGCCGGACAGGAGCGCCCAACTGAACGAAACGCGCCATTTCATTGATGAGATCGTTGACGAGGACCTTCGGACGAATGAATTCGACGGCCGGGTTCACACGCGATTTCCGCCGGAGCCTAACGGGTATTTGCACATCGGGCACGCCAAGTCGATCTGTTTGAATTACGGGGTGGCGAAAAAATACGGCGGGAAGTTCAACCTGCGCTTCGATGACACAAACCCGGTTAAGGAAGAACAGGAGTACGTCGACTCGATCATTCGAGATGTGAAGTGGCTTGGAGCGGATTTCGAGGACCGGCTTCTTTTCGGATCGGATTATTTTGATCAGATGCATGCGCATGCCGTTGCCTTAGTGAAAAAAGGAAAGGCGTTTGTTTGTGATTTGGCGGCGGAGCAAGTTCGGGAGTATCGCGGCACGTTGACCGTGCCGGGAAAAGAAAGCCCCTTTCGCAATCGATCGGTCGAAGAAAACCTCCCTCTGTTTGAGCGAATGCGCGGCGGAGAGTTTCCGGATGGGTCGCGGACGTTGCGGGCGAAAATCGACATGGCCCACCCGAATATGAATATGCGCGATCCGGTGATGTATCGCATTCTGCACGCCGAACACCATCGAACGGGAAACAAGTGGTGTATCTATCCCATGTACGATTGGGCGCATGGGCTGGAGGATTCGATTGAGGGGATTACCCATTCGATTTGCACGCTAGAGTTTGAGGATCACAGGCCACTTTATGATTGGTTCTTGAACGAGCTGGGGATTTACCATCCGCAGCAGATTGAATTCGCTCGGTTGGATTTGAACTACACGATTATGAGCAAGCGGAAGTTGCTCGACTTGGTGAGAAACGGTCATGTACGCGGGTGGGATGATCCGCGAATGCCGACGCTTTCGGGCATGAGGCGGCGTGGATATGCACCGGGGGCGATTCGAGAGTTTTGCGAGCGAATCGGCGTGGCGAGGTTTAAAAGCGTGGTCGATCTGGCCGTGCTGGAGTTCTGTGTTCGGGAGGATTTGAACAAACGAGCGCCGCGAGTGATGGGCGTGTTGAGGCCTTTACGGGTTGTGATTGAGAATTATCCTGAAGGCAAGACTGAAGAGTTTGACGCGGTGAACAATCCCGAAGATTCGAGCATGGGAACGCGCAAGGTGCCGTTTTCACGAGTTCTTTATCTAGAGCAGGATGACTTTCGCGAGGTGCCGCCACCGCAATTTTTCCGCCTTTCGCCGGGCAAGGAAGTGCGGTTGCGGTATGCATATTTCATTACTTGCAATCACGTGGTGAAGGATGCGGCGGGGAAAGTTGTCGAATTGCGCTGTACGTATGACCCAGCGACTAAGGGTGGGGATTCGCCGGATGGGAGAAAAGTGAAGGCCACGCTTCATTGGGTGTCGGCGGAACATGCCATTGAGGCGGAGGTAAGGCTTTATGACCGCCTCTTCACGAAAGAGAATCCCGAAGAGGTCGAAGGCGGCGGCGACTACACGGTTAATCTCAATCCGAATTCGCTGGAAGTGTTGCCGGGATGTCAGGTAGAGCCAAGTTTGAAAAACGTCGCGGTGGGTGAGTTTTATCAACTTGAGCGGTTGGGTTATTTCTGCGTGGATGCGGATAGCACGAGGGATCGAACGGTTCTCAATCGCACAGTCACGTTGAAAGATGCCTTGGCGAAGATTGAGAAGAAGCAAGCCAAGTCTGGGAAATGACGAATTCTGAGTGGTCAGCTTCGGATTCTGAGAGACGCGGGATTCTTGACACATGTTGGTCGGGAGCAATGGCGTTTGACGTAAGGCGCTGGTGCCCTATCTTTGCCGCCGGCAAGGGTGGGGGACGTGCGATCCTTTACGGGGCAAAAAAAATTTCGTCTGAGCGAACTCCTTCATGTTATCGCAGATTGCAAATGGGAGGTTGAACTCTTGAGCGCGAAGTCGTCGCCGACCGCCTTCTTCTGACTTTCTGAACCGTGTAAACGCGACTTTGCGTCCGCACCGGGGATCGAGTATTTGGATGTCATGAAAATCGACGTCCACACCCACATTCTGCCGCCGAAGTGGCCGGATTTGGCCAAGCGATTTGGATACGGCGGGTTTGTAAGCCTTGAACATCACGGGCCGGGCTGCGCGAGGATGTTGATCGACGGTCAGTTTTTTCGAGAGATTCAAGAAAACTGTTGGTCGCCGAAAAAACGCCTAAAGGAATGCGAACCGTGGGGCGTCGACGTGCAGGTGCTGTCGACCGTACCGGTGATGTTCAGCTATTGGGCCAGACCGGCTGATACGCTCGATCTTTCGCGCATTCTCAATGACCACATCGCCGGTGTGGTCGCGGAACATCCCAAGCGATTCGTTGGACTCGGCACGCTGCCACTACAGGCGACCGACTTGGCCTTGGGAGAATTGGAACGATGCGTGAAGGAATTGAAACTTGCCGGCGTACAAATCGGCAGCCACGTGAACGGCCGAAACCTCGATGATCCCGACTTGTTTTCGGTGTTCGAGTTGGCGGAGCAACTCGGCGCGGCCATCTTCGTACATCCGTGGGATATGGTCGGCAAGGAACGAATGACCGCGTATTGGATGCAATGGCTGGTCGGAATGCCGACGGAGACGTGTATCGCCATTTGCTCGATTCTCTTCGGCGGGGTGTTGGGGCGGTTGCCAAAATTGAGAATCGGATTTGCACACGGCGGAGGGTCGTTTCCGGGTACGATCGGGCGGATCAGTCGCGGGTATGAATCGCGGCCTGATTTGTGTGGAGCAAAGAACCCGCATGACCCGCGCGAATATCTGGGGCGATTCTATCTGGATTCGCTCGTTCACGACGCACCGGCCTTGCGGTATTTGATCGATCTGGTCGGCGCGGAGCATATCGCCCTGGGTTCTGATTATCCGTTTCCGCTGGGGGAGGAAATACCGGGAAAGCTCATCGATTCGTGCGAAGGCCTCTCACCGCAAGTGAGAGATCGTTTGCTCTGCGGAACGGCGCTGGAATTTCTCAACCTTGATCGATTTCGGTTCGAAGGGTCATAGCGTGGCACTGATGGAAAACCGTAGTGACGAAGGCTATGCGTTGGAGATGGACGCCGCGGATTCGTTGCGCGGGTATCGTGACCGGTTTCATGTTCCACGGCGGAAAGACAGCCGGGAAGCCCTTTATTTCTGCGGAAATTCGCTGGGTTTGCAGCCCAAGGGAGCACGCGAGGTTGTCCACGAAATCCTTGAGAGCTGGGCGGAGCGAGCGGTTGATGGACATTTTGAGGGTAAGGCCCCTTGGTACCCGTATCACGAAATCTTTAGAGAATCCGGGGCGCGGCTAGTCGGGGCGAAACCCGGCGAAGTAGTGATGATGAACAGCCTTACCGTCAATCTGCACCTGATGATGGTGAGCTTTTATCGACCGACGCGCGAGCGATTCAAAATTCTTGTTGAATATCCTTCGTTTCCATCGGACACATACGCGATCAAAACGCAAGTTCAATACCACGGGTTGAATCCGAAAGATGCGATTGTGGAAATCCGGCCTCGCCAGAGTGAACATACTATTCGTGAAGAAGACATTGAAAGCACGCTTTCGCGAGACGGCGAGCGAATCGCGTTGGTCTTGTTGGCCGGCGTGAATTTTTTCACGGGGCAAGTGCTCGACATCGCCCGAATCACGCAAGCGGCGAAAAACGCGGGTTGCACGGTCGGATGGGACTTGGCTCATGCCGCGGGAAACGTGCCGTTGCAACTCCACGATTGGGGCGTCGATTTCGCGGTGTGGTGCAATTACAAGTACGTGAACTCGGGGCCTGGAGCGGTGGCGGGCTGTTTCGTGCATGAGAAGCATGGCGAACGATCCGACCTAGTACGTTTTGGCGGCTGGTGGGGAAATGATCCGAAGTCGCGGTTTTTGATGCACCTTCAACCGGAGTTTGTTCCATTTCCGGGTGCCGAGGGTTGGCAGGTGAGCAATCCGCCGATTCTTTCCTTGGCCCCGGTGCGGGCGTCGTTGGATTTGTTCGATCAAGCCGGGATGGAGGCGCTGCGTGAGAAATCGGTTCGGCTAACGGGATATTTGGAATTTCTGATTGACCGCTTGGGACCGTCGAGGTTTGAGATCATCACGCCGCGCGAGCCCTCCGCAAGAGGCTGCCAGCTTTCGATGCTCGTACATGATCGGCCCAAAGAGTTGCATTCTGCCTTACTGGCACAAGGGGTCGTGTGCGATTTTCGTGAACCGAATGTGATTCGCGTTGCTCCGACACCGCTTTATAATACCTTTCATGAAGGGTGGACCTTTGCGGAAGTTCTGTCTCGCCACGCGCGTCATTGATCCGATCGGAGCACGCCATTGACTTCGACTACCGAAAACCAATCGGATGTTCTCATCGTCGGGGCCGGATTGGTCGGGGCGTTGTTGGCGGCGCGGTTGGGAAAAGCAGGGTATCGGGTTGAGGTATTTGAGGCGCGGGATGACCTTCGCGTTTCGAAGGTTGCGGCCGGTCGGTCGATCAATCTGGCATTGTCGTATCGAGGATTGTGTGCGCTGGAGGAAGTCGGGCTGGCGGGGGATGTGCTCGAACAGGCGATCCCAATGCGTGGGCGAATGATTCACGCGGTCAACGGTGCGACGCACTTTCAACCCTATGGCACCGAAAGTCACCATGTGATCCATTCCGTTTCGCGGGCGGGTTTGAACATGACCTTGCTCGATGCGGCGTCAGCCACGAATCAGGTCAAACTCGAATTCCGAAAACGATGTGTGGATGTGGACTTCGATGCCGGACAAGTGGGATTTGAAGACCCGTCGACGAACGAGCGATTTTCGGCTAGCGGGGCCATGATCGTCGGGGCTGATGGTGCGTTCTCAGCGATCCGGCGACGGATGCAATCGCGCGATCGGTTTAACTATCGTCAAGACTATTTAGCGCACGGGTACAAAGAGCTGACGATTCCACCCGGCTCTGATCGGCAGCATCGAATGGACAAGAACGCTTTGCACATTTGGCCTCGTAAGTCGTTCATGATGATCGCGCTGCCGAATCCGGACGGTTCATTCACTTGCACGCTGTTTTTCGCTTTGGAAGGCGCGATCAGCTTTGCGGCGTTGCGCGATGAGAATGACGTACGATGTTTTTTTGAACGCACCTTTCCCGACGCGGTACCGCTCATGCCGACGTTAGTGGACGACTTCGTTCGCAACCCAACGAGTTCCCTGGTGACGATTCGCTGTTCCCCGTGGTATGTTCATGACAAGACGGTGTTGATCGGCGATGCGTGTCACGGAGTCGTGCCGTTCTATGGGCAGGGAATGAACGCGGGTTTTGAAGACGTCATCGTGTTGGCCGACTGCATGGAGCGACATCGCACGGATCATGAGCTGGCGTTTGAAGAATACTACCGAGCGAGGAAACCGAACACCGATGCACTGGCTGACTTGGCCTTGGGCAATTTCATCGAAATGCGCGACCACACCGGGAAACGTCGGTTTCTATGGAAAAAGAAGTTCGAGCATACGTTGCATCGGGCGCTTCCCGGTTGGTTCGTTCCGCTGTACACAATGGTAACGTTTACGCGGACGCCGTATGCCGAAGCCGTGGATCGTGCGCGCCGACAAGAGCAAGTCGCGATCGAAGTGGCCGTGGGAGTATTGTTGATCTTCGTATTCTTGGTTGCGTGGTTGATGTAGCGGTAGGTGAATGCGTGGGCGTAACATATTGGGGTTATCTAAAACTCGGAGAATTGCTCAAACTTCAGCGGCCCATGTCCGATCCGCCTGAGCATGACGAGATGCTCTTTATCGTCATCCATCAAGTATACGAACTCTGGTTTAAACTGTTATTACATGAGTTGGAGAAAATCAAACGAAACTTCTCGGACAACGATCTGTTCGGGGCGATTTCAACGTTTCAACGGTCGCGCACCATGATGAAGACGTTGGTCGGGCAGCTCGACATTCTGGAGACCATGACCCCGATGTCGTTCACCAGTTTTCGAGATCGTTTGGAAACGG
>JBBTCX010000218.1:0-552 GCA_038043045.1 Planctomycetota bacterium | reverse complement strand
TCGGGGTTTCAGTCCGCGCAGTTTCGGGAGTTGGAGTTTGTGCTTGGGTATAAGCGAGCGGCAGTGCTCAAGTATCAGCCGCCCAATGCGCCGCAACATGACGATCTTCAACGACGCTTGACGCAGCGCAGCTTGGTGGACCATTTCTACGACTTTCTTCACCATCGCGGCGTGTCTATCCCGAAAGAACTCTTCGAGCGTGATCCATCGTTGCCTTCGATTGGGCATTCAGATGTGCAAGAGCAGATTCTGCACCGGTACAAAACGCACCCGGAGATGTCGATTCTCTTTGAACTCATGACCGATTTCGACGAAGGGCTTCAAGAATGGCGCTATCGTCATGTCAAGGTCGTTGAACGCACCATCGGCAGCAAACAGGGAACCGGGGGATCGCCGGGCGTTCCTTTTCTGAAAGAGTCGCTATTTGTGCCCGTGTTCCATGACCTTTGGGCCATCCGGCATCGACTATGAGCAAGTGGTACGACATTACGCCGCCGATCTCCGATGCACTCCAGGTTTGGCCGGGGGATACGCCGCCGCAAAGGCAAGTGC
>JBBTCX010000217.1:0-25103 GCA_038043045.1 Planctomycetota bacterium | reverse complement strand
GATCGGTCGTGAGAGTCTCCGATGGGAACTGACTCGGCTGGAACAATATGTTCTCTTGCGCATCTACGATCAAGCGTGGAAAGATCATCTTCTCGAAATGGACCACCTCAAGACCGCGATCATGCAGCGACCTTTGGGCGGCGACCAAACCCATCCACAAAGTCAATACGCTATCGAAGGCCGCGATCTCTTTTCGCAAATGTGGTCTCGCGTCGCCGCGCGCGTGACGGACATGATTTTCAAGATTCGCGAATCCAGCGGAAATGGCCAGGCGCCTCAGCAACAAACCGCCGGTCGACCGCAACATCAACTCCGACATGCCGACGCCACCGGAGCGGGTTTTTCCGGGTCCTCTGGCGATCAAGCCGCGGCCATGCGCGCCCAAAATGTCGAGAGTAAGGTGGAGACCATTCGCCGGGAAGCTCCGCGCGTCGGTCGAAACGATCCGTGCCCATGCGGCAGCGGAAAGAAGTTCAAGCAATGCCACGGAAAATGATCCTTCAGTTTACGGCAAAGCGAACCGCGCCAACCTGCCAAAGCCTGACACCTGTTGCAGACCGTTTCTCATGACCGCCCACACCTGGCAATTCGCCATTGACGTCGGCGGCACGTTTACGGATATCGTGGCTCGGAAATCGGGCGGTACGATTGTCACCCACAAGTTGCTCAGTTCCGGCATTCATCGCGGAATGATTGGTGTGGGCTCTACCGGCGGACGAGTCGTTGATTTCACCAGACAACAGGAGCCGGACGGCTTTTGGAACGGATACCGGTTTCGACTCATCGGGCTTGAAAACCCAAACACATGTCAAGTCCTTGTCGAACACCATGACGCCAAGACCGGCGAACTTCTCCTGTCGAAACCGCTGGGTTGCCCGATTAAACCGGGGATGTCCTACGAACTGTTCTCCGACGAAGAGGCGCCCATTTTGGGCATTCGCTATGTACTCGGAAAGCGTCGTCATGAGTCGATCGGCCCAGTGGACGTACGATTAGGGACAACACGTGGCACCAACGCGCTATTGGAGCGCAAAGGCGCAAGAGTGCTCTTCGTCACCACCGCCGGGTTCCGAGATATTCTGCGAATCGGGAATCAGGCTCGACCTTCACTGTTCGCCTTGAATATCGAAAAACGGGCGGAACTTGCGGAGTTCGTCTTGGAGGTGGATGAGCGACTCGACGCGACCGGAAACATGCTCCGACAACCCCACACCGCGAGCGTGGCGGAAGACCTTCGACGATACCTCTCCCTTGGCGCCGAAGCCGTGGCCATCTGCTTCCTTCATGCTCATGTCAACCCTATCCACGAAGATCGCGTAGCCGGCATCGCTCAAGAAGCGGGATTTTCGCACATCTCCGTCTCGTCACGCGTTTCCCGCTTGGAAGGGTTTGTGCCACGCTGTGACACCACTGTAGTGGATGCTTACTTAAGCAAAGTCATCCGTGAATATGTGGCTTCGCTTCAATCGTCCATGCCTGAGGCCAGGATACAGCTTATGACCAGCAACGGCGGCTTGGTTTCCGCCGATAGCGCCGGAGGAAAAGACACCATCTTGTCCGGACCAGCGGGCGGGGTCGTGGGATGCCAGAAGATTGCAAGGACAGCGGGCTATCCCAAGACCATCGGTTTCGACATGGGCGGAACCAGCACCGATGTCACACGAATCGATGGACCCTTGGAATACCAATTCGAAACCGTAAAAGCCGGCGTCTGCATCATGACCCCGATGCTGGCGATTGAAACGGTCGCGGCCGGTGGCGGCAGCATTTGTTCCTTTGATGGCCAGCGCCTGCTTGTAGGCCCGGAAAGCGCCGGCGCGGACCCCGGACCCGCGTGTTACGGACGAGGTGGTCCCCTGACGCTAACCGATGTGAACGTCTTCTTAGGTCGTCTGCCGCCCACGCGTTTTCCGTTTTCCTTGGATCGTGAGATCGTACAAGTCAAGTTCCAACATTTCAGCGATGACATCTACACGGCAACGGGACAAACGCTCGATTTGCATGAACTTGCCGAGGGTTGGATCGATATCGCCAACTCCCAGATGGCCGCCGCGATCAAGAGCGTTTCCCTCGCCAAAGGCCACGATCCGCGCGAGTACACCTTGATGAGCTTCGGCGGTGCCGGCGGGCTGCATGCTTGCGGGATCGCGCGTCGCTTGGGAATTCAACGAATTCTTGCCAGCCCGCTTGCCGGCGTGCTGAGTGCCGTTGGAATCGAAGCCGCAAGTGCCAAACGGATGGCACAACGCAGCGTGCGCTTGACCCTCAACTCCCCGGGGAGAGAGTCTGCGGAAAACATTTACCACGAGTTGATCCGCGAAGCCGAAGCACAACTGGCAAAGGATGGTTTTCTCAAGGAAGATCACCTTTCACCGATTCCCTCAGCGGATCTATGTTACGCCGGACAATCCACCGTTCTCAGCATTCCGGCTGATCGATCGTGGAGAAACATGGCTTCAACATTTGAGGCCTTGCATCGCCAACTTTACGGATATGTCCACGCGGGTCGCGACGTCGAGATTCGAACCCTGCGCGTGGAAATATCCACCGGCGAGAATCCTTCGATTCCCACACTCCATGATGAGTCCCTTCCGAATGATTCCTCGTCGCGTTCCTCTTGGCCGATTTCGACCAACCGATTGTGGTGGAAATCGAGGATCATCGACGTCCCGGTCTTTCATCGAGGCGTCTTGAATTCTCATTCCGCTCTGGACGGTCCCGCAATCGTCGCCGACGAGACCAGTACGCTGTTTGTTGAACCGGGTTGGAAATCCGAAGTCTTAAAAAGCGGCGAACTTGTGCTCCTGGCCGCCGAAACTCTGCATGTTGAAAAAAACCACAACGCCGAGGTCGACCCCATCCGACTCGAACTTTTCCATCAACAGTTCGCTGCCATTGCCGAACAAATGGGAACTACGCTGCGTCGCACCGCGCTTTCGACCAACGTGAAGGAGCGACTGGATTTTTCATGCGCGGTGTTCGGTCCGAAGGGTGATTTGGTCGCCAACGCCCCCCATATTCCAGTGCACCTCGGTGGCATGGGCGACTGCATTAAATACCTCATGGAGGATGTCGAGTTGTTTTGCCCCGGCGACGTATTTATCACCAACGACCCCTATCGCGGCGGTTCGCATCTCAACGACATCACCGTCGTCACGCCCGTGTTCGACGATAAAAAATCGCGGGTGCAATTCTTCGTCGCCAGTCGAGCCCACCACGCAGACATCGGCGGAAAAACTCCCGGTTCCATGCCGCCGGATTCAACTTGTTTGGCCGAGGAGGGAGTTCTCATTCGCGCGCTTCGCTTCGCCCACGACGGCGCCATAGACGAAGCGGAACTTCGAACGCTACTGACCACTTCGCCTTTTCCAGCCAGAAACCCGGAGGAGAATCTGGCCGACATCGCTGCCCAAGTCGCGGCCAACCAGACCGGTTCACGGGAACTCCTGGCGATGATCGCCTTACAAAGTGAGGAAATCGTCACGGCCTTCATGAACCACATTCGACAAGCCGCCGCTTGGAAAACTCGCCAGGCCCTTCGACGATTTGCCCAAGGGGAGCATCGTTTTGAGGACACGATGGACGATGGAACGCCGATTCGCCTGGTGATCCGGATAGAATCGGATCGAGCTACGTTCGATTTTACAGGCACCGGACCGGTAAGCCGCGGCAATCTCAACGCCAACCGCTCCATTGTATCGAGCGCAATTTTGTACTGCCTGCGATGCCTCATCAACGAAGACATCCCCCTGAACGCCGGAGTGCTAGAACCTGTCACCATCATTCTGCCGGAGTGCTTTTTGAATCCACCGCGACACGAAGACCCAAGACAATGTCCCGCAATCGCCGGCGGAAATGTCGAAACTTCGCAGCGGATCGTCGACGTGATCTTCGGAGCTTTGAGCGTGGTGGCCGCCAGCCAAGGTACGATGAACAACCTCCTTGTGGGTCACGAAAAATTCGGCTACTATGAAACGATCTGCGGCGGAGCAGGCGCGGGACCGGGATTCCACGGCGCCGACGCGGTGCACACCCACATGACCAATACCCGATTAACAGATCCGGAGGTTCTGGAATCACGCTATCCGCTACGATTGATTCGATTTGAAATCCGCCAAGGATCGGGCGGTCGGGGAAAATTTCACGGCGGAAACGGGGTCATACGGGAGATTGAATCCCTGGTTCCCTTGGACGTTTCCATCATTAGCCAACGCCGATCAACTGCACCGTACGGCCTATTGGGCGGCGGCGCGGGGATGTCCGGGAGAAACCTGATTCGACGAAAAGGTTCCGCTTCATGCCAATTATTGGCACCTGTTACCTTTGTACAGATCGAACCGGGCGATCGAGTGACGATCGAAACTCCCGGCGGTGGCGGATGCGGATCGAGTGAACCACCGTGAACCCGCGAATCGCTTCCATTGAAAATCTCATTGCGACCGATCCCGGAGATCGCAACGTCTTTGGTTTGGTCATCCCCGATGAACTTCGCCGGGCCGCTCAATCGCTTCGCCTAGCACGCCGCGTGGGAATCATCAGCGGTTTCTACATTCCGAGCGCCCGCGCCGGAGAAACCGACGGTCCCCACGGCGCGAAAGTCCTAGGCCAAGCCCTCGCGACACTGGGGATTCCCGTCGATTATCTCACGGATGACTACAACGCACCATTGTTTGATGCTATGGAGGTCCAACCGCGAACGGACTGGCCGACCTATCTGACCGAATGCGATCCGACCCATCTCATCTCTATTGAACGACCAGGCCGAGGAACCGACGGTCGATATCGAAATATGCACGGAGAGGACATTTCCACCACCACGCCGCCGTTGGACGAGTTGTTTCTTCAAGCTCCCTTGTGCGGCGTGAACACGATCGGGATCGGTGACGGCGGGAATGAAATCGGCATGGGCAAGGTCTTCGCCGAAACTTCGATGACGATTCCGCAGGGTCGACAAATGGCCAGCACCGTCACAACAGATTTTTGCATCGCTGCGGGAGTTTCCAACTGGGGTGCCTATGGGTTGGCCGGCGCGCTGTCGATTCTCGAGAACCGCGACCTTCTTCCGTCGGGCGAAGAGGTGGTCGCCGATTTTGAACGATTGTCACGAACGGGTCGAGCCGTGGACGGTGTCACCCATCGTCACGAACCGACCGTCGACGGCCTTGCGCTTTCTCACACCCTTCGCATGTTGGAAAACATTCGACGCCAGATTCAGCCCTCTCCATTCGATCAGGAAAGACGGTTGGTCGTTGGAATTCTCGGATTCGGAGAAGCAGGTCAAGCCGCTTCCGCCCTTTTAAAGCATCATGGACACGACGTGCGAATTTCAGAAGTCTCAAAAGCCTCATCGGCCGCGCCACAGTCTTCAATCCCCCTGGAGACCGGCGGTCATTCCCTTGCATTTCTTCGTGAATGCCAAGTGGTTGTCACCAGCCCAGGTGTGCGACCCGACGCCCCGATCTTGGACGATCTCCATCGTTGCGGCATCCCGGTCATGAGCGAACTCGAAATGGCCGCCCATTTCTGCAAGCAACCGTTGATCGCCGTGACCGGAACGATCGGCAAACGAACCACCGTCGAATGCCTTCAACGATTGTTCCGCGGAAGCGGTCGAGGTCTTTCCATCGGCGGCAATCGCGGGCGACCGTTTTCCGCCCTTACCCTTGACACACAAACCGCTTCCCTGGGCAGCCACCCCACCATTGCTCTTGCCGTCTCTAGTTTTCAACTCGAAAACGTCGTTCGTTTTCGACCAGATATCTCCATCATCCTCAACATCAACGAAGCCCACCTGGACCGACATCGATCCATCGCCGAGTACGTTCGCACCAAAGCCCGCGTGTTCATGAACCATCGTCCCCAAGACGTTCTCATTCTCAACCACGACGATTCGCGCGTTCGATCGCTGGCGAAAAAACATCATGGGCGAACTTTTTTTGTCTCCTCGAAAAACGAAGTTGAGCGCGGCGCTTGGCTGGACGCCGATCGTATCTTCTTAAACATCGACGGGACCATCGAAACCTTTGGGTCGATCACACAGACGTTTCCCGAGAACCTACTGTCGTGCCTCCTAGTCTGCCGCTTGTGCAGCCTGAACCACCTCGACCAAGCGCTTCACGACGAAACCAAATTCGGAGAAGTGCCATGACCTTGCATCAAACGGGTCGAGATGTCCGCGACTTGTGTCGCCGCGGCGTATTCACCGGCCCAACCGCTGGGCTTGCCCCTGGGTACACGCAAGCCAACGTCGTTATTCTTCCCGAGAATATCGCCCAGTTTTTTCACGATTTCTGTCGTCTAAACCCCAAACCTTGCCCTCTTCTGCAATTCACCTCACCAGGTCAATTCGAACCGAAAGCCTTGGCTCACGCAGCCGATATTCGAACCGACGTTCCCCGGTATCGCGTGTTTCGCGACGGCGTTTGCGTCGATCGACCTGATTCTATTGAGAAATACTGGCAAAACACTCTAGTCACATTCCTTTTGGGGTGCTCTTTTACTTTTGAATGGGCGCTCCTTGACGCCGGTCTGCCCGTACGACATATCGAGGAAAAATGCAATGTTCCTATGTTCAGAACAAACAGACTCTGCAATCCGGTCGGGCCCTTTTCAGGTCCGCTGGTGGTTTCCATGAGGCCGATGACTCCTGTACAGGCATGCCGAGCATCGCAACTGACGACCGCATTTCCGAAAGCCCATGGAGCCCCGGTACACGTTGGCGATCCAGCAGCCATCGGAATCGCGGACCTCGCCAAACCGGAATATGGAGATGCGGTGCGAATTCACCCCGGTGAGCTCCCAGTCTTTTGGGCCTGTGGAGTCACTCCGATGGAAGCGATTGCAAAAGCGCGACTTCCCTTCGCCATCACCCACGAGCCAGGGCACATGTTCGTGACTGACGCTCTGGATGAATCGCTTCGCCAAGCAACACGAGGTTGAACCCGATGCCCCACTCTACTTTACAAGAGCATCTCCACATCAATCCAAATGCGGGGAGCTTGATCCATCGACATTTCTGCGTAGCGAAACTCGTCCAATCAATCTGATCGCTCCGCTAGACCACGCCGAGACAAGCTGTTCATAAAAAGACCCGACCCCTCTCTTGGCTTGCAAGAAAGGGGTCGGTCGTAGGCTTCCTTACGCCGGATTATTCGGCGCTTCTTTTAATCAGACAGCCACACCTTCTCGGCGGCCAAAGCGAACCTTCGCAGCCGTCAAGAAGAGCAGCGCCAGGACGATAAGGCCCCATTCCGATACCGTCGGGATCGAGGTGCAATCATCATCGTTCAAACCGTTGCAACCGATCGGGCAACAATTGTCACCATCGATGCACGCTGTAATCGTCACATCCGCCGGACACGCCGTTCCAGAACCGTCGCACGCTTCCGCTGGATCGCAATCACCTGTCGACGCGCGACACTCATTCCCGGAAGCATATCCGTCGATCGGACAATCTGCCCCGCTACCATCGCAGGCTTCGGCAACGTCACAGATGCCCTGGACCGGACGGCACTCATTACCTGTAGAGTAACCGTCTGCCGGACAAGGCGCGCTGCTACCCGTGCAGTTTTCCGCCACGTCGCATGGACCGGCCTGACCACGACAAACCTGAGACGATGGAGCAAAGCCATCTCCTGGACAAGCTGCACTGCTACCCGTGCAGTTCTCAGCCACGTCGCAAACATCAGCCGACGCACGGCAAACTTGGCTCGACGGTGCGAAACCATTCGCCGGACACGCCGCGCTGTTACCCGTGCAGTTTTCAGCTACGTCGCAAACGCCGGCTGATGCATTGCAAACCTGGCTCGAAGGAGCAAATACATTCGGCGGGCAAGCAGCACTGCTACCTGTGCAATTCTCCGCCGGGTCACAAGGACCGGCCGATGGATTGCAAACCTGGCTCGACGGAGCGAATCCATCTGGTGGACAAACCGACGAACTACCCGTACACGATTCCGCCACATCGCAGGAACCAGCGGACGGACGGCAAACTTGACCACCGGCGGCGAACGTGCAATCCGGATCGCAACAGGCGCCTCCGTCACATTGCTCCGTACCTTCGATAATCCCGTTACCGCACACCTGGCACGGGGGGTTAATTTCGTCGCATGTTTGACCCTCGAACCAAGTGCCGATGCAATTGGCTTGAAGCACATTGTTCGTGCACACGCCTGTGTTCGTGTTGCAGCAAGCACCAGTGAACACACAGGCCTCAGTTCCCTGGCCGGTCACATGCAGTGACCACTCCGCCAAAGTGCCGACGTCGGAGCCGACGTTATCCGAAACAGTAATCGTCCAAGCTCCAGCCGCACTCATACCGTCAAACGCACTCAGTGGGTTTTGTGGTACGAAGTTGGGCGGCGAAACCATGCTCACACTGCAAAGAGCTTCGATCGGTCCGCCGGAACCCTCATCGTCTAAAACGATGTCGTAGTTGTCATTGGCACACCCAAAGGTACTCGCCGGAACACCCGGGCGATCCACAATGGTGACGGTGGTCGCATTGTGATTCACCGTGACAACAAGATCGCCGACCCAGCTATGCGGAATGTTGAGGTCAACATCCAGATCCGCAATGGTCGTCGCATCTGGAACGTTGATCACATGGTTGATGCCCACCGGATTGTTGTCCGGGATAGCAATTCCCGGGGCCGCCGAGTAGACCGTCGTCTGACCCGGGTTCTGGCAAGGCGTATTGTCGCCAAGATAAGACCCGCCCTGGGTCAAGCAATCCGCCTCGGTAAGCTGGACGCAATTCGGGAAGATGCAACATGCACCCGTAAACTCGCACACCGTGCCCGCACCGGGAAGATGCAGCGACCATTCCACCAACGTGCCGACATCCGATCCGACCTGGTCGGCCACTGTGATGGTCCAAGCCCCACTGATGTTTTGACCATCAAATGCGCTCAATGGATTCTGCGGCACGTAGTTCGGCGGTGAGACCATCGACACACTGCACAGGGTTTCGATGGGACCGCCAGCGCCTTCATCATCGAGGATGATGTCATAGTTATCATTCGCACACCCAAAGGTGGATGCCGGAACACCCGGGCGATCGACCAACGTCACCGTTGTCGCACCATGGTTCAGGGTGATGAACAAGTCACCTACCCACGAATGGGGGATAATCAGATCGACATTCAGGTCCGTGATCGTCGCGGAATCTGAAATGTTCATCACATGGCTGACGCCCGCCGGGAGATTATCGGGAATCGCCAAATTCGGCTGGGCCGAATACACAATTCCCGGAACGTCGCACGACGTACCGTCACCCAAATATGAGCCGCCCGCCGCCGCGCAGTTCGCTGCCGTCTGAATCGAGCAAACCCCTGCAACACAGCACGCGCCAGTTGGGGTTACCGCCGCACACAGCACCGTCGGATTGCACGGGCCTCCGCTAGAGGACATAACCAATTCGAACGGTCCCGTTGCCGCGCCGAAGCCATGCACCAAAATGAGATACGTAGCTCCCAACTGCGAGCACCAGGAGACTTCGGGCTGCAAACCACAGAAGTCGTCAATACCCGCTACGCACGTCGGAGCAGCGCAACTCGGACAGTAAACGGTCAGCTTCGCGTCATAGGACGTAGCTCCGTTGCACAAAGATGCCGTCATGTTCGTACCCGTTCCGAGCACGGAATACCAAACACCACCCGTAGTAATTCCATCACCCACACCGCACGGGCTTGGGAATCCGCCATCGATCGTCGAATTCACCGTCGTACCCGCCGTCGTGGACGGAACCGCAACCGCGATGGCACCCGTGCAAAGGTCGTTCGCCCCGGTCATCGGACAAAGCCCTGCTGTGCACGTTGAACCATCGTCTTGATAGGTGCCACCTTGCGCGGCACACGCAGGGGCCGTCAAATTTGGAATGCAAGTTCCCGCCGCACCGGGCAAGCAGCACGCACCGCTGCCACAAGCCGCACAGGACAGCGTCGCGTTATACTCCGCACCGCACGTCTCGATATCCGTGAAGTCGGGGGCAACGAACAAATACCACGTTCCCGGCGCGAGACACGCGGTGACACACGTATTCACACAAGGTCCGGCTGTGGCGAAGGTGAGGAAAGAAGTTACTCCTGCACAATCGTCGATACCAAAGTTGTTTACGATCCCGATCAGGAGGTCGAACTCGGCGCTTGCGCACCATGTCAAACTCGTTTCCGTCGCTAGCACGACTTTGTACCAATCCGTATCACGCGAGGCTCCATCGAAAGCACCCGTTGAGCAATAGCTCTCGCCGCATGCGATCGAGGAGAACACCGGCGGAATCGAGTTGCATCCGCCGTTGACGGTGTCTGCCGGCAAACCGCAGTCTGGTTCGTTCTCCAGCGTCTTTGACGGATCACAAATCACATCGCAAGGCGGAGGAGCGCACGCTGGGCAGAGGCTTTCGGCCTCGCCGGCGCAAATGCTGTCCCATTGCGTGTCGCAGCAGAATGGGTCAATCGCGCAAACTGCCGCACAACAGGTCGGGTCTTCGCAACCCGCATTCGCATGAGCTGCACAGCAATCGCCCTGGCCCGGTCCACAGACCCCCGTGCAAGACGGCGGTGTGCTGCATGGAGTGAGATCCGAACTCACTGTGAGTTCGAAATCTCCAGTCGAACCGCCAAATCCGCTAACCAAAATCTGGTACGTCGTGCCCAGCGCCGAGCACCAAGTTACCGCCGAGAATCCCGGTGGGAATCCACACGCGTCGTCATCACCGCCAGCACAACCTAGCGTACCGCAATCAGGACAATAAACGTGGAGCTTGGTATCGTAGTTGGTCCCCGGGTTACAAAGCGAAGCCGTCAAAGTCGTTCCATCGCCGACGACCGTATACCAAACGCCCGGAGCCGTAACCGAGAAACCATTGCATGACGGGGCCGTATCCGAATTGGCAACTACCGTCGAACCGGTGGCCGTTCCGCCAATTGCAATCGGAAGCGCCGTTCCGCAATCATCATTTGGCGGCGGTTGCGGACACGGGTTCGGGGAACAAACCGATCCGTCCCCTTGATACGTACCGCCTTGGGCCGCGCACGAAGCACTGGTCAAATCGGGCAAGCATGTTCCGTTACCCAAGCAACACCCACCCGTCCCACAAACTTCGCAGGTGAGACTCGCATTGTATTGCGCGCCGCAGGGCACGATGCCGGTGAACTGGGGAGCTACGAAGAGGTACCACGTACCAGCCGTAAGACACGCCGTAACGGTGCCATCCTCACAGGGCCCAACGTTTGTGAAAGTCAAAAAGCTTGTCACGCCCGCACAATCATCAATTCCGAAGTTGTTTACAATACCGAAGAGGAGGTCGAATTCGGCGGACGCAGTCCATGTGATCTGCATGTCAGTTGGCAACACCACGCGATACCAATCCGTATCGCGCGTCGAGCCGTCAAACGCGCTCGTCGAGCAATAGGATTGCCCGCAATCGATCGGAGAGAACACCGGCGGAACCGAATTACAGCCACCGTTCACTGTGTCCGTCGGAATACCGCAATCGGGTTCGTTTTCCGCAGTCTTGTTGGGAGCGCAAATCACGTCGCAAGGAGGACCGGCACAGGCCGGGCAAAGGTCGGCTGCCGAAGCCGCACAAACAGCGTCCCATTCTACGTCGCAACAGAAGGAGTCAGCGCTGCAGACGCTATCGCAGCACGTTGCATCCGCACACCCCGGAACACCGGGGTTAGCAACGCAGCAATCGCCGCCCGTACCACACGCGGGAAATCCGCCGGCACAAAGACCGCCGCAAAGAAGTTCTGCGCCGCAACCGTTTCCTTGGAAACCGGTCGTAGCACAGAAAATGTCCCATTCCACGTCGCAACAGAACGAGTCGCAATTGCAAACCGCGGTGCAGCAAGCCACATCCGCGCATCCCGGAGTTCCTGTTGTTGCAGTGCAGCAGTCGCCGCCGGCGCCACACGTTCCAGGACCCTGTTGAACATTCGGTTGACGAATGCTGGCACGCAGAGGTGGTGTTGCTTCCGAAGGAGCCGCAAACAAAGTCTGCCGTTTGGCCAGAATCGGATCGGCATTGTCGCCTCGGTAAGAAACCTCCAACCGAGCACCTTTGCCTTCGAGATAAACAGTAACGTGTACCTCTGATTGGTTGGTCGGCAGATCAGCCTCAAGCCGGGTAAGCCTTTGGCCGGGCTGCGAAACTTGCAAGGCAAGCTTCGAATTCGCATTCTTGATCACGAACTTCGCAGGGCTGACCGGCGTCGCTTTCGCGGCACCGCCACCGGCAATCTCGTAGCCGACGCTCGCCCGCGGAAGGAGCCTCATTTGAGAGTCGACAACAGTAATCCAGACCGTGTCGGTCTTGTTTGCTAACGCCGGCGATACATACGCCAGTCCTAGCAACGCCATCAAAGCCGTTCGAATAATCGTCCGAGTGCGCATCACTTCCTCCTCACTACACCGCTACAACTTCGTTACACAACTTCATAAGGGTCTATAACTCGACCCATAACCCGATAAAATAGCCTAGGACGTGTCTTGCGTCAACCAGTTTCTTTTTTTTTGCATGAAATCCATGAAAATTGACGCCACGGTGCATATTTTAGATTCAAGCTTTCAATTGGCTAATCCGAAGATCGTGTCTTACTTTAACCCTCCAGCAAAGCAACCTAATGATCAGAACAAGTGTAGCAATTCGGCGCGCCACTCCGAGTGAAACGTAGTGAAAAAGGCATGGGAAACCGTAAGACGAAAACCCCTGAGTCGCAATGATCGCCGAATAGACTTGGGTGTTGTCGGGCAGGGAAAATGCTCTTCAACCTATAGAGTGCCATGTATTGGCACTTACGATTTCACTGGGAATGGTTATGTTGTTCGAATGAGAAAAGTGGCGGAAGGACGGGTCCCCGAATTCCGGTTGTTGACCCGACCGCTTGGGCAAGTGGGGAAAACGTTCGATGGGTGGGTCCGGCATGAATTCGGCGCAAAAGGTAGTGATGAATCACCAAAAATAGGTAAAAAAACGCCAGGTTTTCATTGACGTGGGATGATGCAACCGTTAGGATTCAAAACATTAGATGGGTGAATGGCTTTTGAATGTTTAGGGTCGGAAACACCCTGAATGCGGCCTTGGGGCTGTGCCAAGGGGATGTGGAAGGTAGGAAACCTCCGGTGACGGCGAATCAAGGATTGGCTTGTTGTTGCGGCTGTTGTTGTACTTCGCGAAAACGCGGAGGAACGACCTGACGGCGACCAAATGATATTTGGGGAATTTCTAAGCGGCCCGTAGGATTGTTCCTGCGGGCCGTTTCGTTTTGGGCAATGAAAAAACCCAATTGGAGCGAGTGAGGAGAAGCGATCGTGGAAATGCAGTTGATAACGAAGCCCCGGGTTGAGCCGATCAGCGAGGAGACGCCCACTGAGAAGTTCATCGCCTGGAGTCTGGAACGATTCGGTGACCAGAACATGGTCATGTCCACGTCGTTTGGGATGGAGGGTTGTGCACTGATTGACATGTACGCGGCCCATGGAAAACCGCTCACCGTAACCTATCTCGACACGATGTTTTTCTTTCCGGAGACCTACGCATTACGCGATCAGATGATCGATCGCTACCCGCACTTAACCTTCGTCAACCGCGGCACGAGTTTCACCCCCGAACAGCAGGCCGGTGAATACGGCGATGAACTTTGGAAACGCGATCCCGACCAGTGTTGCAAAATCCGCAAGGTGGACCCGATGTTCGACGCGATGGCCGACGTGGACGTGTGGATCACGGGGTTGATGCGGTCGCAGTCGCGGACGCGGGCAAACATTCAGTTGATTGAATGGGACTACAAATATCAAGTGCTCAAGCTGAATCCGCTGTGCACGTGGGAGCGCGGACGAATTTGGGAATATATCCGTGCCAACCAAGTCCCGTATAACCCGTTGCATGAACAGGGATACCCAACGGTTGGGTGCACGCATTGCACGAAACCCGTGGTGGGGAGTCGACTCGGCGAGTATTCCCGCGACGGACGATGGGCGGAAACGGGCAAGACGGAGTGCGGGTTGCACGGTGGAGCCGGCATTTAGCCTGCTTGGAGTAATTCGAACCCCTGTACTGTCATACCGTGGCACACGGAAAACGGAGAGTCGTCGTCATGGCCGAAACACCGAAGAAGGAAGAGTCCAAAGTTGAGGGCGTCAAGCGCGCGAGTCGGCACCTTCGCGGAACGATCGCGGAGACATTGGCGGCGGATTCCACGCACTTTCATGAGTCCGACGAGGTCTTGCTGAAGTTTCATGGAACCTATCAGCAGGACGACCGCGATGTGCGCCAGGACCGGCGCAAGCAGGGGTTGGAAGAGGCCTACCAGTTTATGGTTAGGGTAGCGATTCCTTCGGGGGTGGTGACGGCGGATCAATATGTGCAGCTCGATGAGTTGGCCGACCGGTATGCGAATCATTCGTTGCGGGTGACCACCCGACAGGGAATTCAATATCACGGTGTGTTGAAAAAAGGGTTGAAAAAAACCATCGCGGGGATCAACCAGTCGTTATTGACCACGCTGGCCGCTTGTGGGGATGTGGAGCGAAATGTCATGGGCTGTCCCGCGCCGCTGGGAGATTCGGCGCACACCACGGTCCAACGCTTGACCAAGGAAATCGCCCGAGAACTTCGACCCGCCACGAAAGCGTATCACGAAATCTGGTTGAACGGCGAAAAGCATCTATCGACGGAGACCGAAAGTGAAACGGAACCGTTCTACAAGGACACCTATTTGCCTCGTAAGTTCAAGACCGGGGTCGCGTTGGCGACGGACAATTGCATCGACGTGTATTCGTATGATCTGGCGCTCGTCGCGATTTTCGAAGGAGACAACGTCGTCGGATACAACGTGTTGGTCGGTGGCGGAATGGGAATGACCCACGGAAAAGCCGACACGTTTGCGCGATTGGCTGAACCGTTGGCGTATGTGGAGGCGGAACACGTCATTGAAACGGCGCGGACGGTTGCGGCGATTTATCGAGACCACGGAAACCGAGCGGATCGGCGACATTCGCGGATCAAATATTTGATTGCGGAGTGGGGAATGGAAAAGTTTCGGGAGGAATTCCGACAGCGCGTGTCTTTTACGCCGCAACCGTTTCGATCGATCCCCACGCCGCCGGTGCACGACCATTTGGGGCTTCATCCACAGGCCGATGGAAAGTGGTTTCTCGGCGTATTCGTCGAGAGCGGTCGGATCATCGATCGCCCTGAGTGCCAGATGAAGACAGCATTGCGCTCTATTGTTGAAAAATATCGAACGGGCGTTCATTTTACCGCGTCTCAAAACGTGTTGCTCACGGGATTGAACCGATCGGATGTGGATGCTGTGCAGCGTGTACTGAAGGATCATGGGGTCCGATTGGTCGAAGAGCTTTCCTTGGCCCGGCGGTTTTCGATGGCTTGTCCGGCGCTGCCAACCTGCGGGTTGGCCATGGCCGACTCCGAGAGATTGATGCCCGCGGTGGTCGATCGCTTTGAAGCCGAATTGACCTCGTTGGGTCTGCGCGATGAGCCGATTTCGCTGCGGATGACGGGTTGTCCAAACGGATGCGCCAGGCCTTATACGGCCGACATAGCCTTCGTCGGGCGGCGACCGGACGTGTATCACATTTACGTCGGCGGTGGAATTCCTGGAGATCGCGTGGTCGATTTGTACGCGGCGGACGTGGCCACGCAAGACATGGTCACGGTGATGAGGCCGCTGCTGAGCAGTTGGGCGTCGAATCGGCGTAACAGCGAGAGCTTGAGCGATTATTATCAGCGTCTATTGAATCGAACGGAATCGCGGCAACTGATTACCGGCAAGGAAGAGCCGACCCAGCGATTGATTCAACTCGGAATCGCGTCGTGAATGCGGATTTGCATTATCTTGGATTGACGCTTAGGACCGCAAGCCCCGCCGTGCGGGAGCGACTGCGATGCGATGAAAGCACGCAATGGTCGGTGCTGGTTGATCTTCAGGATTTTGCGTCCGAGCGAATGGTGTTGAGCACGTGCGAACGGTTCGAAATGTACGCAAGCGGATTGCATCAGGATTCGGCGAATTGGGTGTCGCGACTTGGCGAACTCTTTGAAGCCGATGAGGCGAGCCTCCAATCGCAAATCCGCGTGATGCATGGCGATGACGTGATGTGGCACTTGTTTCGAGTCGCCGGAGGACTGGATTCACGATTGATCGGCGAACCGCACATCTTGGGACAGGTCCGCCATTCGTTCTTGCAGGCGTTGGAGTGCGGCACGGTGGGACCGATCCTGTCGGCGATGGGGAGGGCGGCCATTTTCACGGGAAGACGCATTCGCCGTGAGACGCCGATCCACGCGGCGGCGCGTTCTAGCGCGACGTTGGCGGTCGATTGGGTGCGGAAGAAACTCGGTTCCTTGGGCGGACGAACCGTGCTCCTCGTCGGAACGGGAAGACTGGCGACCGATGTCGCGGGCTGCCTGGCGGTGCAGCGATCCGGGAAAATTCTCGTCGTGGGCAGAAACCTCGAACGCGCCGAAGAGGTCGCCAACAACGTCGGAGGCGAAGGGCTGACCATTCATCAACTCGTCGACGGAATTCGGCGAGCGGACGCGATCATTACCTGCACGGCCTCGCCGACGTTTTTGGTGGACCGGCGGACGATGGGCGATGGTCCAGGTCCTCTGGCGATCGTGGATCTCGGCGTTCCGCGAAACGTCGATCCGGCGGTGTCGACAATCGAAGGTGTCACTCTTTGTCATCTCGACGATTTAGCCGACGACGCCGCAACCTCCCAAGAGTGGATCGCCGCCGCCGAAGGGATCGTTTCTCAGGAAGTACGGCGAACGCACGATTGGCTTCGAGCAAGGGCCGTCGCCCCGGCCATTTCGGCTTTAATTCAAGCCTCGCGCAACTCCACCGCCGCAGGTTCCCGCGAATCCCGACAGTCTCTGCACTTTTGCATTCGTCACTTGAAAGAAGCGGTGGCCGCATGAGCCAAACGGCGCTGGTGTTGGCCGCCCACGGTTCAGATACCGATCCCGAAGTCAATCAAAGCATCCGCCGGATCGCCGATGAAATGGCCCACGTTGGTAATTTTGCCGATGTTGCTGTCGCCTTCCACCGCGGCCAGCCCAGCTTTTCCACCGTTTTCGATCAACTGCACGCGGAGGAAATGATCGTCGTCCCGTTGATGGCCGCCGAAGGATATTATGCCGACACGGTGTTGCCCCGTGAGTTGAAGAAGAATCCTAAATGCTCCAAAAAGAAAGTTCACATCACCCCGCCGGTGGGTTCCCATCCCGGCATGGTTGATCTGGTCTCAAGTAGAGCTCGACGGTTGCTGCCGTCGATCGACGGAGCTCCCGACAAAGTGACACTCGTTGTCATTGGTCATGGTACGCCTCGCCACGAGAAGAGTCGTTCATCGACCGAAGAGCTGGTCGAAAAGCTGCGACGCCGTGGAGAATGGGCGGAAGTCTTGGCCGCGTTTCTCGATGAAGAACCACGAGTGGATACCGTTGTCGATCGGAGCGCATCCAGTTTGATTGTCGTGGAGCCGTTTCTCATCAGCGCTGGAAATCACGCGATAAGAGACATTCCAACGCGACTCGGAATGCCCGAGGTAGAGAATACAGAACTTCCCCGGACCGATCGAGTGGGTGACAAAGCGGTGGCATGTGATCGGCCCGTCGGTTCGGATCCCGGAGTCATCGAGATGATCCTTGATTTTGCCAGCAAGCCAGGCAAGAGCGATCAAAATCGCCCGCGCTCTCGATCCACTGCTCTTCGCCTGGGGACTCGCGCCAGTGAGTTGGCACTTTGGCAAGCAGAGCACGTGCGCGACCGGTTGTCGAATCACGGCGTGCGATGCGAAATCGTCCCGTTTCAAACCTCCGGTGATCGAACGTTGGATAGGGCCATCTCGGATCTGCCTTCCGGTTCTCCGTTTACCGACGACATCGACAACGCCTTGCTCGCCGGCGACATCGACTTGGCCGTTCACAGTCTGAAGGATTTGCCGCTTGATTTGCCGCAGGGGCTGGTCGTCGCGGCCGTACTTCCGCGCGGAAGCGTCACGGAATCGTTGATTTCGCGGGGCGGTCACAAGCTGGTTGATCTTCCCAGCGGCGCGACCGTAGGCACGAGCAGCCCGCGAAGACAAGCACAAATCCTCGCCCAACGTCCCGATCTCCAACCCGTTCCGTTGCGTGGTCCGGTGGACGCACGAATTCGACAGGTGGAGGCGGGAGAATTGGACGCCGCCGTTCTTGCAACCGCCGGATTGGAGCGATTGGGACGTCTCGACGCAGAAGCAGAGCGTTTCACCGTGAAGCAGTTCATGCCCGCACCCGGTCAAGGTGCGTTGGCCATTGTGACACGAAAGTGCACCAAGACAATTCGTAGACTTGTTGCACCCCTAAATGACCGAGCGACAAACCTCGCCACTCGCGCGGAATTGGAGTTGTTTCGAGTTTTGGATTCGTTTACGCTTGCCGCACATGCAACATATAAGAGGCGAACGATAACTCTTTGCGGACGGATTTTTTCGGCTGACGTGTTCAACACAAGGGTATGCGGGCGGGACCCAACGAAATTGGCGACTTCGTCCTTGTTCCAGCTCATAGGGATGATTGGTGTGGGCGTAGATCGGTTGATTGCCGAAGGAAGAGTATTCATCGAATGACCCCGAAACGTGGCACAGTCTATCTCGTCGGCGCAGGCCCGGGTGACCCGGAGCTCATCACCGTCCGTGGACGCCACCTCCTCCAAAAGGCCGACGTGATCGCGTGCGACCGGTTGATCGAACCGGAGCAGCTTTCGTATATCCGCGAAAACGCCGAGGTGGTCTACGTCGGAAAAGGACCGGGCAACCACACGTTGAAACAAGAGGACATTTGCGAACTATTGATTGACCGGGCACGCGCGGGCAAGTCGGTCGTACGCCTCAAGGGTGGCGATCCCTATGTCTTCGGGCGCGGATACGAAGAGCGCGAAGCCTGCACAAACGCTGGAGTGCCATGCGTTGTCATTCCCGGGGTCACCAGCGCCATCGCCGCTCCTTCCGCCGTCGGAATTCCGCTGACCGATCGCCGATTCGTCCGAGCATTCGTTGTCATGACCGCTCGAATGGGCCATGACGTCCCCCATCGTCCCATCGATTTCACAGCTCTGGCTGCGATTGATACCATCGTGGTGATGATGGGTCGAGAAGCGCTTTCAGAAATCGCCGGTGGCCTAATGCAAGCGGGCCGAATTCCGTCGACACCGGTCGCCTGCGTCGAATGGGCCACAACGCCGCGACAACGCTGTGTCACCGGTTCGTTGGAAACTATCGACGAAAACGTGCGAAAAATCGGCTTGGAAGCGCCGATGGTGACGGTCGTTGGCGAAGTCGCTCAATTCGCTCAAGCAGATCAATCCGCGCCGTCGCCGACAAATCGACCCTTGTTTGGAAAAAAAATCGTCGTGACCCGTCCACTAGCTGCTTCTCGATCCCTGTGTGCCCGACTTCATTCCGCGGGCGCAACTGCCATTTCCTGCCCGACCATTCGCATCGCCCCACCGCACCAAACCGACGAACTCGACGCGGCCATCCACCACCTGCACGAATTCGATTGGGTCATCTTCACCTCACAAAACACCGTGCGATTCTTTTGGAAAAGATTGACCGCGTTGAATCTGGACGCCCGGATCTTGGCCGGTTGCAAAGTGGCGGCAGTAGGAACCTCCACGGCCAGGGCTCTTTCCAAAAACGGAATCCGAGCAGATATTGTTCCACCGGATTTCACCGGAAAATCACTGTCCGAGGCGATCTCCGTGACAAGCACTGGCATTCGCAATCGTCGAATCCTTTATCCGAAATCTAACCTGACCCTGGAAACTTTGGGCCGCTCTCTTCGAGAAAAAGGTGCACGAGTAACCGAAGTCGTCGCCTATCAAACGATCCCGGCTAGACCAAGCGCAACCCTGTGCCGGACCATCCAAGACGGCGTCGATGCCGTGTTGTTCTTCAGCCCATCTGCCGTGACGGGTTTTGTCGAAGCCGAACTCGACATCGGAAACGCCGTCGTCGGATGTGTCGGTCCGACCACGGCCGTAGCGGCGCGCAAAACGGGCTTGAATGTTAGCATCATCGCCCAACCGCATTCCGCCGCCGGTCTCTACCAAGCGTTGATTCAACAATTCAATCGACTGGGAGCGAAAACGTGATGACCCCCCCGCCTTTAAGAAAGCTGCGCCGACTACGTGGATCGGAGTCCATTCGAGCCCTTCGCAGAGAAACGACGCTTTCCTCTGACGATTTCATTCTGCCGCTCTTTGTCGTCGAGGATTCCGCTCAGGCGGGCGAAGTGTCATCGATGCCCGGCGTATTCCGCCACACCTTGGACGGCCTGTCGAGCGAAATGGAACAGATCGCAAGCCGCGAACTTCGAGCGGTCATCTTGTTCGGTCTCCCGAAAACCAAAGACCCATCCGGTTCCACGGCCTTCGCTGAAAACGGCATCGTCCCACAGGCCATTCGCCGCATTCGAGAAATAGTGCCAGATATTGTCATCTTCACTGATGTCTGCCTTTGCCAATACACCGACCATGGCCACTGCGGAATCGTCAAGGATGGAGCCGTTCTCAACGACAAAACCTGCGAGATTCTCGCCAAGATCGCCGTTGCTCACGCCCTCGCCGGAGCCGATTTCGTCGCCCCCAGCGCCATGATGGACGCAATGGTCGAAAAATTAAGATCAGCCCTGGATGATGCGAAGTGTCAGCAGGTTGGCATTCTTTCCTATTCGGCCAAGTACGCCTCCGCGTTTTACGGCCCGTTTCGAGAAGCCGCGGATTCCAAACCGCAATTCGGCGATCGTCGCGGATATCAAATGGATCCCGCCAACGCCCGCGAAGCGCTCGCCGAGGTAGAACAAGACATCGCCGAAGGCGCCGACATGGTCATGGTCAAACCCGCCCTGCCCTACCTGGACGTCATCCGTCGCGTGCGAGATTCCTTTCCCGCGATTTTCCTCGCCGCCTATCAGGTCAGCGGCGAATACGCGATGATCAAAGCCGCCGCCCAAAACGGCTGGCTCGACGAACATCGCACCGTGCTCGAATCCTTGACCGCCATCAAACGCGCGGGTGCGGATATCATCCTGACCTATTTCGCAAAGGAAGTCGCCAGGTGGTTGAAATCGTAATCGAGGACACGTCCGCCAGGAATTGCCGGTCGAACCGTGAATTGAGCGTCCGGTGTCACTGAATCAAGACTGGTTCGATCGCGCAAGAAAAGTGCTGCCCGGCGGTGTGAATTCGCCCGTTCGCGCGTTCCAAGGCGTCGGAGGGACACCTCGTGTCATTCGCGAAGCACACGGATGCCATCTCATCGATGTGGAAGGAAACTCCCTAATCGATTACATCGGCTCCTGGGGAGCGGCGATCGTCGGTCATGCCCATCCAAACGTCGTCAAACGAGTCGCGGAAATGTTGTCCAAGGGTACGAGCTTCGGCACACCGTCTCCTCCCGAAGTCGAATTGGCCGAGACGATCATCTCCAGGGTTGCGGGCTTGGAAAAAATCCGTTTCGTGAATTCCGGCACCGAAGCCGTGATGAGTGCCATACGCCTGGCACGCGCCGCGACAAAGCGAGACAAGATCATCAAATTCGACGGTGGCTATCATGGCCACGCGGACGCCCTTCTCGTGCAGGCCGGCTCCGGAGCGGCCACCCTCGGTCTACCAGCGTCATCCGGTGTCACTCATGGAGCGATCCAAGATACCCTCCAAGCCGTCTACAACGATCGACAATCGGTGGAATCGCTGTTTCAAAAGTGGGGATCGCAAATCGCCGCCGTGATCATCGAACCCTTCGCCGGAAACATGGGCGTCGTCCCTCCGAAGGACGGATTCCTACCGTTTCTCAGGATAATTGCTCACGCACACGGCTCGCTACTCATCTTCGATGAAGTCATGACCGGTTTTCGCATTGCCTTCGGCGGCGCACGAGAGCGATTGAACATCGACGCCGATCTCTACACCTTCGGAAAAATCATCGGCGGCGGTTTTCCCGTCGGAGCCTACGCCGGCCGATCGGAGCTTATGGACCTCATTTCTCCCTCCGGTCCCGTCTACCAAGCCGGTACGCTTTCCGGAAATCCCGTGGCGATGACTGCGGGATTGGCCACATTGGAACTCCTAGATCATCACGCTTATCGCAAACTGGAAGCACTCGGCGACCGACTCGAAAACGGATTGCAAGCGATCATCGAAAAAACCGGCGTTCCTGCTCGCGTTCAACGCGCGGGATCCATGATCACCCTGTTCTTTTCCGATCGACCGGTTCAAAATTTCGACGACGCCAAAAACGCCGACCATTCCGCCTTCGCCAAGTTTTTCCATGCCATGCTCAATCGCGGAGTCCATCTTCCTCCGAGCGGATATGAAGCCTGGTTCCTTTCTCTCGCCCACACAAACGAAGTCGTCGACGCCACGGTTCACGCCGCGGAAGAAGCCATGGCGGAACTCGTGCGATAAACTTCCTGCGACGACCACCCAATCCCCACGAGGCCGCATCGAATTGGCGCAGGTCAATTACCGCAGCAAATGTCGACGCCGACGAAAGCGGCGAGCATGGAAATAACGTCGTCCACGTCAATGACCCCGTCGCCGATACAGGGAGAGAGGTCCGCGCGGGCGCAATCCGCGACGGCAACGAACCCGTTGAAAAGGCAAAGCAGGTCATCCACGTCCACGACACCGGTGAAGTCGACATCGCCGAATGGAAACGCGGCGTGCTCGCACAACAATAGCGGCCCGCACCCATCGATCGTGCACGGATTGACATCGAGACAGTCAACCGCCGACAGGCAGGCTTCGCATTCGTCGGGAATCCCATTCGCGTTCAAATCGAAACTGGTCGGCCCAATGGCGGCGGTTGTCATTCGGAGACGCCATCGAGTGAGGAACCCGGAATCGGGCGATTCCACGTCTTTCACGTGCAAAGTCCAATTTCCGCGAGCTTCGGCGCCGTCGAAAGTGGATAGAAGGTCCCCACCGGCGGAGGTCGGGCGGATCACGCCGGTGGTCGGTGAACCGCAGGTCAACGCCCCGCCTTCGTCGTCAACAATCACAAAAATGTCATCTAATGACACGCACGCTTGCCGCCACAACACGACTTCGGTCTCGTCGTGCATAATGGAGATCACCAAATCGCCGACCCAGGTGTGGTCAATCACGAACTCGACATCGAGATCGGCGATGATGCCCCCAACGGAAATGGATAGGGTGGAGGAGATTCCCATGGGATTTCCGTCCGGAATAGAAAGATTCACCACGCCCGACGCGAGTTCAACGAGACCACCAGGGAAGCCTTGGGAATCGCAGAGATCGGGTACGCCGTTGGCGTTGCAATCGAGACCCATTTCACACGGATCGATGATCCCGTCGAAGTCGCAGTCCCCTTGGCAATCGTCCGGCACGAAATTGCCGTCACAGTCGTTGGCGACCAGTTCGCAATCATCCGGGATTTGATTCTCGTTGCAATCGTTGCCCAGTTCACACTCGTCGGGAATGGTGTTGAGGTTGCAGTCCCCGCCCTGACCCGAAGCGATGTCGCATACGTCGAGAATACCGTTCCCGTTGCAATCCGAAGTACCACCGGTGGAGAGGTCGCAATCGTCGGGAATGTTGTTGCCGTTGCAATCGTTTCCCTGAGCCTCGCACTCGTCAGGCAGGCCATTGACGTTGCAATCCAAACTCGTTTCGCCGGAAATGTCTTCATCATCCGGCGTTCCATTGTTGTTGCAATCACCGACCACAGGGGCGCGAACCAGTGCCACTGCGAATACACTCCCTGAACCTGGTTTGAATCGTTCCAGCGTCGCGGAGCTAGGGACTCCATTGACATTCGTCTCGAACCAGAAGTTGTACGTCGTTCCCCAGCGCACCGCATTGGCACTGGGGTTGTCTTGGTACGATTCGGTCGACCAGGTGATTCGACCATTGGCGATTTGATTCGTCCAGGGAGCGTTGGAGAATCCCTCATCGTGAGAGAGAACGGCGTGGAAACCGATGTTGCTGATGTCGCTGTTACCGATCGGAATAGAAAATGATCGCACCCCGCGCTCATTGTTCATGTTGTAGACGGCGTAATCGTAACGGTAGAGACCGCCGGGAAGACTGGTGACTTGGTGTGTCACCATCAGTCGGCCATCGTCGGGCCAACGATCGAGAATCGTTCTTGTCGCTCCGGTCCAGGCGAATAAGGCGGGCTGCTGCCGAACGGTCCCACCGACGTTGGCAAAAACCCAATCCGCCGACGTGCCACTGACCGACACCTCTCGGTAAGAAGCGTTGTTGTTGCCGTTTCCAACAAAAGCGTCGTCCGCGGCTAGATACTGCACGTCCACAAAGTATCGTGCGCCGGAGTTGCCTAAATCGGCGTGCTTTACCTGTAATCCGTGACTGATGTTCGTGTGGGAGTGTCCGGCGTGGCTGTTGGCCGTAGTCCCGCTGAAGAACCCCGTGGCGGGATTGATTTCAAAGCGTGGACCGAGATTCGGTCCCTGATTCTGACCGGCGGAATAAGGGTCAGAACAATGCGCGCCGAGAGCAGGAGCGGCCGGTATGCAGTCGTCATAGCAAGTCGTCCCTTGAAGCGCGGCGAATCCGTGCTTCACCCAGGATTGCCCGACTTGCACCAATCGTCCGTCCAGCAAACGGTACATGTTCTGTGCGATCACGGGGTGCTGATTGCTGGGAAGTGGATCCCACGAAATGGGTTCATTCCCGGCATTACAAGCCGTGGTCGCCATAGACAATGCAGCGGTGTCACCGAGTCGTGCGTAGTCTCCGACGTTGTTGATTTCACCAACGATGACATCAGGACCCACGCCGGCAAAGACCGCACGTGCCAGGACCCATGTCAGAAAGGCAGCAGCGCGACTCTGCCCTTTGTGCCACTGCCCTAGAGCAGGGGTCCTGCGGCAAGGATTATTATGTCGGCCAAATGGTCTCACGACGAAGAACGGTTCCCCCCCTTCCCACCTTCATCTTACCGTTGCGATTCGTCGGAGGTCAATAACACGTGACAGAAACCGTCACTCTCGGCCCGATAACGATCAAGCAAACGCCTTGAGCGACTCTCGCATCCGAGCCACA
>JBBTCX010000216.1:0-1970 GCA_038043045.1 Planctomycetota bacterium | reverse complement strand
AAGACGGATCAGCCCGTCGAAGACGCGGACCTCAAGTCCGACAGCCTGCTAGGCCTCAAGTCGGACGGATCCATCGTCGCCTGGGGTTGTGGTGGGCTGGATCCGTACAACCAGGACTACGGTCAATGCGACGTTCCTGAGCCGAACACCGGATTCACGGGAATTGCAGCTGGGGGTCTCCATAGCTTGGGGCTCAAGGCCGACGGGCGCATCGTAGCCTGGGGAGTCAACGTTCAAGGCCAAACGAATGTCCCTTCACCAAATGAGGACTTCGTGGCCGTATCCGCAGGGTATCGTCATAGTGTTGGCCTAAAGACCGATGGTTCCATCGTCGCCTGGGGTGCCAACGAACATGGGCAGACTATCGTCCCCCCGCCCAACACAGGTTTTGTGGCCATTGCCGCGAGCTACGATCACACTTTGGGTCTTTTGAACGATGGTTCGATCGTTGCATGGGGGCGAAATGACACAGGTCAGACCGAGGTTCCGTTCCCGAACAGGGGATTCACAGCTATTACCGCCGGATGGTATCATAGTTTGGGGCATAAGACTGACGGGTCCGTCGTAGTTTGGGGGGCGAACGACTATGGGCAAGCCGACGTACCGCCTCCTAATAACTTTCTGGCAGTTTCGGCCGGCGGCTGGCACAGCTTGGGCCTGAGGAACGACGGATCGGTGGTGGCCTGGGGATCGAATCTGTTTGGGGAAGCGAATATTCCCTTCCCGAATGCTGGGTTCGTGGTGATCTCCGGTGGAGGACAACACAGTGTAGCCTTGAGGGCAGATGGGTCGATTGCCGCTTGGGGAGACAATTACTTTGGTCAGAGCGATGCCCCATCACCCAATACCGGCTTCGTGGATGTCGCAGCGGGTCTTTGGCATAGCCTTGCGTTGAAGGCAGACGGCTCCATTGTCGGTTGGGGCAGCAACATGGGCAATGCTCCCAATCCCAATTTCGGTTTTGTTGGGCTCGCTGCGGGGTATTCCCACAACCTCGCCCTGAAGGCAGACGGATCGATCGTGGCTTGGGGGTTCAATCGGGAGGGTCAGACGATTGTCCCCGCGCCTAACACGGACTTCATTGCTATGGCAGGAGGAGATGCCCATAGCCTTGGCCTCAAGTCTGACGGGTCGATCGTCGCCTGGGGATGCAATGGGCCACAACCCAGCACCTACGATGTAGGGCAATGCGATGTGCCGGAACCGAATACGGGCTTCACGGCGATTGCCGCCGGCCGCTTTCATAGCGTCGGGCTCAAAGCAGACGGGCGCATTTTGGCTTGGGGCTGGAACTGTTGTGGACAAACTGACGTTCCTCCCCCCAATACAGGGTTCGTCGCCGTCGCGGCGGGTGAACATTTTACCCTCGGACGAACAGGCGCCGGCTCTATCGTTACTTGGGGCCAAAACGATTACGGGCAAACCAACCTCCCGTCGCCCAATGGGGGCTTTTTGGCGATCTCTGGAGGCTTTAGCTGGACCCACGGCATCAGGCGCCTTCCCGGCGATTTTGAAGCCGACGGTCGCGTGGATTTGAATGACCTCTACGAGTTCTTCATGCGATTCGGCGGGCCGGACATTGAGCCCGACGTCGACGCGTGGCATATTTTCGACTGGGACACAGACCAAGACGTGGACCTGCGGGACTTCGGTGTTGTCCAGAATGGATTCAAAGGCGAATAACAGCGCCTTTCGCCGCTTCGAAGCGCTGGCGCCCTCGAAACGCCGGCGGTATTTCGCCTGGATTGAGTCCGCCAAGTGCGACGAAACGAAACTTAGGCCCCTCAAGGAGGCAATTCGTCTCTTTGCCGGCGGCAAGGTGCTGGGACTGAAGTAACAGGCCGCGCAACATCCGCTTACAGCTGACGGCTGCGGGCCGGCGCTGTATGCGGGGGGCGAATTCTCAACCGCCGGGGGAAACGTCTCCGCCAACATCGCCCGATGGTCGACTCATACCGAAACCGACATCG
>JBBTCX010000215.1:0-28556 GCA_038043045.1 Planctomycetota bacterium | reverse complement strand
AACGCAAACTCTCTCACCGAGTCGCGCAACATCCGATGATCGTCGTCAAAATCATAATCCATATCCCACCTGAAGTTGAATCCCTAAATCGCAAGCAATTCCCGCGCGATGATCACTCGCTGAATCTGACTCGATCCCTCGCCGATTTCACACAATTTCGCATCGCGCAGGTACCGCTCCACCGGCACTTCCTTCGTATACCCCATCCCTCCGTGAATCTGAATCGCATTCATACACGCCTTGGTGGCCATCTCGCTGGTAAACAGCTTCGCAATTGAAATGTCTGCGTTGGCCGGTTCGCCTCGATCCGAAAGCATCGCCGCCTTCCGCGTCAACAACCGACCCGCTTCCACATCGATGGCCATGTCCGAAAGCATGAACTGAATCGATTGATGATCGAAGATCGGCTTACCAAACGCGTGGCGTTGCAACGAGTATTTCAACGATTCCTCCAGCGCTCCGCGTCCCAATCCAATGGAAATGGCGGAGATTGTGATCCGCCCGCGCTCCAGAACCTTCATAGCATCGATGAACCCTTCATTCAGTTTCCCGCAAAGTTGGTTCTTCGGCACGCGAACGTTGTCAAACGTTAAGCCCACCGTGTCCGACCCGCGCATGCCGAACTTGTCTTCCTTCTGACCGATTTCAAAACCCGGCGTGTCACGTTCAACAAGAATCGCGCTAATCCCCTTGGGTCCGCCTTCCGGTTTCGTCCGGGCCATCACCACGTACACCCCGGCATAATGACCGTTGGTAATCCACTGCTTCGCCCCGTTGATCACCCACGCGTCACCCTCTAGCACCGCGGTGGTCGTTAGCGCCGACGCGTCACTACCGCACCCCGGCTCGGACAATCCCCATGCCCCGAGATACTCCCCCTTGGCCAACTTCGGTAAGTACTTTCTTTTCTGCTCTTCCGATCCCGCCCGGATGATGTGCGCCGAACACAGGGCGTTATGCGCATCCAGCATCAGCGCCGTCGCTCCACAGTGCCGAGCGATCTCTTCCATGATGACCGCCGCGCCCAGATCGCCCAATCCGCACCCGCCATATTCTGTCGGCGTAAAAATGCCCAAGAAACCCAGCTCGGCCAATTTCGCCACCACCGACCGCGGAATATCGGCCTCCCGGTCCCACTGCCGAGCATGAGGGGCAATGTGTTCCGCCGCGAACTCTCGAGCCATGTTTTGCAACGTCGTCAAATCTTCTGGAAGATCAAAATCCATAATGAACCACCAACAATGGAGTAAACTTCATCCGTCGCGCCTGAGCCATTGCGACGAGAGCGTACCCAAACCCAAGCGAGCCGCGGGAATTTCAAACCCGGCTTGCCGGGAGCCCGCGCGGCCCTTCGAAACTAACTATCGGGGCGCTCCCCTGTTCTGATCCCAATCCACACCAAGGGCAAGCAACCCCCGTGCCAGAAATTCATCGTATCGGCTTGAGTCGGAAATGTCACCCAACCGAGATGTTCACATGTCCCACATCCAACGCCGCCGCCGCGTCGCACATGGGAAACGATCGCGGCCCAAACCCCAAGCCCTGCAAGGGCATAACATGAAAGCCCAGGGCAACGCCCTGGGAAATGGAAACCCATGAAGACCCCAGCCCTGAAAGGGCGAAACAAGAATTTGTCACGAACCTCCGTCTATGTTCAACGCCCCAGCCAACTCCCCCATCACCCGATTCGCCACCAACCGCCCATTTCGAGTCAACGCCATGCGGCGATCGTCCAATTCAACCAACCCTTCCGCCGCAAACCGATCGGGCGCATCTCCAAAAACCTCGAAAAAATTCAGCCCCGTCATCCGGCGAAAGGAGTCAAACGAAAGCCCCTCGTTCAACCTCAGTTGCATCAACACCGCTTCCAATGCAATGGCTTCCACACTCAAATTTTCGGTGTCCGCTTCCCCATTCCCACGCTCATCCATCCACCGAATATAATTCCCCACGTCGGCCACGTTTTTATATCGCCGCCCATCCACACATCCACAAGCCGACGGCCCAACCCCGATATACGGTTCATTCCGCCAATACATCAGATTGTGCTTGGATTCACATCCCGGCCGAGCGAAATTGCTGATTTCATATTGCCGATACCCCGCTTCCCCCAGCACATCGATCGTCGCCAGAAACATCTCGGCCTCAAGGTCTTCGTCGCACGGCGTCACTCGACCTCGCTGCATCTGCGCGGTCAACACTGTATTGGGTTCGAAAGTCAACCCGTAACACGCGATATGATCCGGTCCCAATTCAATCGCCCGCCGCAACGACCGCAACCACGATTCCAACGACTGTCCCGGTATCCCGAAGATCAGGTCGAGATTGATCTCTCGTATTCCCGCCAGGCGCAACACATTTACAGAAGACGGAATATCATCCGGAGAGTGCAACCTTTCCAACACCGCCAACTCCGCCCAATCAAACGACTGCGCGCCCATCGACACCCGAGTGACACCATGTTGCACCAGCAACCGCGCCTTCTCTTCCTCCACGGTGGCCGGGTTCGCCTCCACCGTGAACTCGGCCAACTCCTCGACTTCTACATTCGCCGCGACCGTCTCAAGGACTCTCGCAAGCTCCGCCACCGGCAAAATCGTCGGCGTCCCTCCTCCGAAAAACACCGTCCGCACGCAATGATCGCAGCCCCCCACTCGATCCTTCAATTCCCGACAAACCCTCTCCACCAGCGGCCCCGTGGTTCGCCCTTTCAAAGCCACGGAAAAAAAATCGCAATACCCGCACTTCGTCTCACAAAACGGAATGTGAACATACAAACCGCAATCACGAATTTCCGGGCCAGGGGATAAATCGTTGGTTGGCATCTATGGTCCATTGTACGGAACCCAACGATGTATCGGTAGAGTGTGATCGCGGGCCTCCCCTTTACACGAAGCGTCAAGGGCTGCCCCCGCCACCCCGAGCCACACCGTTCACGGTGTGGAAATTGTAGGGCGGGTTCCACCCGCCACAACCAAACCCGGCGTCGCCGGGTCCGAGCCACACCGTTCACGGTGTGGATTTCCAACCCACGCCATCGGCGTTTCAAATTACGGTCAACGCCAACGGCGTTGCGTCATTCAGCCCAGGGTTGCCGCGCAGCGGCTACCCTGGGAATTGAGTGCCATTGAATGACACAACCTTGAATGGGTTGCGCAACCGTTTCGTCGATCGGCCTATCGACCCGACCCTCTTCGCCCGGAGGGCGCACGATCGTTGCCAGGGACTTCAGTCCCTGGAAATCATGCCCCCAAAAAATCTTCCCCTCCCCCTTCCAAAGGGGAGGGCCAGGGTGGGGGTTCGCCACAAATCAATGCCATCCACTGTCACCACCGTGACGCTCGCAAAACGACCCACCGCTGTCCCGTAGGGACATCCGAGATTAGCCCAGCGTTCCAACGCTCGGATTCCGTTGCTATGAACAAACCCGTGGTCCCGCAGGGACCAAATGAACTTAGCCCAGCGTTTCAACGCTGGGTACACGGGTTGACCTCCCTCTCCAGTCCCGTAGGGACGACCGAACTACCCCTTACAAATTCACTTCACCCGCATGATCCACACGACGGACATGTTAACGGGGCGCGAGTAACCGAAGCCCTGGGGGTAGTTGGGCTCAATTATCGTGCGAGCCATCCCAAATCTCGTGAAGGACCGGCTAATTGCTCCGTCGTGATTAAAGGTTAGCAGTGCCTCGTCGCTGGCGCCTGACCCGCCGAACCCCCGTTCCAGAAAGGTGTTCAGAACGTGCGCCGTCGCGTCCTGAAACACCCCAGATGAGGTCCCGCCGCGCAGAAAACGGCCTCCGCCTTGATACCCGTTCACAGGCGTTTGGTTTAGGTCAGGGACCTTAATGCCATTGAGAGGGCTACCTGGAACATTTATCACGGCCGTGCGATCCTCGTTTTGAGTGCACTCAATCCAACCGTCCGGCAAGAACTTCGGCACACCATTCAAATCTTTGTGCCACGCACTGATTGAACCGATCGGCAACTTTCCCGCTTCAATCTCCCTTTGCATTTCTTGCCGTTTTTGTAGTATCTCCTTCTCTACTCCTGCCCATTTTTCGCGGAACTGGTCAGCGCTGTCAGATGCCTTTTTGGTTGCGGCGCTCGCTTCAGTCACCGCATTCTTCGTCTCGTCAATCGCATTATTTATTTCATTCTTACGAGCTTGGAAAAACTTCGCCGTTTCTTCTCTGACGTCATTGCAAAGCTTGACTACTTTCTGATCGTGCCCATCAAGGCCCTTATCAATTTCTTCGCGACGTTCCCTCCATACTTTGTCTACATTGTCGTTCAGATCTCTCATTTCTTTATTATGCTTGTGAATACGATTATCGAGATCCTCGCGACCATCCTTCCATGCCTGCTCTGCGTCCTCCGCCGCCTTTTTTGCATTCTTTTCTGCCAATTCAACACCGCCCACGATTTCATTGATTTTGCCCTGCGCGATTTTCTCCGCTTGGGTCTCTGCGTAACTGCGCATATATAGGAACGCACCCGTCCCGGAAACCGCGCCGAACAGGCCGACGGCAATAAACACCAGATTGCGCAATTCTCGGATAGAATCCTTAATATCGGACCGGCGCTCTTCTCGTTCCTTTTGTGATTCCGTCCTTCGGTCCTCTCGCTCCTTTTCAAAATCAGTTGTCAACTTGTCAAACTTGCCTTGTAACTCAAGATCTGTCATCGTAACCAATTCATCCTTCCTTCATGACCTCAATTGTTGAATTAGAGTCCCATTGCCCCTCGACATCCACCGCCCTTTCCAGAATCTCTTTGCGAAGCTTCGGCTTGATCCCGTCGACCAGAACCAGGTCTACACGACGACCCACCAAGTCCTCAAGAAAAAACTTCAACCCCATGTACGAGTCAAAAGTTTTTTTCTCCAGGTCGACCAGAAAATCGACATCACTTTCAGGGTTGGTCGTTCCGTGAACCCACGACCCAAACAGCGCCAACCGCCGAACGCCGAACGCTCGAATCTCTTCGCGCCGTTGCGAAAGCACAGCCATCAATTCATTCGTCGAGCGCACCAAGCCCACAACTCCAAGTCAGATCACAACAGCACTTGCACAGCCGCCCATCGACCTAACGGCTTTATCACTCCGATTATCAAATCACCAGATGACCAAATCATCAAACTACGAAATCCATTCGCACTTCTTGATTCTTCATTCGCCATTCCGTCACTACGGCCCAACCATCGATCGATCCCAATTCCAGTCGATCGCCTCAATAGGTCTCTCCCGATCCGCCAAGACCATGAACACCGCTTCAAACGTCGGCCCATCGCGATAATCAAATCCGACGGCGTCGTAACGAGAATGCAAAAATTCCACCCATTCCGGAAATGTGGGTTCACCCAACACCACGAGCACCAATCGCGGCCTACGGTCTCTTACCTCGGCCAACATGATCTCGCGACGGGCTTGATACCCCGGATAACGCTCGCGCAACGCGGTCAACATCGTGAACCGGGAAGACCCTTTTCGTCGCGCATAATAGTAAATGGACGCATCATCTCCGTACACGAAAATTTCATCACCCGGATCGGTGACCCTTCGAACATTTTCTCCCTGCGCTCGAGCCCAAAAATCACGAGCGCTGTAACTGTAACGCCGCTCGGTAATTCCTAGTGGAGGTTGCAACAGATAGTGCGCGGTCTGACCGACCAAGACGACTCCAACCACCACCACCGCCGGCGCCGCTGCAAGAACCCTCGCAAAACCCTGCCGCACTCCAGTCCTTTTCGAGACCCAATCCGTCAACGTCCCCACGAGCCAAGCTGTTGATAGGACCGCAGGACAAATCGCGAGATAGTAATAATGAGGCCAGAATTGACCGGGCAAACAGATTGCAAGAAAGCTCGACCCCACAAGCAAAACAGTTAGGTTCGACCGTGCGCATGACAAGCTTTTGACACCCAATCCGAAAACGCCTAAAAGCCCGCAAATCCACAACGGAAGCGCGCTGCTGAAAATGTTCGACGCTCGCGGGGTCGTGAAGAACTCTACGAATCTCCACCACACGTCCCGATCTTGATCCGCATACGCAACATTGAACGCAAACACCGAGTCAACAAAGACATCCCACCGCGAAGTCCCCGCGAAATACAGCGCGGTCCCGCCCCACAACATCGCCGGTCCGGCTCCAAACAGAATGACGGATTTCAACACCGAGCGAAACCGCGTTGCCACATCGAATCGCTTCCACAACACGACCGTCAGCCACAAAACGAGCACCAACCAGTGAACCGCAACGACCGTCTTCATGACCGAAGCAATCCCCAGCAAAAGTCCGGCCCCGAACGTGGCGAGCTGAAGCGGAAACCCGATCGCAACTCTTTTCGCTTCGAGTGTTGTAGATTCGATCCATGCGGCCAGTACCCAGGCGGCCAAGATGAGCGTGTTCATGTAAATTTCACGATTGCATCCGTCTCCCGCCGTTCCGGGATCCGTGGAAACGATCGCCCACAGCAAAACGCCCGAAATCGTTGTCGCCCGATGTGCGCCGATCGCGAGAGAGTACCCTGTGATCAAGACGAGCGTTGCGACCGACCAACAAATCGCGTGAATACGGAATACGACCGGAGCATCCCCGCAAACGGCGATGACGGCCGCAAAGAGCACGAAAACTCCCGGCGGCTGATGATCCCAAACTTCGGTGTACAATCGATCACCGTCCAACAGTCGGGAACCGATGTAGGCGTAGTTCCCCTCGTCGCGCTCTAGCGGAACATCGAAGGCATGAACCCGGAATAAGACGAGCACGAGTGCGGCCAAGGCCGTCCAAATCAAAACTCTCCAATCTGATTTTTGGAAACTTCGTTCGCTACAATGGCGTGCAACTCCGGAGTTCATGACGGTTCATCGTAGCGACCAGCCCATCGCCACACACGGAATATGATATAGTTATCGGATGGTCGTTTTCAGTTATTGGACCGTAATTCACAGTTATCGGATGTGCCCATCTGACCACAAAATAAAATGTCGCTTCATTACTTGTGAACTTTTTCACATTCTCTTTGTGGAGGACGTTTAAGTTGATTATCCACTTAGGCCCGTATAACCTTTAAGAGAAAGACACGGAGGTTGGTTTCTTAGGCGAAGGGCAGATCGCCGGATCGTGCGCGGGTTGGATCCGCGGGGGGAAGATGCTCTATCGTGATGAGAGCAATCTGGACTGACGTGTAACTTTGGGTGATGAGCGTGAATCTGGTCCCCACACAATCTCCGCGCGAATTCTCGACGGCCTTGGGTCTAACCAGTGTCGGAAGAAAGCTCTTAATTGTTGCGTGCCTGTCCGGTGGCTTGGGTCTACTTTGGGGCTGTCAGGATGTTCCGGTTTCTTCCATTGGGAATGATAACAGCACGGCTTCACCCAACGTTGATACGAATCCGTCGAATTCCGATAATTCCGCAGGAACCGGCGATCCGTCGGTAGGCGATGTCACGATTCCCGGCGGATCATCACCGGAACCGGACGGCGGAGGAAGTGCGCCAGACCTTGATACGGTTCGAGCTCGGATACGCAACGAAAGTCCCGTTCGAGCTGACGTCACCCTTCGTTTCATCCAAGACGAAAACGTCGTTCATCTCGCCTTTGTACGCGTCCTTCCCGAGACGGTGACAACCGTTGGCAGTCCATCAATGGCCAATGTCGTGGAGATTTTCGGGGTCGATTCTCAAGGACGGGCGTTGCCCTCGGCCACTCGGACTTTCGGGTTGGATTTCGACACACTCCGACCGGCGGAATACCTTGTTCAAGCATCGCCTACCCCGACGGACCCCGGTCCCGTGGATGAACCGCCGGATCGTCCTGTTCCGCCGGAAGCGGCGCCACCGGTCATTGTGTTGACTCAACCATCAAGGGATGTCGACGTGACTCTCGGTTCGACGTTTCAAGTGGCTTGGACCGATGATGGCGGCGCGCCTGGAACAGTCATCCAGATTGTTCTTCGCAGTCAAGAAGCGTTGGGAGAAGAGGTTACTATCAGCCCGGCCATTGGGGCCGCTTTGGACGGACTCAACGACGAATTCGAGGCGATTCTTCAGGGGGTTTCACCCGGCGACTATCAAGTGGTCGCTCGAATGATCGATGGCGACCGCACGGATGAATCGGTGGCTCCGGGCATCGTCGTTGCCAAGGCCGATCCCGACAACGCCGGTCCGTCTCTCGTGATTCGCGTTCCGACTGCTAACGTTGAATTGCGAAACGGCGGTATTTTGGAAGTGGCGTGGGACGATGAGGACGAAGACGACAACGCGACGATCACGTTTGAATTGCAAAGTGCTGATCCATTTGGCGCGCCCCTCGGTCGCTTCCCGATTAGTCCGGTTCTTGCCGAGGACCCTGATGGCGCCGCTCAAGACAAGGCCGACTTGGTGATCCGCGGTTTACTACCCGGACGTTATGATCTCGTGGGAACCATCGACGACGGGAGGCTGCGGGGAACGGCTCGCTTGGTTGGCGGCGTGGGCATTTTGCCCGACCCTTTGAATGATCCGCCCACTCTCTTGCTTTCCGCACCCGCGATGGAAGTGAACGTCGAGGTCGGTGGTAGTTTGACCGTGCAATGGGAGGATTCGGACACCAACAACGATGCACGGATTTCTCTTTTTCTCGACCCCGGTCCGACTTTTACCACGCAAGAGGGCAATGAGATTCTGCTGGTCAATGCTCTTTCGGAGGATGTGGACGGACAGGGGGATCGTATCACGCTGGGGATTCCAGAAATCGCGGCCACCGGGAGTTACCGTGTGCTGGGGGTGATCTCGGACGGATTGACCCAGGTGGCGGTATGGTCGCCGGGGATGGTGTTTGTGACCGCGCCGGAGCCGTCGGGGAATCCTGGTCCCGGTCAACAGATTCGACGTTTCTCCATTTCAGAACCGTCCGAAGATGTGTTTGCTCGTTTGGGTGCCACTTTTCCCGTGGAGATTCAGACGGTCAATATTCCCGGAAATGCACCGGTACGATTGTTCCTTCGCAATTTGGGAGACAATGGGGAATATCGTCGTATCGATGTCACGCCTCCCGGAGCCTCCTTGGGGGCGCCCATCGACGTGCGATTGCCGCTGTCAGCGGGTGTCATTCCGAATAAGTGGTGGCCACGAAACTTTGTCCTTGAAGCCGAGACCACTGTGGCGGGAATCCGGTATCTGGCGGTGGCTCAGGGGGAAATTTGGATTCACCAAGACGTGGCGATTCAAGCCACGCGCATGGTGAATTACTGGTGCGAGGATAAGACTCGTTCGACGGAAGAGTCATCGCCGTTCCTCGGATTGGAGATTGAGTGGTACGGCGGCGGGTTCTCGGATGGCATCGGAATCATCACAAGCGGTCATGAGTCAACCGACGACGGGATTGTTCGTTTTTGGGTTTCGGGTGACGGGATTGTGCCAGAGAATGACACCGGCGATCGAACTCATAGGATGATTGCGGAGACCTTGTCGAGTCCCAACCGACCAGTGAAGACTCGCGTGGACTACGTCACGTTGATCGGTTTGGTTCCAATCGGTTCAGATGAGCCGCCGATTCAGTATGCTCCATCCGTCGACTCCGGCGAATATCGAGTCATCGGGTCGCTGGAAACGACTCGGTTTGGCCGGGTGGATGTGGATTCCGGGCTCGAATCGATCGAGGTTTGTTTTCCGCTTCCGGTTTCCCCTTAACGGCGCATCGCGCTCATCACGAGTTCCTTCAGCTTTTCCGCCAACGATCCATGACCTTGTGCGCAACGGGCGCTGGCAATGCAAACAACATCCACGCTTTTGGGCAATTCGTGCTTGATCAAACGAAAGGCTTCACGAATTCGGCGACGGGCTCGATTGCGACGAACGGCGTTGCCCACGCGCTTGCCGACGATCACGCCCAGCCGCGGCCAACTCCATTCGTTCGGAGCCACATAAACGATGAACAGTTCATTGGATCGACTCTTTTTCCGGGCGAACACGCGATCATACTCCACTTTACGACGAATTCGCTCGTGTCGGCGAAATCGTTGGTCGGGTTCGGAAACGGATTTGTCGATCATGTTTCGAAGGTTCCAGGGAAACCAGAGTTAGGGTGGCCACAACCGATCCGCCGGGGAGCATGATTCACAACGGTACGGGCTCGTCTTTTCATGGGTTTCGCCTTTGTGCGATTCTCAACACACCTTGAGATTGCCTGCGGCACATCGTAGGTCAGCCATCGGACCGGAGCGAGTGCTACCACGCTTTTCAGCCCCGATAACTTTGTGCGCCATTCAAAAAGGAAGATCCGGCGCGACTTGTTCCCGTCCGGGAACGCCTCAACCAAAGTTCTCCCGACCGTCATCCGACGAAATGGAGGTCACCCGATGTTGGGGCAAGTGCATTCATGCCGAACGCGTGAAAGCGTGCACCGTTTCGCACATCAGGGCAGATGGATGACGATGGACGAAAACACGATCCAACCGGCGCCATTCCCTCTGCACTACACTATTTCGCGCGGCGGTCAGGTCACGTCGGTGACGGTCGCGGATTGGGAGCAGCTTCGGTCTCTAAGAACAGAAGTGGAACTCTTGCGGGCCGTTCATCAAAGCCTGACCGAAGAAGGCGCGATTTTGTCCGACTCATTGACTGAGGCGTCCTTGGCCGACGATCAGCGCGATCTTGCCGGCGTGATCGCTGATGCCCTCCACCCGCTGGTTCACGAAGTCGCGGACCAGATTGATCGGGAATTTCCTCAACTTTGCGTGGAGGGATTTCCCACACTGCTTGGTGCTGAGGCGGAGCAGCTTGTTCGGGCCGCGATTCAGGCAGGCGTCGCCATATCCGAAGTTCAAGCGGCGTTGGAACCGGATGTCTCCGAGGAGGAAGAGGTTGACGATTACACGGAAGAAGCGGCGACCTTAGATGAGCTTCTCGATTTAACCTCTTCCACGGTCGAATCCATGGCGGATCTCGTATCAGGACAATTTGCGATGACGACAAACAACATGAATCAAGATGTGACTCCATTCGACCCTTCTCATGATCCGAGCCTGGAGAGGTCTCCAGACGATTCGCACCCGGCGACGGTGGAACTTAGTTCTGCTTCAAATTCCACGCCGCCGGATGCGGTAGAACTAGGCACTTCGGTTGCGGCTTCCAGTTCGAATATGGAATTGAATTCCTGTACTCCGGATGAGAAGAGCCTCAACGGCGAATGGTCGTCGATCGTCCCCGAGCGTGCCGTCGCCGCATTGGACGAAATCGAACGGGGCATTCGAAAGCTCTCCGGGATCCTAAGCACGGAGGTCAACCAACAATGGGATCAGTCGCGCCAGATATTCGACGACATTCAAGCTGCTTCTCGATCTATTCAGGACGCGCGTCAACTTGCGGAATCGTACATCGCGGAGATTACCCGATTCAAAGAGGAAGCCCGCATCGGTCGCGACGAATCGGAAGTCGCAAGGCGTGAAGCGAAACTGTTCCGCGAGGACGCCCGAAAATCCAAGGAGCGCGCGGAAAACAACGCCGCCATCGCCGAACTGGCCGCCACCCAGTCGCAGCAGGAGATCGAGAATCTGCGACTACACTTGCCGTCGGTCTCTCCATCCGGCCCGAGGTGATTCAAAACGCATTTCAACACGTAAAGCAACGTTGTTCTGATCCAGCCATCGGATCGTGGACAAGATTTCGATCACGTGCGATACTGCTCCACTCGACGGAGGAGACAGGGACGCAGACCGGTTGAATTGGGGTCGGCGAATCTCCTCCTTTTGGCTTGTTGGGTTCGAACCATGCACTCCGGCGGATGAATGTCGGAAGGGAAATTCAAAGGGATGAGCATTCTAATTAACCACGAGACCACCGTGATTTGCCAGGGGATCACCGGCAAGGCGGGGTCGTTTCACACCGCGGGTTGCCTCGAATACGGCACTAGGATGGTGGGGGGGGTTTCTCCTGGAAAGGGAGGGACCCATTCGGAACACGGACTACCGGTTTTCAATACATGTCACGATGCCGTGGCCGCAACGGGTGCGGATGTGTCGATGATCTTCGTTCCGGCGGCGTTCGCGGCGGAAGCAGCGATGGAAGCGGCGGATGCCGGTTGCTCGTTGGTCGTCTTGATCACCGAAGGCATTCCGACCCTGGACATGGTAAAGGTCCGACATTTTCTGGACGAAAAGGGTACGCTTTTGATTGGGCCCAACTGCCCGGGAATCATCACGCCGGGGCAATGCAAGATTGGAATCATGCCCGGTTATATTCACAAACCGGGTCGACCGAGTCAGCCGCGCGTCGGGTTGATCTCTCGAAGCGGGACGTTGACTTACGAAGCCGTTTGGCAATGCACGACGCGGACCATTGCCCAGTCGACCTGTGTTGGAATAGGCGGCGACCCGGTCAAGGGACTGAACTTCATTGAACTCTTGGACCTTTTCGAGAAAGATTCGGAGACGAACGCTGTTATCCTCATTGGCGAAATCGGCGGGGGTGACGAAGAAGAGGCGGCCAAACATATTGCGCGACATATCACCAAACCCGTTGTGGCATTTATCGCCGGGCAGACGGCTCCACCGGGAAAGCGAATGGGACACGCCGGTGCCATTATCAGTGGTGGGGAAGGCACGGCTGCTTCAAAGATTGCCGCACTCAAGGAAGCCGGAGTGACCGTGGTCGATTCCCCGGCGCGGATTGGGGAGGCCGTCGCGTCCGTGCTTCATATTCGGTAGGGGGCGAGGCGATTGATGCCCAAGCTGGCGACGCGAGTGGTGGAGTTGGAAGAATCGTCCACGCTGGCGGTATCCGCTCAAGCCGCTCGGATGCAGGCTTCGGGAATCAACGTCATCAGCTTTGGCGCGGGCGAGCCGGATTTTGAAACGCCGCCGCATATCGCGCGTGCGGGCATCCAAGCCATAGAATCCGGGCGGACCAAATACTCCAAACCAGCATCGGGAAATCCGGCTGTGAAGCGCGCGGTCTGTGAAAAATTCGCCCGAGAAAACAGCCTTGCGTATCAACCGGAACAAGTCATCGTCACGGCCGGCGGAAAAATGGCCGTGTACTTGGCGGTTCATGCCGTGGTCAACCCCGGTGATGAAGTGGTCATTCCCGTTCCTTATTGGGTGAGTTATCCGGAGATTGTGAAGTTGGCCGGGGGCGTGCCGGTATTCGTCCAGGGACCTCAAGAGCGGGATTACAAATTAACGCCCGAATTGCTACATTCGGCGCTGACCCCACGCACCAAGTTGTTTATCTACAATTCTCCTTCGAATCCGAGCGGCGTGACGTATGGTCCTCCAGAAACGCGCGAGTTGGCCTCTGTTCTTCAGGATCGAGACGTGTGGGTCTTATCCGATGAAATCTACGACCAATTGGTTTTCGGAGGGCAACAGGCGCTGAGCTTTGCGGCGACAAGTCCGGCGAATTATAGCCATACCATCACGGTCAACGCGGGGTCGAAGACCTATTCCATGACCGGATGGCGGGTCGGTTTTGCCGCCGGTCCGCGCGAGGTCATCGACGCCATGGCGAAACTGCAAAGCCAAACGACCAGCGGAGCGGCTACGTTTACCCAGGACGCCTTGGCCGCCGCGCTCACATCGAGCCAGGATGCGGCGGGCGTCATGCGGGCGGAGTTCGAACGCCGGGCGAAGTATATGTGGGAGCGGTTGTCGTCCATGCCCGGAGTTCGGTGCCCGCGGCCAACGGGAGCGTTCTATTGCTTTCCCGATGTTTCCGCCACGTATGGGCGAATCGGCGTGAAAAGTTCCGGTGAGTTTGCCCAGCGTTTGCTGACCGAGGGGCAAGTCGCCGTCGTTCCCGGCGCGGGGTTTGGATTGGACGCTCACGTTCGATTGTCCTTTGCTTGTGATCGTGCTCATATTGATGAAGGTTTGGATCGGATGGAGGCGTTTCTCCGTCGAACCGTGTAATGCCCTTCGAACCGCTCATTGCACTCTGCCGATGTCGAGTTAACGGCGGCACGTTTGTGGAGCACAACGGTCGAGAGTTGGCTGTTTTTCTGTTGAATACGCCGCCGGAAGTTTTTGTCATCGACAACACGTGTCCACATGCCGGGGGTAACTTGTCAGGCGGCGAAGTGGCGGATCATGTGGTGACATGTCCTTGGCACTCCTGGCCCTTCGATCTTCGAACGGGGGTTTGCGTTCATTCGTCACAAGCAAGGGTCCGCGGCTACCCAGCCGATATTCGCGATGACATGGTTTGGGTGGATTTGGATTCCGAGGGATAACGAGCAACAGATGGGTTTTTCCTATCGTGTAGAGGACTCACGGCGGAGGTAGACCGGGTGGAGTCCTGCAAAGGTCGTCCCCCACCCTTGCCTTCGGCAAGGATGGGGCACCCGTTGCACACTTGGCTGAGGTTGATGGTCAATAGATTCTTCCATCTTCCCCGCGCCATCCTTTTTCTGTTTTTCTAAACGTGAGACTTCCCGTAAGGCGTACTTTCTGCCCCATCCGCGCATCATCCAATCTTCCCCCGAAACCTATTCGGGAGGTTGAGATGTCGGTATGAAAGTCGCCACTCCAAGTATAAGTACCGTACACAAATGGCCCCCAGCGACAATCCTGAAGGAATTCGATTTCCCCCTCCCATTCCATCACGTATTCCTGCATTCCAAACGCCTCCCTCGTCTGGCCATTCGTCTTCCTGAAACTGACCAACTTTATGCGTCCTTCTGCTTGGTCTTGAATCTTGTCGCGAATGAGCTTTTCCCCGGCGGTAGCCGCAGGTTGTCCTGAACAGCCTGCGAAGGTGGCCGCGAGGATACCACCCAACAGTGACAGAATGTGTTTTTGCGAAATTTTCCTTTCTGTATTCATAGGTCCATTTCCTCTCGCAAGCGGCCATGAGAGCATGCCGCTGCATTTGAATCCCCGTAATCTGACGACACTGTCCATTCTACCAGATACCTGTTCTCTCGAACAATGGTATCGCTTTTCAGACCGGGTTGCACCCAGCAAAGGCAGTCCCCTACCCTTGCCTTCGGCAAGGATGGGGCACCCGCTGATGGTTGACGGGGTCAGTGGCATGTGGTGGCACTTATTACCGCTCCCTTACGGTCGCGGCTCGGATAGAAGAGGACTGCTCCATGACAGTCACGGTACGGGGCGGCGGGCTGTCGGGGCGATGATCCGACCTACGATTGATCGTCATTCTTACCGGCCAGTTTGGCGAAGACTTCGGATCGTTTGAGGGGGTCGAGGAAGCGGATGTCGAAGAGGCCCATGTCGAAGCGGCAGACGCTTTTCATCGGGCACCAGGAGCAAGGGGAAAACGTGCCCAAGCGATAGGGGTTAACGGAGACGTCGCCGTCGAGGATGCCGTCGGCGAGGCGGCCTAGTGTGTGCTTGGTGTGCGTGAGAAGAGCGTTGAAGGCGTTGGAGTCGGCGCCGTCGGAGCGGTCCACATCGCTGAGGCCGCCGTCTTTTTTCTGGGCGATCGCGTAGATTTCAGATCGCTTCCCTTCGCCAAGTTCTGTGTCAAGCGATGTCATATCCTCAGAGCGGATTAGACCACGAGGCCTGAAAACGCCTTGCGATGCGGCCATTTCGTCGCTGGCGAGGGATGGATGGGGGACAAGCTGGTAGGTGGGTGTCAAGCTGACGTAGAGGCCGGCGATTGGGCGAATCGGTCGACCGGCTAGCGTTTTTCCGCATTCGGCGAGCACAAGTAGATAAGCGAGAAGTTGGAGGGAGAGACCGTGGTAGGCGCGGGAGAGGTCGAGTCGCTTGTTGGGAGTCCATTTGTAATCGACGACGATGCCGAGGAGTTCGTCACCGAGTTCGGCGAGGTCAACACGGTCGATGTAACCGCGGAGGTGGATGAGGCGGCCATTGGGCGTGTGGAGGCGAAGCGTGGGAAGAGAACCGGGCTGGTCGTCGAAGCCGAAGGGAAGTTCGACGGCGCGAGGGATTGCTTTCCCTCGTCGGGCGGCGTTGCGCTGGGTCTGAACGATGCGGGAGAGATGTTCCGCCGAACGGCGAATAAGATAGGCGTCGCGGGCGGTGGAGAGGGTTCCATCTTCGGGAAGGGTTTCGGCGACGTGAATGCGGCTTTGGTCGAGTTCGCTCAAGAGATCGGCATCGGAAAGGGCGGTCCATTCGCGGCCTTTTTCCGCGGCTTTTTTGAAAAAATCCTCCAGGATCGCGTGGTGCCATTGGCCGACATCGACGGGGGCGACGGTGGAAACGGCGCGTTCGCGGAGCTTGAGCGTGTACTTGGCGAAGTGTTGGAAGGGGCAGGCGGCGGCGGTTTCCAGCTCGGAGACGCTGCTGCGCAGGGTTGTGGGGTAAAGGGCGTCTAGAGTGGGACCGGTCAGCCGAAGGTTTGATGATTCCGCAAACGCGGAAAAAACACGTCGTGCAAATGGGTCTTTGGTAAGCATGGGTCTAGCACGTTCGTATAGGCCGCTCCATGGGTCGCGGGCAGTCTCGCCGCCATTCGGCGAATTGACGCGGGAGCGAAACGCAACCGCTAGTCGAGATACGAGGTCGCGTTGCGTCCAAATTGGATTCCGGGTTTGATCCTGGTGAACCTCTTGAGCGGTATGGACAACAAGGCCCGGGCAGGCGGCTTTGAGCGCAGAGACATAGGGCGACGGTGCCAGGGATCGACTCTGTTCATCCGCTGTTGCGTAGGTGATAACCAAGGCATCGGCGGCGCGGGTGACGGCCGTGTAAAAAAGGAGTCGTTCGTTCCAGATTCCATCTTTCAGAGCGGTTCGCAGTGGTAATCCTCCGGCGATGAGGAGTTCGCGGTCATCGTCATTGAGTATGGAGTCTTCCGCGAGCATGGAAGGGAAGATTCCTTCGTTGAATCCGATGAGCACCGCGGCTTTGATGTCCGGGTGGCGACTGCGATCGATGGAACCAACGAGCACTTGGTCAACCATCGGCGGCGCGAGACCAAGCGAGAGTGTCGAAAGTCCGCTTTCGAGTACGCCGGCGAGATCATCTAGCGTAAGAGGCCTATCGGCAAAGGCGTCTGAAAGAGCAACCAAAAAGTCGATGATGTCGGGGTAAATCTGGCGATGTTCGGCGGCTTCGTCGAGGTGACCGGAGTCATCGGCTTCGGTGGTCCAACGGTTAAGCGTTTGAATGATTTGGAGGCGATTGAAGAGTTCCATGAAAGCACGCACCCAAGATGGGCCCCTTGGCGTGGGCTCGGTCGAAGCAAACTCTAACCACGGACCCAGCGGAGATAAGAAAGATTTTCTAGCGAGATTGACGCGAAGGAGCATGGCGGTTTCGTCTGGGCGCAGAGGTTCATCTTCAGCGATGAAGTTGGATCGGGGTCGAAAGGTCCAGTCGTTCGCGGTCCAAATCTGCTGACCGGATAGGCCATGGGCGAGAATGTAGTTTTCCAATTCGTCGGATTCTTCGAACGACAACGGCCAAAGACCGGTTTTCAGTGCAAGGCGAACGGAGTCGATCGATAAGTCTTCGGAGGCCAGTGCGACGGCGGAGCGAAGAAGTTCAATCACGGGATGGTGGGCGATAAGCCTCCGTCGATCGATGAAGAAAGGAATTCGTCGGGCATGGAGAGCTTGGGAAAGGAGATCGTGATAAGGAGTCAGGTCGCGGGTGATGATGGCGATATCACGGTATCGATAGTCTCGCCCGGGATCGGCGATCCACTCGCACACACAGTCCACGGCGTATTCAACTTCGAGGCGACGACTCGGAAGAGCAAGGAGACGAACGCTGGACGGGTCGCCGGGTTCTTCCACTGGAGTGGTTGGTGTGGCATTTTCACCTTCGGCGCGTTCAAACAACGAGGCTTCCAGTTTCGACAAGGAACGATTTCGAGCAAACCGCAGCATGGGCGTTTGGTCGAGGAGAATCGGCGGGGCAAGTGGGATGCCTTGTTGCTCAACCGCATGCCGAAGTTCCCAATAGGTTTGATGTGTTCGGTGGAAAAGGCGCGTCTCGGCATCGGCATAAGGGCGTCCCGGCGGAATCTCAGCAAGCGACGGGTCGAACATGGCCGTGATTTCCATGTGGGCGGCGAGCTGCGCGATCGCGGTGAGCGTCTCACGTTCCAACGCGCTGAATGAGGCGAATCCATCCACCCAGACTTCAGCGCCATGGAGTCGTCGAAATCGAGGAAGATGGTCGCGGGCGATGGATAGAAACTGCGCCGGATCGAGATGCGTATCGCCGAGATAACGAAGGTAGTCGGTGTAAATAATGCGGAGGTCGTGCAATTTCGCTCGGTGGGCCGGATCGGTTGATTTCGAGTCCGCCGGCGCCGCGAACAGTTCGTCGGGGGTAATCAGTTCTTCCATCAACTCGGCGATGGTGTTTCCCAGCCGCTCAGGAGTGCCACCCAACCGTTCCACGCGGCGATAGTATTGCAGCTCCGACGTTCGCCGTTTCAGAAGATGTTGGATCACCATGGCCCGAGCGGCTTCGGATAACGGTTGGCGATGGCTGACGTTCAGCGCATCGAGGATTCGATAGGCCAATCGACGAAAGGAGAGCACTTCAACCCGGTGAGCGGCAGGGAAGGCGCCATGCGGGTTCGACGGCGCGGTGCTGGCCGGGAAATTCGGAGCGAGAATGGTTCGCTCCATTTGTAAGGCCGCTTGTTCCGGAACGAGGAATACCAGCGCCGGACCGTCGAGCGGATCCATGCGAACGCGCTCGCGGATTGCGGAAAGACAGCGAAATGTTTTTCCACACCCCGCACGACCGATGATAAAGCGAGCGGACATTTGTGGAACAGTATAAACGAAAGGTCACGCGGCGTCGGCGTGCATGCGGCTGATAATCTTTCGGCCTCGATAAAACAGAAAGAGTCGGCGCCAGGCACGAACCGCATAGATGATCGCCAGCATGACGAAGACGGCACCCATCGTCATCAGGATCGCACTCGGTTGTGGAGGCGGAGGTGTTGCTGTCGGCGGAGCTCCAATAGGTACGACCGGCGCGGGCGACATCAGACCCCATGCGGAGCCGAACCCAAAGAGAATGAGAGCGCTACCCGTGGAGACAAGGGACGCGAATGGATCAAGGAACGGAAATTTCGCCTGGTCAGGAAAGAAAATCCCGTGCATTCGATCAGGCCGAGCACTATACTCGCGTCCGCACTCCGGACATTGATAGACGTACGGAAGCGTTCGCAAGTTATAACCGCAGCAGCCACAGTGGAGGGACATGGAAATGGAATTGTCCCCCCAGGTTGCGTCGGTCAGTCGCTCAAGTTCGTCGCTGGTCAGCATGGTCCATCCTTAGATGCCACAAATTCAACGGGTGTCCTTTGCGATTTTTCATGATACCCTCTATTTCGTACCCGCGTAATACCGCGAAACGACGATCGATGCGAAAGATATGACAACAACAACCGATTCCCTACCGTTCCTAACGGCCGATCTCCCCGGCATTGGCGGCGTCATCAAGCGATACAACGAAGACTTCGTTGTGGAAGAGATGCCGCTGTATCCCGCGAGCGGTCAAGGAACGCACATTTACTTCACCATTGAAAAGCAGGGACTTACCACCCTCGCAGCGATCAAAATGGTCGCCCATGCGCTCGGTCGTGAGCCTCGGGATATCGGTTACGCCGGAATGAAGGACGCTCACGGCATTACTCGACAAATGTTGAGCGTGGAACATATGGAACCGGACCGGGTACGGAACCTGGATGTTTCCCGGATCAAAATCCTCTCCGTGGACCGACACGGCAACAAGATCAAGCTTGGGCATTTGGCCGGAAATCGATTTGATTTGAAAGTCCGAGACTTTGCGGCAGGGACGCTTCCAAGAGCACGAGCCATAGTGGATCGACTGGTGAAGCGCGGCGTTCCTAATTACTTCGGGCCGCAGAGATTCGGTGCACGAGGTGACAACGCCAACATTGGACTGGCCGTGCTTTGCGGAAATTATGAAGAAGCCATCGCCCTGATCCTCGGACGAGTCAGCTCTTTCGATCATGGGCAGGTGCGAAAAGCGAGAGAACTCTTTGACGCCGGCGACTTGCGCGGGGCCATGTTGGCTTGGCCGGGTGGATTTCGCGAACAACAACGCGTCGGTCGGGAAATGCTCAAGACAGGCGGGGATGCGCAGCGCGCTTGGCGAGCCGTCGATCATACCCTTCGAAAGCTGTACATCTCCGCGTTTCAAAGTGAGTTGTTCAACCAAGTGCTATCCCTGCGGCTGGAAAAGCTGGATCGACTTTTGACCGGCGACTGGGCATGGAAGCATGTAAACGGTGCGTGCTTTCTCGTCGAGGACGCCGCAACGGAGCAGCCTCGGTGCGACGCGTTCGAAATTTCTCCCACGGGGCCGTTGTTCGGACCACGAATGTCGGATGCGGTGGGCGAACCGGGTCGCATCGAGACGCAAGTTCTTATGGATGCGGACATCACTCGCGACCAAATCCAATCGCGGTTTGCGGTGGCCGTCGCAGGTGGGCGTCGACCGTTGCGGGTTCCGCTGAAGGAAGCGGCCGTCGACGAAGGGCGCGACGATCGCGGACCTTTCCTCCGACTCTGCTTTGCCCTTCCCGCCGGATCCTATGCCACCAACGTGACGCGCGAAATCTGCAAAGCGAAAGATCTCCAAGAGGAAGAAACCGATCGACTCCCCGATGAAAACTGATTCCAACTCGTGCGAGAACCCATGGGTCATTCCTGGGTGCGGGACCGTTCATGCCGGGGGGCTGACCGGTTCCGACCCACGGCCCGGCCTCTGGGGAGTGTTGGACCGAGCACTCCGCCGCGGTTAACCAGGAAACTCCCCATAGCAACTGGTAAATGAATCGTGCACAGGTCAGTGGGTTCCGCCTGCCTATTTCAGCGGGATCGCGGGGAGGCGTTTGAGGGTTTTGTTGGCGGGATCGACCGTAATTCCTACCGATTCCAGGGCCGTGACGCCAAGAAGTGGTTCAGCGTTGTCGGGGCCGAAAATCACTCGTCCAGCGGTGATTTCGCCCATGAAGGTAATCTCGACGAGGCCGAACTGGTATTCTTGGAGCGTGCCGTCGGCCAACTCGTAGGCCATTTTTCCAACGGGTTTCACGCCGATTTTTCGCAGTTCCACGCCCGGAGCAAGAGAGTCGGTTGCGCCCGTGTCAACGAGGAACTCGGCCTCGAACGGTCCGTTAGCCGCACCGAGAGCTTTCAGGGAGACGGTTACGTGTGTCAGGCCCATATTGACTACAGTTTAGCGTTTTAAACGTTTGATCTCAAGGTAGGGGTAATAGAGCCGTTTCACTCGGGCACGCTGGGTTTGAAGGAAACCGATTGCGGCTTGGCCAGGGCGTAGGAAAGAATGAAGAATGTCGAAGACAAGAATGGCGAAGGATGTCGGGTCGATGTTCCGACCTGCGACTTAACCTGTTCGCCTCGGGGCAGACCAGCCACCCGATCGGGCATCGACAAGAGCGAAACGCGGGTTGATCGCATCGCAGTTCTGGGGATCATGGCGACATGATGGCCGCACGTGCGAAACTGAAAGCGTCCCGATCGAAACCAGGCGGTATCTATGTGGCTTTGCTGCGCGGGATCAACGTCGGGGGCAAGAATAAGTTGCCGATGGCCGACCTTTCAGCCATTTTTGTAAAAGTCGGTTGCGCGGATGTTCGGACGTACATTCAGAGCGGCAACGTGGTCTTCAGGGCCAAGAGTGCGAATGTTTCAAAGTTGGCTGGCAAGATCGAAGATGGCATAGAAGAGCAGTTTGGGTTTCGACCCCAGGTTGTCGTTCGGAGTGAGGCCGAGCTCAGGAAAGTAATTGAAGAGAATCCTTTCGCGAGTCGTGATCTTCCGCCGAATCAATTGCTTGTTTTATTCTTTGCGGGAGAAGCGAGCAAGCAGGCGATCGCTGACGCGCTGTTGGTGAATAAAGGGCTGGAAGAGATTCAGGCAACCGGGCAGGAGTTGTATGTTTATTTCCCGGATGGGATTGGGAAGTCCAAACTGTCCATTCCGGCCATGGAGCGGGCGCTCAAGGTGTCGACGACAGGGAGGAATTGGAACACAGTGACGAAGTTGTTGGAAATTGCGGAGGAAATGACGGACGGATGAGCATGGTTAGAAATCCTCAGATCATTTCTTACACTATCGCACCCTTGCGATCGGCCAAAAACTGGTTGACAGCCCGTAACTCCAGACCCTACCATAGGTTGCCGAGATTGTAAATTGGCCGCCTTAGCTGCGAAGTTGCGGAAGGGGGAGGGCTGTGCTTTCTTTTGATCAAACCAAAAACGGAAACATCACCATGACACTGAGAATGAACCGATCCAACGGGTTGGCACGAACGAGCGCATTTCGAATTGATCTATTCCCCTTCCATTCGGGCGGGCGAGGCGTTACCGCCTGGGTTGGGTGTTTGGCGTTTCTGGTTGGGGTCGCGGCCTCGGCCAAAGCCCAGAGCATGAAACCGGATACGCTGGACCGGGTCAAAAAATCGGCGGTTCTGGTTTTCACGGCACAATCGGAACGCGAAAAGGGTGATAGGCCGCTGGGGTCCGGTTCCGGGTTTTTTATCAACGGGACGGGGTTACTGATCTCCAACAATCACGTCGTGGATCCGGTTCACGGTAAATCTCCGCAGGAAAAGCAGGAGTTCCACTATAAGGGGGGAAAGCTGGCCTGGTCGGTGATTGTAGATTCCGGGACGGGCGACGAAAAAAAATACGATGCCACGGTGATCTACCAAAACGAAACGGCGGATCAAGCCGTTCTTCAAGCGTTCGAATCCGAAGGGAAGAAGCTGAAGACGCCCAATTATCTTCGCTTTTTGCCGGAGTCCCGTTTGCAACCGAATATCAAGGCTTGGGCGTTGGGTTTTCCCGGTGGAGATTCGCAGCGGTCGAATGCATCGGATGAGAAGCATCCGCCGGTGACCGTTTCCGAGGGAAATACGTTGGAGATTCCCAGAAGTCCCGGTGGCCGGGTTCGGCTGATCTTCACGGATGTCAACGCGAATCGAGGAAACAGCGGCGGACCGATGGTGGATATTGACGGGTTTCTTATTGGTACAGTTACGTTGAAGGCCAAGCCGGAGGATCGTGAAGACACCGGCGGAGCCAACTACAGCGCGCTGGTTCCGGCGAAACTGACCCGGGAGATGATTCAGAATGCGCTAGCGGTCAAAAAGATTCCCGACGGGACGGATTACACGCCGTTCATCGAAATCTTGACGAATGCGGATGGGCGAATTGACGTACCGGAGTTTCGACGGCAAAAAGAGCGAGACGCCTTGTTTTTCCCGAATGGCGACCGCATTTTCGGAGCGAGCAGTGCCGAGAAAATCAAGTGGGAGTCGCCGATCGGCGTGTTTGACATACCGGTTCAATCGGTCGCCTATGTGATGAAGAGTGAGGACGGATCGCACCTTTTCATGGAGGGCGGGAATCGGCTGGCGGCGGCGCAGGCGGGTCAGAAGTTTCGCTTCAAGCCGGAAGGCGGAACGGATGCGGAATATGATTTTGACGGATTGAATGCGGTGGGTTTCAAGACGGCCGGTCGGAAAATCGAACCGGTCAGCGGCAAGGTGGTGGTGTTTGACTCTGACTTAAGCCATTTGGTTTTGTCCGAAGTGACCGGGTCGGCCAAATTTCAAGGAACGAGCGGTGCGATAAGCGTGGCGTTCGAGGATATTTCCAGGCTGGAAACCACGGCGGACGGCGAGAATCAAGTTCTTTTGTTGACCGATGAGCGGCGGATCACAGGTCATTTTGATGAGAGCACTTTTTCAGCCAAGATTGCGGCCACGGGTACACCGGTTTCGTTTGGGTTGAAAAACGTCAAGCAAGCCACCGTGGAAGTTCTGCGATTGACCGGTGATTCGATGGCGGGACTTAGCTTGATCGGCGTCATGGCGAAGGCGGATCAGGACGTCGCCCGGATCGCCCGGCGAATTGAATTGGGAGACGTGAAGGCGGCTCGCGCGCGGATCGGAGAGTTGTTGGCACCGGAAGAATTCAAAAAGTATCCGACGCCAAAAAAAGAAGAGTTGACTCTTTTGGACGGCGTATTGCTGCTTCGCGAGGGACAGTATGAGCAGGCGACCAAAGCGTTGAGGAAGTCCTCAAAGGCCTCCAACGAAAACGCAGCGGCCTATTCGGAGGCATGCTTGGCGGTGATGAAGAAATTTCCTGACGGAAAATACAACGGAAAACCGCTCAGCGATGCTTCGGTGTTCGTAGCCGCCGGCGCGGAGTTGGCAAAAGGAATGGTTCGGGAAGTGCGAGGAACCCTCTTGGATCTTCGCAACGCCCCGGGAGACAAACGAGCGGACTATTTGAAGGGCCTCAATTCCGTAAAGAAATACGAAGACAGCATTCAAGTTGCGTCAGTTCTCGGCGGTGCGGAGGCCGATGATGAAATGCTGCGGTTATGGAGGCACGCCTTCGATTCTTCCTTGAAGGAGTCGGAGCGGATCGAGAAGGAAATTGAAGAAAAGCGGAACCAGGGCGGAAGTCGTGGCGGTTCGCGCGGGGGGTCGTCGGGGAATCGGTTGCGATCGGAACGTGAGCTGGACACGCTTCAGCAGGATCGGGAAAAAGCCCGGGAAACCGCTCGAGCCTACTTTATCAAGCTTCAGGAATATGGATTCAGAATCGAGGATCCGGATATTCAAAAAATGCGTGAAGAAGCCGTCCAGCGTAAAGGCGGTCGGGACAAAAACGACGACTAAGGCGAATGGCTGACTCGAGTTTCCGGCGATTTCATCCGCCCAGTTGGAACATGCTCCGTCTTTCGGTGGAGATTCCTTCTTCCAGGCGATGACCCGTGGGCTTGATGGATATGGCTTGAAGTAGGATTCGCTCGATATGCGATTCACCCCCGCCGTTTCGAAGAGCGGTTTTCACATCAAGTTCGTCGTCGTTGAGTAGGCAAAGGTGAAATTTCCCGTCCGGAGTGAGGCGCATCCGGTTGCAGGTTCCACAATAAGGCTCGCTAACGGGAGAGATGAACCCTACGACGCCTTTGGCTTTCGGCAAACGGAAGTTTCGTGATTCGTCGGAAGGATGAGTCGCGGGCAATTCCGTCAACACCCCCAATTCGGTTTCGATTTTCGTTCGCGTTTCCGATGAAGGGACGAATTGGCTTAGCGACAGTTGCGCGCATTCCCCCCCACCCAGGGGCATCAACTCAATAAAACGAACATGCCAATCGCGCTCCAGCGTGAGACGCGCAAGATCGACCACGTCATGTTCATTGTAATCGCGTACAACAACCGCGTTGATCTTGATCGGTCGAAAACCGGCTTGATCGGCCGCTTCGATCCCTTCCCAAATCTGTTCCAAGGAGCCGAATCTCATCACGTGTTTCAGATGCGTTGGGTCGAGGGTATCGACGTGGATGTTCAAACGAGAGAGACCTGCGGATCGCAACGGGCCGGCCAACTTGGGCAAAAGCACGCCATTGGTGGTCATGCCCAAGTCGACGATTCCGTCGATCTCGCGGATTTTTGAGACGATTTCCAACAAGTCCGCTCGCAGGGTGGGTTCACCACCGGTCAAGCGAATCTTGCGAAATCCGACCCGCGCCGCCACCTTGACCACCAACGCCAATTCATCGGCGGAAAGCAACTCATGCGACGGCGTAAACCGCAGACCTCGAAGCGGCATGCAGTAGACGCATCGCAAGTTGCAATGGTCAATGAGCGAAATCCGAAGGTAATCGATGGTCCGACCGTAACGATCTTGAGGCACAATAGACCCCGCGACAAACGCCTGTAACGTCCGCATTGTAACTTGCAAGTCGGCCAAATGCACAAGCGCCTATTGAACGGTTCCCGACTGCTTGGTACGTTGTCTATCGGGGGGGCATTCCTATTGACGCCAGTGCTATGCCTACGCCCTTGGACGAATTGGGGCAAACGGATTCTTTGAATAGGTTTGAGCAATGCACATGAGCAGATCATGCAATGGGTTGTTTACAGTTTCACTTTGTTGTCTATCAAGCTGGGTCTACGGACAAGGAACCGTCGTTTTTGTCGATGCGGGGGCGGTTGGATCCAACGACGGGTCTAGTTGGACGAGTGCTTTTTCGGACCTTCAGGCTGCGCTTACCGCTGCGGGCCAAGATAAGAGCATTGTCGCGGAAATCTGGGTCGCTGCTGGGATATACACGCCTACAGTAAGCGGCGGTTCACGGGATGCATCGTTTCATCTGCTCGACGGGGTTCGTTTGCTCGGAGGATTTGCCGGCGGTGAAACCCACTTGGACCAAAGGAACCCGCGTATCAACTTGACCTATCTCAGCGGCGATTTGGACGGCAATGATGACGAGTTGAGCGGTGAGAGCAACTGTTGTGGGGCTCGATCAGGTCGAGGGTGCGACGATGCCGAATGCGAAGCCGCCGTTTGTGCGGAGGATCCGTTTTGTTGTAACGACATCTGGGACCGAACCTGCGCCCGGCGAACGGTTTGTATTTGCGGAAATCTTTGCAGCACGACATGCGACAATAGCTATCACGTTGTGGACGGTTCGGGTCGCGGACCCAGTGCGGTGATCGACGGCTTTATCATCACCGCCGGTCATGCGGATGGTGAAGAGACCGACACGCTTCGCGGCGCCGGCATGTTGATCGATTCAGGTTCGCCAACGGTTGTCGACTGCGTTTTATTGGACAACCGCGCGGAAGCGGTGGGCGGTGGTCTCTATTTGAAAGGCGACGCCCGCATCTTCAACTGCGCGTTTCTTGGTAATTCCGCGGAATCCGGGGGCGGTGTTTTTGTGGAAGGCGGAAGAGGGGTTTTTGTCAACACCCTTTTCAGCGGAAATACGGCCTTGGATAGCGGAGGAGCGATCAGCAACAACCTTCCGGCGGAACCCAGGATTGTCAATTGCTCGATTTCGGGCAATGCCGCGATCACGACGGGTGGAATTCGCAACTCTGCGGGGTCAAGGCCTGTCATCGCCAACTGCGTGCTGTGGGGCAATGTGGACGCCCAAGGTCGATTGGAAATATCGCAGATTCGGTCCGATGCTTTTGGTTTAGCGTCCGTGAATTACTGCGACATTCAAGGATTGACCGGATCGCTCGGCGGAATGGGCAACATCGGAAGCGATCCGCTTTTGATCGATCCCGACGGCGCGGACGACGTTTTTGGCACACGGGATGACGATCTTCGCATCGGCGAAGGATCGCCCTGCATCGACGCGGGACGTAACCCGGCAGTTCCGGCGGATCTTGGCGATTTGGACGGCGACGGAGATCGAAAAGAGCTCACGCCGGTGGACTTCGATCGTCGAGCCCGGTTCTTTGAGGACTCGCACGTGCCGAACACGGGGAGCGGATCGCCGCCGATCGTCGACATGGGCGCTTTCGAGGTCGCCAGTGACTGCAACGGCAACGGCGTGATGGATGACAAAGACGTTGCGAATCAAACGAGTTTGGATTGCAACGCCAACATGATTCCCGACGAATGCGAAATCAACGCCGAGGGCGGTGCACCGGGTGGGCCGTTTTATTGCCTGTTGGATTGCGATCCGGACTGTGATACGAACGGCGTCCCCGACTCGTGCCAACCAGACTCTGACCATGACGACGTGATCAATCCGTGCGACCTTTGCGTGGAAACCCCCATCGGGTCGCCGGTGGATGAGAATGGATGCACACTGCACGGCGCGTGTTGCTTTTCGGTCGGCGTGTGCCTTCCCAATCTTTCGGATCAGAACTGTGGTTTGATCGACGGCAACTTTTTGGGGTTTGGGCTGGGTTGTTCATCCGATCCCGATCATGACGGAGTGACAGGCTGTGCCGATCATTGCCCGCTCGATCCGCTCAAAAGTGACCCGGGTATTTGCGGTTGCGGAGTCACGGATATCGATTCCGACGGCGACGGCGTGGAGAATTGTCTTGATCCATGTCCACGCGATAACCCCGATGATCCTGACGGTGACGGCCAATGCACGTCGGACGATCCGTGTCCGCGCGATCGACTCGATGACCGCGACCGTGACGGCGTTTGTGACTCGGATGATCTTTGCCCGGACGACAATCCCGACGACACCGATGGCGATGGGGTTTGTAATTCCGCCGATGGATGTCCTGATGATCCGAAGAAGTCGATGCCGGGATTCTGCGGATGTGGAGTGGCCGATGTCGACGGTGATTCAGACGGGATTCTCGATTGTGTTGACGAATGTCTGGGAACGCCGCCGGGAATGCCGGTCAACGATGCCGGGTGCACGGCCATCGGGGCCTGTTGCTTCGTGATCGGGGTTTGCGTGCCCGACGTGTTTAGCGGGGATTGCCGATTGATCAACGGTCGGTATCAGGGCGATCAATCGCTTTGTGACGTAGGTTGTGCCACGCTCGGAGACCTCGACCGCGACTTAGATGTTGACCTCAGCGATCACGGATTGCTCCTGGAGTGCTTCCTTGGTCCGAATGCAATCTCAGATCCCAACTGTGACCTCGGTGATTTCAACGCGGACGAGCACATTGATCTACTTGACGTGGCCGGGTTTCAGAATGGGTTTGCAATTCCTTGATTTGCCGGTCTTGAATTGCTGAGCATCGACAAACAAGTTCAATCGACTGATCTTATTTGGTCGTCCCTGAAAAAGGCCGTTCTCGCGTTTTGATTTAGGCGGCGAGGGTCTGGC